>JAYVRG010000051.1:0-66995 GCA_043776515.1 Phycisphaerales bacterium
CATCTGCGGCCAGGCCACCGCCGCCAACAGTTCCCTGGACGTTTTCTGGTCCTTCACCCCTGCCGCCACCGCCAACTACACCGTGGACACCTGCGGCTCGGGCTTTGACACAGTTCTGACCGTCCACACCGCGTGCCCCGCCACGGATGGCAACAAGATCGCATGCAATGATGATTCTTCGCTGAACACCGCCTGTGCCAGCGGAGGTTTGCAGAGCCGCATCCCCTCCGTCACGCTCACCGCGGGCAGCACCTACATCATCCGCGTCGCCGGGTTCAACGGCCAGTCCGGCACGTACGTCCTGCTCATCAACCTTATCAACCCCATCGGTGCCTGCTGCAACCTCGCGACCTGCTCCGTCACCGATGCCGCGAACTGCTCCAACACCTTCAACGTCGGCTCCGCCTGCAGCCCGAACTCCTGCCTCGCGCTCACCGGGGCCTGCTGCACCGGCACGCACTGTGCCATCACCACCATCCCCGGTTGCGCCGGCACCTTCCAGGGCTTCGCCGCTGTCTGCGGCCCGGTCAACAACCCCACCACCTGCTGCCCCGCCAACTTCAACGGTGTCGGCGGGATCAACGTGCAGGACATCTTCGACTTCCTCACCGCCTGGTTCGCGGGTCAGCCTGCGGCGGACTTCAACCACGACTCGGCGAACACCGTCAGCGACATCTTCGCGTTCCTGAGCGCGTGGTTCGCTGGTTGTGCCTGATATATAGGACTCAGGTTTTCTCCCCCAAAGCCGCGAGCAATCGCGGCTTTTTCTACGCACCCGCGCCGGGAATGAAGTGAAAATCATCCACCCTTCACCCAGCAAGCCATGTGCCAACCGCCTCCTAAGTTTCAGTCGTGAGCCATCACTTGCCTGGACGGATCTGCAAAGGAACCAGACGATGTATTTCCACAAGAACAAACCGACTCTCTCCACCGTGGTCCGCCGCACAATGATCTTCACCTTATTCGGCGCATCCGTGGCCGCCATCCCCGCCCTGCTCTCCGCCTGCGACAACACCGTTTCGCAGAACAAGAGCACGACCACCAAGACCGTCGAGACTCCTGACAAGACCATCAAGACGACGACCACGACAGAGAAGAAGGTTGAGGAAACGCCCAAGCACTGAGTTTCGCAGGACCGATTTAGGCGGTCCGGCTCTCCGAGCAGAACACCTTTCCCAACATTCAAGTGGATATGAATACCGAGGAAAGCACCTGCTCTCCTCGGTGTCTTTTTTTGCTATTTGCAAGTATCCAACCAAGCCCAGTAGCCGCCGATCACTTCACCGTCACGGCCCACGCCGCAAGCAGATCCCGCGCCGCCGCCAGATCCACCAGGTCGATCATCTCCGTCACCGTGTGGATGTATCGCGTGCCGACGACGATGCCCGCCGCGCGAGCGCCGGTGCGTGCCTGCTGTCCCGCCGCGCCGTCCTGGCCGCCGCGTGCGAGGATCGTTCGCTGGTGCGGGATGCGGTTCTTCTTCGCCACCGCTTCCAGCTCGTTGATGAGCCGGTAATCGGCGATAAACGAGGAGTCCATGATGTGCAGCCCCACGCCCGCGCCCTGCTTGGTAATCATCTCATCCGCTGGCACGCCCGGCGTGTCGCAGCTCAGCGTCACGTCGATGCCGATCGCGATGTCCGGCTCCACCCCGAAGCTCGCAGTGTGAGCACCGCGCAGGCCGACCTCTTCCTGCACCGTGAACACCACATACAGATCGCACGCCAGCGCACTCTTGTTCTGCACAATCGCCCGCACCGACTCGATCCCCAGCCAGCACGCCACGCGATTGTCGCACGCCTTGGAAACGAACTTATCACCCGCGACCATCGCCGGCTCGTTCATCACCACATAGTCGCCGATCTTGACCTGCTTCTTCACCTTCTCCGGCTTCATCCCCACATCGACGAAGAACTCTTTGACCTCGGGAATCTTCTTCTTGTCCTCTTCGCTGGCAATGTGGATCGGCCGCCCGCCGGGGTTCATCACGCCCGTCAGATCACCGCCATCCGTGCAGACCGTGACGCGCCGCGAGAACAGGTTGCGGGTATCAAAGCCGCCCGCCGCGTTCAGTCGCAGGAACCCCTGATCGTCGATCCCCTTCACATAAAACCCGATCTCGTCCATATGGCAGAGCAGCAGCACCTTCGTGGGCTTGCCCTTGCCCCCCCCACTCTTCCCCGATCGCTTGCAGATCAGGTTTCCCATGTTGTCCGTCCGCACTTCGTCGAAGAGTCCCTTGATCTCCTTCTCGATCAGCGCACGCACGCGCTCCTCGCGCCCCGGGATGCCGGGGGTTTCGCACAGACGCTTGAGCAGATCGACGTTGACGTTCGGCGTGGCCATAAAAACTCCCATGCGCGGTGAAACATGCGCGGTGAAATCGGAAGTGGAGATGATACGGCCACCTCATGCGGCGACAAGCCCCGACGAAACCGCTTCAACCCGTGAATCTCTGTCTATTTCGTCGCGTCCGCAAAACCCTTCCCTATCCTTTTCGCGTGTCACGACGCACTCCACTCCTCGAACTGCACCGCACCGGCGACGCCCTCCTCTCGCCCTACGGAAGCGTCTCCACTCCCGATTCCACCATTCTGCTCGTCGAGGCCTTCGATCCCGTGCAGATCGAGTACGCCGCGATTCGCGCCCACGCGGCCGTCTTCGATGAGCCCCACCGCGCCACCCTCGCCCTCACCGGCCCGGACCGGCTCGAGTTTCTCAATCGCATGGTGACACAGGAACTCAAGGGCTTCGCGCCGCACACCACCCGTCGCTCCTTCTGGCTCAACCGCAAGGGTCGCATCGACGGTGATCTGAAACTCCTGAATCTTCCCGCGCCGCACGATCGCATCCTCATCGATATAGATGCTCACGCCGCGGAGCGCACGCGCTCCGGTCTCGCCAGCTTCATCATCTCCGAGGACTGCGCGATCGAAGAGCAGAGCGAGCGCTGGCATCGGCTCTCAGTGCACGGCCCCGCGGCCGCATCCATCCTCTCAAAGCTCGCCGAGCCGGACGCATCCGCACCAATCACCGACATCCAGCCCGGCCAGATCATCACCGCTCGCATCACAGACGCCGATGTGTTTGTCGATCGCCACGACATCTCCGGCGAGATCGGCCTGCACCTGCTCATCCCCACCGAGCACGCCGCGTCCGTCTACGAAGCGATCTCCACCCCCTGGTCCGCTCGCGATGCCCGCACCGTCACCCCCAGCACCGATCGCGCCCGTCGCATCGGCTGGCACGCGCTCAACATTGCCCGCATCGAACGCGGCACGCCGCTCTACCTCGCCGACTTCGGCCCCGACTCGCTCCCCCACGAAACCGGCGTGGAAACCCTCGCCGACCGTGTCAGTTTCAAGAAGGGCTGCTACCTCGGCCAGGAAGTTGTCGCACGCATGAACGCGCTCGGCCATCCCAAGCAGCGGCTGGTGGGCCTGCGCATCGAGCTTCCCCCCACTGAAAAAACGCCCGGCGCGTTCGGCCTGCCGAACATGCCGCAGGCCGTCACCGGCACGGCGGTCGTAGCGGCCGATGAACCCGGCGCGCCCGTCGTCGGCGCGGTGACAAGTTCCTGCTGCGCCCCCATGCTCTCGCAAGCCCACATCGCCTTTGCGATGGTCAAATGGTCGCACGCAAAGAACGACAACAAGGTGTGGGTGCAACTCGACGACCGCCGCCTTGCCGCCACCGTGTGCGAGTCGCTCATGTTCTTCACGCGCGGCTGATGCGTTGTGGCCCGCTTTTGATACCATATCGCTGATCGCACCCCGGAGGGCTTGACGCATGTGGTGGGTATTCGCTGCCCTGATGGGCTCGCTTCTGATCATCGGCATTCTGCTCATGCGGCGCCGCGCCGCGGCCCGCTCCAGCGAGCTTGTCTCGATCGTGCTGCTGCGCCAGTCCCCGCGTGTGCTCTCCGACGCCGATGTACGCGGCATGCTCCGCCGCGCCGGTGCGCCCACGTGCGAACTCATGCCCCTGCCCCCCATCGCGCCCGAAGTCTCCGGCTACGTCGTCCTGCACGATCAGAACGCGATGTTCTACTTCATGTCTGCCGCACGCCCGTACTGCGATGATCCGCGGCAGGAGTCGCTCAAGTTCGAGGACCCGCGCGGCCGCGCCGCCTTCGCCGAGCACAAAGCATGGGTCTCCATCGATGCCGTCGGCGGCATGCCACCCAAGAACATCCGCGACAAGGTGCTCGCCCTCATGGCCCGCATCGCCGCCGAGTTGATGGATCACGAGTCCACGCTCGTCTACGCCACATGGCTCGACCGCGTCGCGCTCCTCGGAGCGGAAGCCGAGGCCGCGCTCAAAGGCGATCGCCCGCTCTCGATCTTCCAATCTGACAATGAACTGAACTCGCCCATCTTCCATACCCAGAAGAGCGATGAGTCCATCAAGCGAGCGATGGCCGAAGCGCAACGGAACTATCCGACACTGCTCGCCGCGTGGGAACGCGCGGGCAAGGAGAGTAACGCGATCGTGAAGGGGAAGTTTGAGCACGAAGGCATGGCGGAGTTCATGTGGGTCGCGGTGGAATCCGTCAGCAACACCAGCATCACCGGCGAACTCGGCAACGAACCGGCCCACATTCCCGGCCTGAAAAAAGGCCAGCAAGTCACTGTCCGCCATGAGGATGTAGCCGACTGGGCGTGTGCCATTGACGGCAAGATGCAGGGCATGTACGTCGAGAAGATTCTGATGCGCAAGGGCAAGCAGTAACTTGAACCTTCTACATCACGGCTGGCCGGTTGCGCGATACACCATCAGCACATCATCATCAATCCGCCGCACACGCTCCAGCGTGAACCGCTTCGCATCCGCGAGCCGCTCCGCCACCCGCCCGCGCGCCACCGGCTTGGCCTGCTCATCCCCCAGCAGCATCGGCGCGATATACACATGCGCCTCATCCACCATGTTGTGCTCGAAGAGTCGGCCCAGCAGCCCCGGCCCGGCCTCGATCAGCACGTTGGTCGCGTCGTACGTCTCCGAGAGATGCCGCAGCACGCCATCAACACCGACCTCGCCCTCACCGCCATCCTCGCCCGGGACGCCGATGATCTCCACGCCCATCGCCGCCAGCATCGCCGACTTGCGCTGCTGCTGCGCGAGCGCCTGGTCCGAGCAGTAGATCGTCACTGGCGCCTCGTCGATCGTCCGCACGATCATCGCGCTGTCAGAGATTTCCAGACCCGGATCGATCACCACACGCCGCGCGATGCGACGCCGCTTCCACCCGCCCCGTGCCGTCAGCACCGGGTCATCCGCCAGCAGCGTGCCCACCGCCGTCACGATCGCATCCACCCGCGCCCGCAGCCGATGCACACGCCGTCGCGACCGCTCGCAACTGATCCACTTGCTCTCGCCCGTGCGTGTCGCCACCCGCCCGTCGATCGTCTGCGCCCACTTCACGATCGTCCACGGCACCCCCGACGCCACCCGCTTGATGAACGGGTCGCTCAGCCGCACCGCGTTCACGCTCTCATCGCACCACTCAAACCGCACTCCCGCCGCCCGCAACCGCTCCGCCCCATCAATCCCCTTCGGATGCGGATCGTGCCGCGCGCACACCACCCGCGCCACGCCCGCCCGCACCAGCGCATCCACACACGGCGGCTGCTTCCCCTGATGCGCACACGGCTCCAACGTCACATACGCCGTCGCGCCCTGCGTGCCCTCGCCCCGCCGCGCGGCATCCGCGAGCACTTCCGCCTCCGCGTGCAGCCCGCCGTACATCCGGTGATGCCCCATGCCGATGATCCGCCCATCGCGCACCAGCACACACCCGACCATCGGGTTCGGTTCAACGTATCCCGCACCGCGCATCGCGATCCGCGCGGCCAAATCCAGCATGTGTTTCGCTTCGCTCTCGCGCATCCCCTCACGCCCTCCGGATCATCGCAATTCGTTCGCTCGCGCTCACCACGCCCTTCGCCTCTTCCAGCCATCGCCATCCATCTCCCCGATATCCAGCCGTCGGCTTGAGTTCCGGCAGCCGCGCACACCAGTACCTGTTGAACCGCGCCATCATCGACTCGCGCGTCAGCTTCGCGAGCATCGACGCGAGCGCGACCGGTAGATGTTGCCGCTCGCTCTCGACGAGGAAGAGTACGTGCATGTGCCGCGCGGCACCATCATCACCAACGCCGCGCATCTCGTAGCGGCTTTGCGTCTCGGAGTGGTGCGTCTCCTGCACCTCCACGCCCGGAAACGCGCGCCCGAGCATCTCCGCGTAGTACGAACGCCCGCCCTGCCTATCACAGATCACCCGCACGCCGCCGCTGGGCTCCGCGCCGATCGCACCGTAGCGATCCCATATGGTCCACAAATGCTCAACCAGCGCGGCCTCAGTCGCCGCGGCCTTCGTCCCCGCCGCTTGCACCAACTCGTTGAACGTCCCCTCACCCATCGCCTGACATCGCATCTCCAGCACCCGGACACCCATCTGCTCCATCGCGATCCGCAGCGTGTTCACCGAGATGCCGATCGCGCCCGCGGTCGTCGCCACCGGCCACGGCGCGGCATCAACGGCATACCACGCCTCGGTCGGCACACCCGCGCCGACGCGATCGAAGAACTCGGCATCCTGGCATGGACATGTAGAACTCGGTGTGCCATCCGGCGTGCCACCGGCGGGCACAGTTGCCGGTTCGCGCACGCCGAGGAAGGTGAGCACGCCGCGTTCGAGGTGCGTGAGCGGGTGCTTGCTGACGCTGGAGTTGGAGAGCTTGAGCTTCTTGGAATCATCCACCGCGATGCGCCGACGCTTGTCACTCGCGTCGCGGCAGACCGCCGAAGAGAGCTGCTTCCACAGGTCCGGCGCGGGCTCGCCATCGGCCCACTGTTCCACATGGAACACCGACATGCCAACGCACAGCGGCCCCAGCAAGGGGCCGTAGCCAGCTTCGTCGATGCCTGCGTAAATGAGGGGCACGGAGAGATGGTACGGGATGGGGGATTGTCGGTTGGTGTCAATTCGGAGCAGAGCGGCGTGAGCCGCCGGTCTTTGGAGTCTCACGAGGCCCAAAGGCATTCGGGCCGCGGCGGCCCGAACATGGGCTGGTAAGCCCATGCCACTACCCAAAAAGAAAGACACGGGCTGGAAAGCCCGTGCCACTTCGTTCAATGCGGCCGAGAGGACTTGAACCTCCACAGGGGTGAACCTACTAGAACCTGAATCTAGCGCGTCTGCCAATTCCGCCACGACCGCTCTGTGATTGACGCCCGACAATAGGCGCAATCGGTCGAATCGACAATCGGGTTTGCTACTTCGGGTCGTGCTTTCTCGGCTTGCAGGTGGCTTGAAGAATCCGAGGATTCGCAAGGCCTCATCCTCGGCGTGTGGGGAAACGCGAAGCGTCGGCCACCACGCCGACGCTTCGCGTTGGATTGCTACCGGGCGATATCGCGCGTCGTGGCGAAGCCCAGAGCGGCTCCACCACGGCATCCGTCTTGAACTACCCGCGAATCACTCTTCGTCGGGGCTTTCGACCTCTTCCTCACCCGCGGCGGGGGTGCCGGGCTTGAGGGGCTGCACGGCCTTGAGCGCGAGCACCTTGCGGCGGATCTCGTCGAAGAGCGCGGGATTTTCTTTGAGAACCTTCTTGGCCGCTTCGCGTCCCTGACCCAGACGGGTCTCGCCGTAGGAGAACCAGGAACCGCTTTTGTCCACCACATTCGTGTCCACAGCGAGGTCGATGAGATCGCCGGAGAGTGAGATGCCCTCGTCGAACATGATGTCGAACTCGGCATCGCGGAATGGAGGCGCGACCTTGTTCTTGACGATGCGCGTCCGCACGCGGTTGCCCACGGCGACATCGCCCTCTTTGAGCGAGCCGGTGCGTCGGATGTCGATGCGGACGGAGGCGTAGAACTTCAGGGCGCGCCCGCCGGGGGTGGTCTCGGGTGAGCCGAACATCACGCCGATCTTCTCGCGAATCTGGTTGATGAAGATGACGGTGCAGTTGGAACGGGCGATGATGCCGGTGAGCTTGCGCATCGCCTGGCTCATGAGCCGCGCTTGCAGGCCCATGACGGCGTCGCCCATCTCGCCCTCGATTTCCGCACGGGGAATGAGCGCGGCGACCGAGTCAATGATGATCACGTCCACGGCGTTGGAGCGGACGAGCAGCTCGCAGATTTCCAGCGCCTGCTCGCCGGAATCCGGTTGGGAAACGAGCAGATCGTCGATGTTCACGCCGATTTTGCGTGCCCACGATGGATCCATGGCGTGCTCGGCATCGATCACGGCCGCCACGCCGCCAGCTTTCTGGGCCTGACCGGCGACGGTGAGGGCGAGGGTGGTTTTACCGGAGGATTCCGGGCCGAAGATCTCGATGATGCGTCCGCGCGGGATGCCCTTGCCGCCGAGGGCGAGGTCCAGCGAGATGGAGCCGGTGGAGATGCCCGGGATGGCGAGATACGCCTTCTCGTCGAGCTTCATGATCGAGCCCTTGCCAAAGGCCTTCTCGATCTGACCGACGGCCTGGCTGACGGCGAGAAGTTTTTCTTTGCTGGGCTTGGGGGCGGGGGGGGAAGCGGGGCGAGTGGCTTGCGGCTTGACCTCAACCTCGGCAACCCCGATAGAAGTGTCGTTGGAGGAGGCGGACTCTGCGGACGTACGGGAGCTAGTGCGGGCCATGCTGGCCCTCCTTTCCAAACTTGCCGCGGGTGGCCGGCTTGGCTCGCTGTCGTGCGCCGTGAGTCCGGTTGCTTGGCAGCAGACACGGGACGGTGATGCACGCAGGGAACTGTCGGGCCCGACGGACGCCAATGCGCTGGGCGAGGCGGGATCGGACGACCCCAAAGACCTCGAATCCGGGGCGGCGCAGGTCGCGAGCCGGAGTGGGGAGACTGTACCAGAGCCCGAACAGGCAGTCAAGTGTTCGGGGTCTACTTGTGGATAACTTTCCAAACATCGGCGGGATAAGGACTTCCGCGCTGCAAAAACAGCATTTGCTATTCAATGGTATTGAATGTACGATAATTTACTGGGAGTATACAGCATGAGCACCATTGCGAACACCACCACGAACGTGAACATCTCGATGCCGACCAAGATTCGCGAAGCGATGCGCGACCGGATGGCGGCGGGCGGCTTTGAGAACGCGAGCGAGTATGTGCGCCACTTGATCCGCGAGGACTACAAGCGTGCCGCGCAGGCGAAGCTGGAGTTGGCTCTGATCGAGGGCGAAGCATCAGGACCGGGAGAACCGTTCGATGACGGTTGGCTTACGAGGCGGCTCGCAGAGCTTGAATCGCGCTTGAAGAAGGCGAGGGGCTCTTGAAACGCAGGGTCGAGATTCGACTGGCGGCGCAGGTGGATGCGGACGAGTATGCCGAATACATCGGACGAGAAAGTCCGGACGCGGCGCGGTGATTCCTCGCCGGGGTGACAGCCGCGATTGTTTCGGTCAGTGAGAATCCGGGAATCGGGCATCCTCGCGAGGTGATGAATCCCACGCTCGTTGGCGTTCGGGCTCTACCTGTCGGGGGATTTCGCAATCACACGCTTTTCTACCGAGTGCTGGAAGATGGCAGCGTTCGAGTGCTGCGGATTCGGCACGCCGCGATGGATCATGATGCCCTCGAAATGGCCGAGCCGGAATAAAAACAATCGCGCAGTGGGGTCGTATGCTGACATGAGCCGCACGTCCTGTCTGACGAGTGCGGCGGTTGCATGGAACCTATTCAAATTGAAGCCCTGACGTATCGCTACGGCCCGCGTCGCGGCATTGAGAACGTCTCGCTCAGCGTTCCGGACGGAACACTGTTCGGATTTCTGGGGCCGAACGGCGCTGGGAAGACGACGACGATTCGCGTGCTGCTGGGGTTTCTGCGATCGACCGACGGCCACGCCACGATTTTCGGGCGCGAGTGCTGGAAGCAGACGCGGGCGATCAAGCAGGATGTGGGGTATGTGCCGGGTGATCTGCGGCTGTGGCCGTGGCTGGATGGGAACTCCGCGTTGCGGCTGTTCGGGAGTGTGCGCGGGCGCGAACTGATGCCGGTCGGGCGGAAACTGGCGGAGATGTTCGAGCTGGATTTGTCGGTGAAGACGCGGCGGATGTCCAAGGGCATGCGGCAGAAACTCGGGCTGATTCTGGCGATGGCGCACGAGCCGCGGCTGCTGATTCTGGATGAGCCGTCCAGCGGGCTTGATCCGCTGATGCAGGACCGGCTGCTGGACTATCTGCGGAATGCCGCGGCGGGCGGGCGCACGGTGTTTTTCTCCAGCCATACGCTGAGCGAAGTGGCGCGGCTCTGCGATCGGCTCGCGATCGTGCGCGAGGGAAAGATCGTGTTCGATGGATCGCTCGGCGAGCTGCGGCGGCAGGCGGGGCATGTCGTGACCATTCGGTGGAAGCCGGGCGTGACGCCGCCGGAGAACGGGCTGGAGACGTTGCGTGTGATCGAGCGTTCGCCCGAGCATTGGTCTGCACATTTCGGCGGGCCGATGGAATCGCTGCTGGCGTGGCTGGCCAACAAGCCGATCGACGATATCTCGATCGCGCGGCCGGACCTAGAGACGCTGTTTCGGCGGTATTATCAGAGGGCGGAAATGGGAGAGCGGTCGGAGAAAGACCTGGAGAAAGACAAAGACCCGGTTCGGAGAACCGGGCTACCCACGACCGGGGTACCCAGGACCGGGCTACCCAGGACCGGGCTACCCAGCGGGGGGAGTGCATGATCAACATCGGGCTTGTCCGGCGCGCCTTGCGAGAGACGCTTCCGACCACGCTGCTGTGTGCCGCGCTTCTGGCGACCATTTCGGGGCTGCTGGCGTACGCGCTGCCTCAGTTTCAAGCGCGGATCATTCAGCGGGCCATGCCGCCGGGGTTCATGCAGATGCGAAACGTGATGCTCGGGGTGGATTCCACGGGCGGCGGGATTGCGGATATCGCGTTCTCGATCGCGTGGTCGCACCCGGTGGTGCTGATCCTGCTGCTGGCACAGGCGATCATCACCTGTACGCGCGTGCCCGCGGGAGAGATCGAGCGCGGGTCGATCGACATGCTCATGGGCCTGCCGATCTCGCGGCGGGAACTGTTTCTGAGCGAGACGGTCGCGTGGCTCATGGGCGGGCTGCTGATGCTCGCGGCTGTGTATGGGGGGAGCTACATCGGCGCGCAGTTCATCAAAGCGGAGTATCGGCCGCACTGGGGCAAGCTGCTGATGGTGCTGGCGAATCTGAGCTTGGTATACGCGCTGGTGGGCGCGGCGGCGATGGCGGCGTCGGCGATGAGTGATCGGCGCGGGCGGGCCGTGGTCGCGGTGCTGGTGCTTTCCGTCGGTTCGCTGCTCATCAACTTTCTTGAGTTGCTCTGGGAACCGGCGAAGAACGTGGCGTTCCTGAGTTTTCTGCACTACTACCGGCCGATCGGGATGCTGATGAGCGGGAAGTGGGCGCTGAGCGATCTGGGGATTCTTGGGGGAATCACGCTGGTGTTGTGGATCACGGCGGGCGTTGTGCTGCAGCGGCGGGCGTTGACGACGCTGTAGTTTTGGGCTCGAATCGCCGTCAGTCGGAAGGTATTGGTGCGGCTTGTGATCCGCATTCGGGGCATGGCGAGGTGGCGGGAAGTCCTCGTCGGTCATAGCCACACGCATCGCAGGTACCGGCTCGCTCCGTTCGGATCGCGCGGGCACGAGTAAGGAGACCCGTTGTTCCGACGATCATCCCGAATACAAACGGCATCCATAGCGGTACGTTTAGGTTGAACATGTACGTACTCGATCCGAATGGCGATCGATCACAGCTACACAGCTTCATCCCGACGGGTATCCGCCATAGCAGATCCCTCCACCCTACGGGCTTACCGCGAACCATCCAACCGGCACTGTGCGAGGAAAGGCGATTCGTCAACTGCAAGAGTCCAGGCGCGAGCCGCACATCCCAGCAAAGCGGAGTAGTGTCTGCGGGAAACCGAGGCGTTGATGTCCAGCCGATGCAAAAGAGACTGGCGAGCCATGCCGCAAGCGACACAGTCGCTATCGCGGAGCCCGCAATCGCTACGCAGGAACACGTCCGAACTCGCATGCTCGATGGTACGCGGCAAGCCGTGAGTGCCCGTGCTACTCTGGCACTCCATTTCTCGCACTGTGAGGGCCGTTTTTCCATGTCCGTATCCGCTGCTGCACCATCGCTAGATTTCGCCGACCTGACGCTCCGCCAGCGGAACGACTTGTTCCGTATCGACGAGCAGATCATCCGTAAGGGCGGCGGCAAGGGGGCAGTTGATCGGCAGCACGAGAAGGGGCGGCTGACGGCGCGGGAGCGGATTGCAAAGCTCGTGGATGGGCCGAATGAAGACACGGGCGGGACGCCCGTGCCACGGAAGTTCGTCGAGCTGGCGCTGTGGTCCGCGTATGGCATGTACGCCGAGTATGGCGGCGCTCCGGCGGCGGGCGTTGTCACGGGAATCGGCCCGGTGCAGGGGCGCGACTGCATGATCATCGCCAACGACGCGACCGTGAAGGCCGGAGCGTTTTTTCCGATGACGTGCAAGAAGATCATCCGGGCGCAGATGATCGCGCAGATGGCGCGGCTGCCGCTGATCTATCTGGTGGACAGCGCGGGGGTGTTTCTGCCCTTGCAGGAGGATGTGTTTCCGGATACGGATGACTTCGGGCGGATATTCCGGAACAACGCGGTGATCAGCGCGGAGGGCATCCCGCAGATTGCGGCGATCATGGGATACTGCGTGGCGGGGGGCGGCTATCTGCCGGTGCTCTGCGACACACTGCTGATGACCGAGGGAAGCGGGCTGTATCTGGCGGGGCCAGCGCTTGTGAAGGCGGCGGTTGGGCAGGTGGTGACGGATGAAGACCTGGGCGGGGCAAAGATGCACGCGGCGGTGAGCGGGACGATTGATTTTCGGGAGAAGGATGATGTGGCGTGTATTGAGCGGCTCAAGTCGCTGGTGGGGAAGTACCCGAAATCGCAGACGAACGAGGTTCTTGAAGAGCTGGACGGCGCACTAAAATTCATGGCCGCGCGAGTCTACGCGGACATCGGGGAGGCCTTCAAGAACCAAGACACGGTTGCACTTGATCAGCATCTCCGAGAAAAATATGGCGAATTTGCATCAAGGGAGCGCATGGCGGAACGCTATGCCGCGGTCGATGCGTTGATAAAAAACGGCAGGCCTATGGCACAGGAACCAGCGCGGCCGGGGGAAGATCTCTACACCCTGTTTACTGACAAGTCCGGAACGCAGTATGACGTGCGGGATGTGATTGCGTGTGTGGTGGATGCGAAGTTGAATGAAGCGGGTGCGGCCGCAAAACCGGCCGACATGGGCAAGATGCCCATGCCACGGATGGACTTTGACGAATACAAATCCGAGTATGGCCCCTCGCTTGTCTGCGGCTATGCGAAGATCGGCGGCATGCCCTGCGGCATCGTGGCGAATCAGAAGAAAGTGACCAAGTCCACGGCGGGCGGGAACGCGCAGGTGCAACTGCCGGGCGTGATCTATCACGACTCGGCGGACAAGGCGGCGCGGTTCATCATGGACTGCAACCAGCGTCGCATTCCCATCATCTTCCTGCACGACACGTCGGGGTTCATGGTGGGCAAGGAGAGCGAGCAGCACGGCATCATCCGCGCGGGCGCGAAGATGGTGAACGCAATGAGCAACTGCGTGGTGCCGAAGATCGTGGTGATTCTCGGCGGTTCGTACGGCGCGGGAAACTACGCGATGTGCGGGCGGGCGTTCGATCCTTTCCTTTCCTACGCGTGGCCGTGCGCCAAGTGCGCGGTCATGGGTGCCAACCAGGCCACCGGCGTGCTGGCGATGATCGAGGAGAAGAGCCGCGAGCGCAAGGGGGAGAAGATCGACGAGGATGTGCGCAAGGCGATCCTCGCGGGCGTGCATGCGAGCTATACGGAGCAGGCGGACATCCGCCACGGCGCGGCACGGGGCTGGGTGGACCGGCTGATCGAGCCGCATCGGACACGCGAGGAACTGATTCGCGCTCTGGAGGCCACGGGCGGCTGGGACTATTCGAGGCCGTTCAAGACGGGTGTGTTGCAGACATGACCCCACCAGTTTGGTTTGATTCTGGGTTGCTACCACATCCGCTCGGTGGGGCATGTGGCCAAATGGATGGACCACGCGGGTTTCTTGGGCAACGTCACAGAATGTGTGGTATGCTGGATTCGTGGGGACGGATCGCACGAACACTTCCGGTAAGTATCACAGCGCGCCGGGGGTGCGCGTGGAGCGGTTTGATTGCATCGAGTCCACGAGTGGCCACGCGCGAGCGTTGATCGCTACCGGCATGATCGGAGATGGGGCGCGCGGCTTTGTGGCGAAGACGCAGACCGGCGGCGTTGGTCGGTTCAAGCGGGCGTGGTCCAGCCCGGAGGGCGGGCTGTGGATGACGCTGGCGTGGCCCACCCAAGAGCAGGAGTTGGCGGCGTTGCTGGATGGGCTCGGTCTTCGCGTCGGGGTTGCGTGCCTGCGGGTAGTGCAACGCGCGTTCGAGGGACACACCGATGATCCGCATGTACGCCTGAAATGGCCGAACGATGTGATGGTGCATGGGCGCAAGGTGCTGGGTGTGCTCACGGAACTGGTGCATGGCCCCGCGCCGATGGCGAGCCCATGGTTGCTGGTTGGTGTCGGGCTGAACGCGAATGTCCGCGTTGAGTTGCTCGATGAGCCGGTGCGATCACACGCGACCTCGCTGCACTTGGAACTGGGGCGCGAGGTTGTGCTCGATGATCTGGAGCGTGCGTTGCTTGATGAGTTGTGCGGCGCGCTGAGCGGGTCGGGCACGCCGCGGGAGTTGCTGTCGGAGGCCGTTGCGTCTCTGCACGGACTGGGGCGCGACACGACCGTTACTCTGCCGGATGGCACGCGCATTTCGGGTGTGCTGACCGGGCTGAACGATCACGGCGTGGCGGTGCTGGATGTGGATGGTCGTGTGTTCGTGCCGCCGCTGGGGGCGGTGATTATGAGCGATGCGCCGCTACGGCGGGATGTTTCCGCGAGCGAATGAACAGATGGCACATTGTTCTTGGGTGGCCCGCCGCTCCGCGGCGGTGCCTTGTCCTGCGCATCGGTGACTTCAAACGCTTGATCGGAAACGTATTTCACTCAAAGCGACACGCCCCGCCGGACTCGCCGCGTGTGTGGCGAATCCGACGGGGCGTGTGAAAACAGATCAGGAACACGGGCGGGAAGCCCGTGGCACGCGGATCAGACCGCGTCCTTCAGGGCCTTGAGAGGACGGATCTTGATGACCGTCTTGGCGGGCTTGGCCTTGAACATCTGGGTCTCACCGGTGAAGGGGTTCTTGCCTTCGCGCGCCTTGGTGGCGGGCTTGAACACGGCCTTGACCTTCATCAGTCCGGGGACGGTGAAGATCTTGTCCTTGCCCTCGCCGGGCTTGGCCAGGTCGGTGGTCATGATGCGCCCGAGGGTCTCGAACACACCGGAGACCTGCTTGCGGCTGAGGTCGTTGTGCTCGGCGAGCATCTGGTAGAGCTCGCTCTTCTTGCGGGGCTTGCTGGAGGCGGTGATCTTGGGGGCTTTCTTCGCGGGTGCAGTCTTCTTCGCCATGGTTCTCTCCGAAAAGGGGACTCGTGCGATCCATCGCACGTTGTACAGATACCGTTGTATCCGAAGGAAACGAAATGTTCAACTCGTCAAACGCCATTTTCCCTGTGGAAAACTGTGATTTTCACGGTTGAGTAACGGTTTTCGGCTAGAAAACGTCAACTTCTTCACACTTGGACGGCTTCTCGGCAAGATTTTCCCTTCCGCAACCCGTCTTTGGCGGCCAATTTTGGGAGTTCTTTGAGTGATTCTGACCGGCCAACTCCTGCTCCCCCACCCCTCGCTTGGCTCGACCATCGCGCCGGGACAGGTTCGGATCGAGCGGGGCCGCATAGCCCAAGTCGCGCTTGGTGAGGGGCATCCGATCGGAACGCCGGACATCGGAAGCGTGCAGACGCTCATCAGCCCGGGGTTCATTGATACCCACCTGCACCTGCCGCAGTTTGATTGCATCGGCATCGACGGGCTGACGCTGCTGAACTGGCTGGAGCGGGCGGTCTTTCCGACCGAGGCCAAGTGGGCGGATGCGGACCATGCTGGCTCTGTGACAACCCGTGTCGGCAAACGATTGCTCGCGGCGGGGACGACCGGGATCGCGGCTTACGCCACCGTCCACCACGAGGGTGCCAAGCAGGCCATCCAAGCTCTGCACAGTTGGGGCGGGCGTGCGATCGTCGGGCAAGTACTTATGGATCAGCAAGCGCCGGCGGAGTTGATTCGGCCCGCCAAGCAGTTGCTCGCAGAGGCCGCGGCGTTGCAATCGCAGGGTGTTGGGCGCGTGGAAGTGGCTGTCACACCACGATTTGCGGTCTCCTGCTCGCGGGAACTTCTCACCGGATGCGGTGATCTGGCAGGTCGCACGCAGGCCGCCGTGCAGACCCATCTGAGCGAGACGATTCCCGAGTGCGAACTGGTCAAGCGGCTGCACGGATGCGAGACGTACACGGAGGTGTACGAGCACGCGGGGTTGCTCGGGCCGCGGACGATTCTCGGGCACGGTATCTGGCTGAGCGAGTCCGAGTGTGCGGCCATCGCCCGCGCGGGCAGCGTCGTCGCCCATTGCCCAACGGCCAATCTCTTTCTGCAAGCCGGCTCGATGGACCGGGGCGGCCATCTGGATGCGTCCATCAAAATCGGACTGGGAAGCGATGTCGCGGGCGGGCCGGATGTCTGCATGGTCCGCGTGGCCAGGGCGATGATCGAGACGGCCAAGTCACGACGGCTGACTGACGGGCGGACACGGATACCGATGCCCGGGGAAGCTTGGGCTCAGATCACGCGGCGGAACGCGGAGGTGCTTGGCTGGAGCGATTCCGGCTCGCTCACGGTCGGTGCGTGGGCCGATCTGGTCGTCATCGACCCGACGCGCGGCCCGGCCGCCCAGCCGGAGTGGGTGAAAGCCGTCGATCCGCTCTCGCTCCTGCTCTATGCGTTCGATGAGCGGTGGATTGAGCGGACGATCGTGGCGGGAAAGATGGCGTATGAGGGATGAGGGGTGGGGAGACTGAAAGAAATCGCAAATCGCAAAGAAGACAGCCCCGAGCCGTCAAGCCGGGGGCTGTTTTCATTGCCTTGATTTGCGCTTTGCGCTTTGTCTCACGCCGCCATCTTCATCGGCGTCTCATCCGACGATGTGCTCACGATCGTCAGCCCGCCGCCGCCGACGCCAAACACGACGCTGAACGTCTCGCTGGTCGGGCCGGACTGCTGGCCGTGGCGGGCGGTGATCATGTAGGATGCCCCGCCTGTCGCGCGCGGGATGGTCGCATCGGTCACGGTCTTCTCGCCCACGGTGTCGAAGAGCGCAAAGTCACTGTTGCCGTTGAGTTTCCGCTTGACGAAGTAGATCACGTTGGACACGCCCGACGGGTTGGCGCACTTCCAGGTGAGCGTGATGGAGCCGTCGGGGTTGAGGCCCGCGCGGATGTCGGTGGGCCGCGCGGGGGGCGGGCCAACGTGCGAGCGCGGATCGGGCGAGGGGATCTGGGCCAGACCGTAGAGCGACGGATTGTTCGTGGTCTTGGCGGTGTTCTGGATCACGCGGACGCACTCGGCGGCCTTGGTGCGGAGGGCCGTCACCGCCGCGTAGTAGGTCTCGGTCGCGGCCTTGGCGGCCAGCCGGGCCGTCTCGGCGTTGTTGAACGCGGCGTTCGCGGCGATCGAGAGGTTCTTCATCGCCAGCACCTGCGCATCGTTGAGCGTGAGGGCGACCTTGTTGATCGTCCACGGATCGACGTGCGTGTTTCCGAACGTGACCATCTCGCGACGGTCCTTGGGCAACACAGTTGCCATATATCACCAGTCCGATCTCCCGGGTTGCGGGATTGGAGGAAAGAACGCGCCCAGCGAAAACCGCAGAGCGCAAAGCCGAACCGGTCGAGCATCGTCCCTTCCGGCAGTGCGCTTTTCGCTTTGCGTTGTTCGCTCTCACGCTCCCGCCACGCACGCGGCCCGCACCGGCACAGGCCGCACGCGCGGAGCATGTTCACCCGGTTCTCGGGCGCACCGCGCTGCGCGAGGAGCGCAGAACAACGACAGAGCATCGCTCCACAACGCTTGTGCCGCGCAACTCCGCGGCTGTTCCGCGCACCAGAACCTGCGTTCCGCGCCCCATAGCCACTGTCCCGCGCTCCCGCACGGTTGTTCCACGCTCCGCACCCGCGCGGGCGGGCGGAACAACCGCGTTCCGAGGCAGCACAACGCTGATGCGCGGCAGTACAATCACACGCCGATGGCATGGCCCAGGGGACAACCGGCAGGTGGCCTCACCTTCGATGTAGCGGGTTGCCCTGCCTTGCCGTGCCATCACCTTCTGGCTTTGCAGAAGGTGATGCGGATGTGCAAGCGTGCTGGGCCGCGCGGGGCTTTGGCTCCGAAGGAGCCGCCGAATGTAGCCACGGGTGGAAGTCGGCCGCTCTGGGCCGACTGGAACCCGTGGAAAGCGGTCCCCCTTCTACTCTCTTCTTGCCCCGGAGGGGCAAAGGAAGCGTCATGCCCGGAACCTACTCCCAACTCCTGCTCCACGTCGTGTTTTCCACCAAGCACCGCGAGCCGTGGATCACCGCCGACATCGCCGAACGCCTCTATCCGTACATCGGCGGCATCGTCCGGGCCGAAAAGGGCGTGCTGTACGACATCGGTGGCATCGAGGACCACGTCCACATGTATCTCCGATGGCGGACGGATGGGTCCGTGTCGGATTTGATGCGGGCGGTCAAAGCGCGATCGTCGAAGTGGGTCCATGACACGTTCCCGGCCCTGCGCGAGTTCGCCTGGCAGGAGGGGTACAGCGTGTTCTCCGTGAGCAAATCGCAGGAGGAGGCCGTGAAGAAGTACATCGCGGGGCAGCATGAGCATCACAAGAAACACGACTTCAAGGCGGAACTGTCGCGGATACTCCACGCACACGGGGTTGAGTTTGACGAGAAGTACGTGTTCGACTGAGCCGGCGTGGTCGGACGATTCCTCTGCCCCTTCGGGGCAGGATCGGGAATCACACCCCGATTCCACGGGTTCCGGTCGCCGAGCCGACCTCCACCCGTGGCTACATTCGTGCGTCCCTTCGGGACGCTTCGAGCCGGGCGGCCGTTGTCACCCGAAGCGTTTCAGGCCGAGAAAACCGATTGGGTAGCGCGTCTCACCGCGCTGGGCAAGGTCCGCGAGAACTTCTCCGACCACCGATGCGAACTTGAAGCCGTGGCCGCTAAACCCGGCGGCGATAACGACGTTCGCGTGCCTGGGGTGGCAGTCGATGATAAAATGGCCATCCGGGCTGTTCTCGTACATGCAGATGCGAAGCCCTGACACGGGACCGTCCGCGCCGGGCAGGAAGGTTTGCAGGAATGGGCGGATGTCGTCCTCATCACCAGGCCGCGGTTCGCGGTCGTCGCCATCAGGGTCGATCGGCGTGCCCAGCGCATGTCGCGCGACCTTCACGCTCGAGGTGCCTCCGGGGGCTTCGCTGGTAGCGGGGAATCCGTAGAACAAGTCGCCGCCGCCGGGCCAATCGGCCGGTGTTTTCATCGCCCACACCGGTGCATCTAGTTTTTGGAATGGTGCGGGATCGCGCGGCGTGAACCAGCCGAGCACCTGGCGTGTCGGCGTGATGGGAACGCCAAGGTCGCCGATCACGCGATTGGCCCAGACACCTGCGGCGATGACCAGAGACGTAGCTCGATACTCGGCGATGCTCGTACGAACACGCACGCCGCTGCCATCGGACTCCCACGATTCCACGCTCTCGCCGGTCTGGATGGTCGCGCCATGCGCGGCAGCGAGCTGAGCGTGAGCGCGAATCACGCGTTCGGGCGCGAGCCAGCCGGCCACGGGCTCGAAGAGAGCGACAAAGTCATCAGGCACCTGGAACTGCGGGAAACGTACCGCGAGCTCGCGGCGTGAGAGCATCTCGCGGGGCAAGCCGTGTTGGACGGCCGCGCGGAGCGAGCCAGCGACGGCATCCGAATCCTCACGTCCCATGTACACGCCGCCGGGGGTGAAAAGCAACCGCTCGCCACTCGCGGACTCAAGCTCGCGCCAGAGTGTGTACGCCCGGCGCAGCAACGGCACATAGTCCGGATGCTCGTAGTAGCACATCCGGATCATGCGGCTGAAACCGTGCGAGGAACCGCGATCGTGGGCGATCGGGAACTGATCCAGACCGAGGACGCGCTGGCCACGTTTGGCGAGGTGATAACACGCAGCGGAGCCCATTGCGCCCGCGGCACCGATCACGATGGTGTCGAACTGGTCTGGCATCGGCGGAAGAGTACGACGGGCCGAGAAGACTGGACTGATTCCAGAATTGCCCGCAGACGGGCCGAAACAGCACCCCCGACACACACTTGGCCGATGTCAAGAACTACGAACTCGCGGGGATCGGGGCCACTTTCGGAGCAAGACATGGACTTTCTCATCGCACTCTGGATTCCGATCCTCGCCTCCGCTGTCGGAGTCTGGATCGTCAGTGCCCTCTGCTGGACGGCGATCGGGCACCACAACAAGGACACGGCTCCGCTCCCCAACGAGCAGGAGTTCATCAGCACCATCAAGCGGATGAACATTCCGACGGGCAACTACGGGTTCCCCGACTTTCAGAAGTGCAAGGGCAAGTCCAAGGAAGAGCAGAAGTTGATGATGGCCAACCCGATGGGCCTGCTGCGCGTCTGGGCACCTGTCGGGATGGGAGCCAACATGGTGTTGACGTTCCTGACCTTCCTGGTCGTCAGCACCATCGTCGCGTATCTCGGCTGGGCTTCACTCAAGCACACCGGCGAGACCTTCGGACACATCATGCAGGTGCTCGGCACCGCGGGGGTGCTGGCGTACTGCTTCTCGTCGTTCCCCAACGACATCTGGTTTCAGCGGTCCAAGCGCGCCATACTCACGAACTTCATCGACGGGGTGGTGTTTGGTCTGCTCACGGGCGCGGTGTTCGCATGGCTCTGGCCCAAGTGATCGTTGCCGGGAGCAGATAGCATTCCCGAATGTCGCAACTTCCCTCCGTCGCGGACAACGCCTTTGCCGTGCTCTCATTTCTCGCCGCGCCGGCGATTCTGACGAATGCCTCCACCGTGCTGGCTCTGGGCACGGCGAACCGGCTCGCCCGCGCCTCCGACCGGGCGCGGGCCGCGGCGGTGCTCATCGTCTCCTCAACCACAGCCCACGACCCGCTGGTGATCTTCCAGCAGAAGGACTTTCAGAACTCCACCAAGCGGGCCACGCTGCTGATCACCGCGCTGCGCCGCTTCTATCTCGCCGCGGCCTGTTTCGCGGCGGGAACCGGCATTGCGCTCATGGGTGCGTTCGCGGACTATTCCCAGATTCACATCTTTGACCGCGCCGCGCAGGTCGCCACCATCATCGCGGCCCTCGCCGGAGTTGGCGGGCTGGTCCACGGCGCGTACACACTGCTTCTGGAGACCCGGATCGCCCTGCAATCACTGGACATGCAGCACGCCGCGATCACCCAGTGGCGGGCGACCCACCAGCAACCCGGCAGCCCGAGCCAACCTCCGGCGAAACTGGACGACTGAACCCCCCAACAATGCTCCGTCCGTGCCGACTGGACCCGAATCACCCACACCCTCAGAACCAACCACCGATGACACCCGACCCCGGAGCGTTCAACCACATGGAACCGATCATCGCGTACAGCGCGTACTGGCACGCCGACTCAAACAAGGGGCGCATCTACCTGAAGTTGTCGAACGACGACACGGTGTTTGTTGATCTGGACTCGCCCAGCGAACTCGCCGCGCTCTGTGATTTGCTCAAGAGCAATCCGCAGATGGCGTATGACACTGAGAAGAAGATGCTGGCGACGACGTGGCTGCGACCCGGTGCGCGATGACGGGTACCCCGCCGGTCCCCGGCGGGCATCAGTTGGCTATCAAATGAAAACCCGCCGGGGACCGGCGGGGCACCCAAACATTGAATACCACTCCGTTCACTTGCTCAGTTCAAGTGTGAACTGGTCCAGCAGCGTCTTGTCCAGGCCCGCATCGCGCGAGCGTTGCAGCGCGTTGATCGACTGCTCCTTCTGATTCGCAACGTGCTGCAGGATCGCAACCGTGAGCCATGCTTCGGGCGTGTTGTTGCCCGCTGCGGCCCGCGTCGCGTTGTCCAGTGTCTTCTGGAACGATCCCTCGCCGCCGAAATCGCTCTTGGCCAGCGGACGCTGCATCATGCTCGGCTCGAGCTGGTAGCCACGCACGACGGCCTTCACACCCTCGCCCGCGTCGCCGCGGCCGATTTGCGCGAAGCCCATGTTCCGCACTGCGGCACCGTCGGCGTTCCACGCGCTCAGATACTTGCTGTACACGCGCACCGCATTCTCCGGATCGCCCATGCGCAGATACGCATCGCCGAGTTCTCGATCTCGATACGTCGGCTGCACAACAACGGGCGCGGACTGGCGGACTTCCGGAGATGTGTACACGGCCTGCGTCACAACCGGCTGCTGCACCTGCTGCTCCACAATCACCGGCTGGGGCACCTGCTGGGGCGCGGGTTGCTGCACCACGACTTGGCGCTCAACATAAACCGGGCGCTCCACGTACACGGGGCGCTCGACGATCACCGACTCGGAGTACACGATCGGGCGCGGCGGGCAGTAGTCGTACCGATTCACAATCACGGGCGGGCAATACGGACGCACATACACCGGCTCGCAGTAGCTGCGCACGGGTTCGCAATAGCTCCGCACCGGCTCGCAGTACGAGCGAACCGGCGCACAGTACCCGCCGCGATTGCCAAAGTTGAATGAGACCCCAGACCCGTACTCGGAAAAACCGAAGCCGACACGCAGGCCGCGCGAGGTGTTGTCGCAGCCGCGATCAAACCCGCGATTGCGGTCATAGCCGCGGTCGGCGGCACTCACTTGGCCGGCATGAGCCATCGCGGCGGCGGCGGAAAGACCAAAAATGGCAAGCTTGGAAGCGGAAATCATGGCATGAACTCCTTGATGAACCCAGCATCCGCGACTCGCCAAAGCGCGGGGGGGACGGTGGTTCTATGCAGTCCGCGACAGAACAGTTGCAGTTCCGCACCAAGAGGCCAGAAACAGCCATTTTCTACAAAGTGCAACTCAGACCTCCCCCCGAGGGGCCGCTATGGGCCATTCGAGGATCACACCGACGGCCACCGATAACCAATGTGAACTTTGCATGGTTCTGCGGTGAATACCGACGAACCGGGGGGGAAGCGGATACGAACCTCAATCTCCGGGATTCTCCGTCCAGCGAATGTCCATCCGTGACGATGGAACTCTGGAGGTGTTCCGCCAAGACGTCCAGGACGACGACACCGAGCGGCACCAGGAGCCCAGCACTTGCAACACAACCGCATTTTCTCCACGGAAGACGCGTTCCATCCTGATATTCAGAAGATGCCCCAGCACGCGGGGTGGTATGACTACAACCATCCGGAGCAGATAGCCACGATCGCCGAGCAACAGGCATTGCGGCAAAGCGGTGAAATCGAAGCCCTGCCGCAGGGAAAACGCGTCGTGTTTCTGCGCGGCGTGCTCCGCTATGAAAGTTACGCCCAGTTTGGTGCCGACCCACTCTATCTATTCGAGAATGGCGGTCTCAAGCTCTCGCGGAACATCGCCATGCTCCGCCCGTTCGGTCAGGAACTCCGCCGGCGCGGCATCCATCTCGACGCCGTCTGGACGGACAACGAGGGCGGATCTAACGCGTGGATGCTCACCCCGACACAGCTCCAGGCAGTCCTGCGGAGCCCCAAGGCACGAGCCAAAATGCCTCCGGGCGTACGAGCGCTCCGCGAAGAGATGTTCGTCTGGAATCATCCGAACTTCCGAAACGCGATGGTCACGTTCAATCGTTGGGCCGAGCTGCTTATGTACCGGTCGCTTCGGGGCGTGATGGTCACATCGGGCATCTTCCGCTCTCCACCCCCGGGCGGCGGCGCACCCGAGCAGCCCCCGACAGGAAACTTCTTCGTCGCCGCCCCCACATGGCAGGTGTACGACTACAACGGATGGCCCACGTTCAGCTTTTCCCTGGACGGTCGGACGAGTTCGCCCAGCTCGTACCTTACACATGGAAACCGGCACACCTACCAGCGCCTGCACGATCCGCGATGGAACGCGCTGGCGGACACGCTGAACATGTACCGCTCGTGCATGCGACGCCCCGGCGCGGTCGTTTGGCCCACGATCGCCTGGCCGAGCTGGGTACATTCGTGGCTCTTCGAACAGATGATCGCGCACGCGACCCGCACCGGAATGAACTATACCGGCGGCGGGTGCGGATATATTTACTGGCGCGAGCCGTGGACGCTCGCCGCGCAGGAGGATCCGCTCATGGTTGAGATCTTCAACCGGCACGATCAGCCCTGGGGGCCGTTGCGTGATCTTCCGGAACTTCAGATGGATTGCGATTCCATCACGACCGGCGATTACACGACCACCTACGAGCAGTTCCTGGCGAACATGCCGCCGCTCCAGGGTCCGTGAGTCGGTGCGCGGGCGGAGTACCCTTCCGCCCCAATGACCATTCGCAGACAACCGTCGGACTTCCTCGTCATTGAGCGCCCGAGCGCGGCGCTCTTGGCCGCGCTCGTCGCGGGGCGCACCGGTGCGGCGACTCACGCCGTGTACGAGCTCAAGAAAGAATCACTCGGCACGCCCGAAGCGGTGCAGCAGTTCGGCAAGGCCATAGGAGTTGGCGGCGGAAAGGTGGACTACGCTGGACTCAAAGACAAGCACGCGCGGACGAAGCAACTCGTGTCGGCTCCGCTGGAGCGTGCGGATGTGCCGCGCGAGGTGAGCGGGCGCGGATGGTCGGCGGTGTTGAAGGGCTGGTCCGAGCGCGGCATAACCGCCGCGGAAATCGACGGAAACCGGTTCGAGATCGTGGTGCGTGATCTTTCCAAGCAACAGTCCACCGAGATGGGAATGCGGGCGGGGCGGTTGGCGATTGATGCGGTGAAAGAAGATTCGGACGAGGCGTCCGAAACACGGGTTGGAAAGCCCGTGCCACAGTCCGAGACACGGGCTGGAAAGCCCGTGCCACGAGAAGACAACACGGGCGGAACGCCCGTGGTACGGAATCTGGTCATCCTGAACTATTTCGGAGCGCAGCGATTCGGTTCCGCGCGGCACGGCGCTGGTTTCCTCGCACCGCTGCTGATGCGCGGCGAGTTTGAGGGCGCGCTCAAACTCTCCATCGGAACTCCCGCACGCAAAGATACTGGCAAGACCCGTGAGTTTTCCCGCATGTGCGCCACCCATTGGGGACAGTGGAAGAAACTCGCGGCGGAACTGCCACGCTGCCCGGAGCGCCGCGCGATCGAGACGCTCGCCGCGGGCGGTTCGTTCGCAAAGGCGTTCGCGCAACTCCCCAGCTTCACGCAGCAGATGAGCGTCGAGGCGTATCAGAGCCACCTGTGGAACTCCGCCGCGCGTCGGATCGCCGAGCAGATGGCCGCGGAGTTCACGGAGCGGTGGCAGCGCGAGGGAGGCGAGGAGGCGGCCAAGAAGACAGCGTTCCGCCCCGTCGCCCCGCTTCGCGCCGACGACGAGTTCGGCGTCATGCTCTTCCCGACCGCCCGGATGGTCGATCCAACGTGGCGGGCGGTCGTCATGCCGGTGCTCGGGCCGAAGACCGAACTGGCCGCCCCGTGGGGGTCGGCTGCGGCCGAGGCACTCAAAGAAGAGGGAATCAAACAAGATGACCTGCGGATTCCCGGGATGCGCCGGCCTTTCTTTGGCGAGGCGGACCGGCCGCTGTTTGTCACCGCCGAGGGCTTCGAGATGACCGTCCCCGAGAAGGACGATCTGACCCCCGGCGGCAAGAAGGTCAAGCGAACCGTGCGGTTTTCCTTGGGGCGCGGGGCCTACGCAACCGTGGTTTTACGGGCACTCGGCCAGTAATCCCGGCGGGTATTGGCGAGCAAAGCCGGCTCGGTTCGATTATGCTCTCGGCCCCGGCCCCACCTTCCTGATGGGCCGGATGCAGGAGCAGATATGAGCGCAGCACGTATTTCCACGCCGGTATCGTCTCCGGACATCAACGGCGGCCAGTCGTTTCTGGGTCACCCACCCGGGTTGTTCATGCTCTTCTTCGCGGAGATGTGGGAGCGGTTCTCCTACTACGGCATGCGTGCGCTCTTGGTCTTCTACATGACCAAGGGCTTCTTGGAATACAAGGACGCGAAGGCGTACGCGGTGTACGGGGCGTATACAGCCCTGGTGTACGCGACGCCGTTCATAGGCGGCATGCTGGCGGACCGGCTGCTCGGAGCGCGAAAAGCGGTGGTGATGGGCGGCATGCTGATGGCTGCTGGGCACCTGCTGATGACGGTGCAACAGAGCTACGCGTTCTTCGGCGCGCTGGCACTGCTCATCGTGGGCAACGGTTTCTTCAAGCCGAACATTTCCACGATTGTCGGCTCGCTCTATCCGGCGGGAAGCCCGAAACGCGACTCGGGGTTCACGATCTTCTACATCGGCATCAACCTCGGGGCCGCGCTGGCTCCGTTGCTGTGCGGGTATGTGGGCGAGACGTATGGCTGGCACTATGGCTTCGGCCTGGCGACCATCGGCATGTTGATCGGGCTGGCGGTATTCGTGGCCCCATCGCGCGTCACGCAGGCACTCATCTTGCTCGGTGCCCTGGCCGCGGCGGCGAGCATGGTGTATGTCAACCTCAATGACACAGTGATGCTTTGGGTGAACGCCCCGGTCGCGCTCGCGTTGCTTGCTGCGGCGTTCGCGGCGACGGCTGCGGTGGGCAAGGGCGGGATACCCGACAGCGCTGGCCGTCCCCCGGCGTCGGCCGCGGCCCACAAGTCCAAGGAGTGGCTCGTCTACGTGGGAGTGCTTCTGGCGGTGCCATGCCTCGCACTTCTGGTGGGGCAGAACACAATCGCGGGTTATGTGCTGACGGTGTTCGGTGTCGTCGCGCTCGGAACGATCGCGGTCGAAGCGTTCAAATCGCAGAAGGTCGAGCGTGAGCGACTGTTCGTCGTTCTCATCATGATGTTCTTCTCCATGCTGTTCTGGGCCTTCTTCGAGCAGGCGGGCAGCAGCGTTAACAATTTCACGGATCGGAACGTCAACCGCGTGGTGTCGGCCTCCACCTTCACGCAGGATCAGGTCGGAAAGACGATCGAGGTTCCCGCCAATCAGGCGCTCGTCGGGCTGAAGCGGCCGGATGGGAAGTTTGTGTCCCTCACCGAAATCGACAAGCTCAATAGCGACGCTCGCGAGGCCCAGAAGGCCAAGGGCGGGAGCGCGGAGCCGCCGCGCTCGACGATCCCGTGGACGGTAACGACCGAGCACGTCGGAAAACAGTATGGGGGCAGCGAGGTGAAGGCGTCGGTGTTCCAAGCGGTGAACCCCGTGTGCATCATGATCTTCGGTCTCCTGTTCTCCGCGCTCTGGGGGTTCCTGGGCAAGCGGAAGATGGAACCGAGCACCGCCGTGAAGTTCGCGGCCGGACTGCTGCAACTTGGGCTGGGCTTCCTCATGTTCTGGTACGCGGCGAAGAACGCGAGCGATCGCGGCATGACCATGATGATCTTCCTCGTCGCCGGCTACGCGCTGCACACCACGGGCGAGCTCTGCCTGTCGCCGGTCGGGCTGTCGATGGTGACACGGTTGTCGCCCAAACGCATGGTGAGCACCGTCATGGGCGGATGGTTCCTGGCAACCGCGTTCTCGAACTACCTCGCCGCGCTGATCGCCATGCTCACGGGCGTGGGGCATGGCGACGAGGGTCCGGCGGTGCTGCCGCCACCGCAGGAAACGGTTGGCTTGTACGGCGGCGTATTCGGGCAGATCGGCATCTACGCGTGCGCCGCGGCGGTCCTGCTGCTCTGCCTTTCCCCGCTCCTGACGAAATGGATGCACCGGGATATTGAGGAAGATGGCGCATCGGGCGGAGGCGGCGGTCATTGATCGTCTCCGATCGGACAACCCCGGCTCTTTGCCATGTTGCCGGGCCGTCCGGAAGGGTCGGCGAGGTTTCATGCAACGAATCCCCGGCTCTGGCGTTATGCTCTGTCCATGAGAACCCCCCACTTCTCCGCCGCACTGGTCATTCTTCTCGCCGGGTCTGTCGCGCTGGCGCAGCCCGACACGAAGTCCGACGCGAAGAAGCCGCCGCAGTTTGCGGAGGTTGTGACCGAGAAGTTCGGCGCCTGGGATGCCGACGATGACGGGACGCTGACCGCCAGCGAGATCGACAAGGCATGCGTTGACGGCACGATCAAGGGCGCGGAAGCCGCGGCGGTGGCCGCGCTCAAGCGGATCGTGCGGAGCGACAAGTACGAACTGCCCGCGCTGACGCTGGCGTATCTCACCAAGCCAAACGCGCGGGCCAAACTGCCCGCGGCCGACAAGGGTGATGCGGACCGAGAAGACTCAACCGAGCGCAACGGCGCGGGCGATCGCAACAAGCCCAGCGATGCTGCGCCTTCACCAACCCCCACGCCCTCGGCCCGCCCCGCGCGCCCGAGCGCCTCATCAACAGTCAAGCTCACCACTCGCCCCAACTTCCAGCGCGGCTTTGAGACGTGCATGGCGCGGATCGACAAGTCCGATCGCACGCTCTTCAAGAGCGATGAGAATCCGACCATCGAGCACTGCCACCAGGGGCCGCTGGGCGATTGCTTCTTCGTCTCCGTCGTCGGCGCGGCCGTCAAACGCGACCCCGCGGGCTTCAAGCTGACCGTGCGTGAAGTGCCCGAGAGCGGGGGGGGCGGGGGCGGCGGATACGCCGTGAAGTTCGGCTCCGGCAAGGAAATCAAGGTCTCGCCGCTGACCGACGCCGAGATCGCTATCTCATCAACCACCTCGGACAAAGCCGGCGACGAGGGGCTCTGGCTGGCGGTGATGGAGAAGGCCTTCGGAACCTTGCGCATGCAGGACCGGCCCGATCGCTTCACCACCGAGAGCGCGACCGACGCGATCGCCCAGGGCGGCACGACCGCAACCGTCATCCGCGAACTCACCGGGCACTCCACCGAGCGCGTCATCCTCAAGAGGCGATACCGCCCCGCGGGCCTCGAGCAGTACGACGCGAGCAAGCGGCTCCTCCCGCCCCCCGCCGGTTCCCGCGTCGTCATGCAGTCCGCGGACAATCCCGAAAAGCTCGCGGCCAAGATCCGCGACAAAGTCCCCACCGCACTCAAGCAAGGTCGCATCGTCGCCACCGGCACCGGTGAAGAGCACCAGCCCCCCGGCATCAGCGGCAAGCACGCCTACGCCGTCCTCGCGTACGACGATGCCAGCGACACGCTCACCCTCTGGAACCCGCACGGCAACACCTACTCGCCGCGCGGCGGAAAACAGCCCGGCCTCAGCACCGGCTACCCAACCGCCGCGGGCATCTTCGAGCTGCCGGTGATCGAGTTCGTACGGATCTTCAATAACGTGACGATCGAGACGGATCGCAAGGCGGGGGGGGCGGGGGGGAGTGGGAAGTCGTGAGCGTTACGACAAGCTAAAACGCACCCGCACAACATCGCGGGAGTTACACTCGGTCGTACACAGCGTCCTCGTCGTTGTCCCATGCCTGCGCGAGCGTCTCTTCCTGCGCCTTGCGCCACGCATTGGTACGCTTGCTTGTGATTCGGCTCCAGCGCCGCTCGTGCGGATATGCGCAACGCCGCGCGTGCCATCGGGAAGATTCACGGGCTCATCCGGCTTGAACACGCCGTTTTCGTAGACAAAGTGGATGTCCTGCTCGCGGTGCATGCGGAAGTATATGGCTGCGTGGCGATTGCCAACAAGCGGCCATGTGCCCGCGATGCGAAGCGGATCGCCGCGCCCCAAGTTCCGGTGGAGCAGTAGACCTCCGTTTCCCCGCTCGAACCGAGCATCCGCCCGCACACGCGGCGCAGCTTGACATCTGACCGCCCGAGAACCCCGTTCGCAGGTGCAAGCGAGTCGTTCGCATGTCCCGATGAGTCGTTCGCAGGTGCGAATGAGTCGTTCGCATGTCCCAATGAGTCGTTCGCAGGTGGGAATGAGTCATTCGCAGGTCCCAACGAGTCGCTCGCAGGTGCGAATGAGTCGATTGCAGGTCCAAACGGCCCGCACGCACCGATGAACAACTTGATGGCATCGACGAGCGACTCGCCCGCATCGGTGCGCGACCCGACCGCCGCGGCTTCCGCCCCAACAGGGCGCCGGAATGCAGCCAGGGGCCGAGATGCAGAGTTGCGCGCGCAAAGCCGCACATGTTCGGGGGTGAAATGCGCGTACGTGCTGGTCGGGACTGGGTGAAAAAAACTTTGGAAAATGGAAAGCGGGGGTGAAAGATGTGCTGATTTGCGCGCGCAAAGCCGCACAAAGCCCCCGGAAACCGGCACACGTTCTTTCACCGAGGCCGCTTGCGCATGTCCCTTCCGGGCGTTCAATGCACCGGGAGATACCTGCCGGGCAATCAGCTCGGGAACGCCTTCTTGTAATCCTCAACGAACTTTTTCAACCCACTATCCGTCAGTGGATGGTTCAGCATCGACTTGATGACGCTCATCGGCACAGTTGCCACATCGCACCCGGCCATCGCGCACTCCACCATGTGCTTGGGGTGGCGCACGGACGCCGCGAGAATCTTCGTGGTGTATCCGTAGTTGTCGTAGATCTGCCGGATCTTCTCGATGAGTTCCATGCCGTCCTCGGCGATGTCATCCAGCCGCCCGATGAACGGGCTGACCAGGAACGCGCCCGCCTTGGCCACCATCAGCGCCTGCAGCGGCTGGAAGCAGAGCGTCATGTTGGTCTTGATCCCGTTGTCGCTCAGCGCCTTGCACGCCTTCAGCCCGTCGATGGTGATCGGCAGCTTGATGACGATGTTGGAGGCGATCTTGCCGTGGCTCTCCGCTTCCTTCATCATCCCCGCGAAGTCCGTGGAGATCACCTCCGCCGAGACCGGCCCCTTCACGATCTCGCAGATCTCCGCCAGCCGCTTGGCGTATGTGATCCCCGCGCCGACCTCCTTGGCCATCAGCGACGGATCCGTCGTCACCCCATCCAGCACGCCCAGCGACGCGGCCTCCTTGATCTCGGCCAGATTCGCGGTGTCGATATACAGGTCCATGTTCGCGGTCCTCCTTGAGTGCGCTATCAGTCGAACGCGCCGATGATAGCGACTTCTTTGTCTTCCTGCCAAATCACCCCCCAATCTCCTCCGACCGGATCATCCAGAGAACGCCCAACACCGAGTAAGATGGAAGCAAACCGTGAAACGAATACGACCCCGGTCGAACAGACCGGGGCCGTGTGGGCTACATCGAGCGAGCGTCGAGAACCGACCCGGTTTGCCCGCTCGGCAGGGAAAGCACGACGCTGGCGCTGTCGGGAAGCAAGACGCGACGACTCTCTGGCCGACCCAGCGATTGCGAGCTAGAAGCGTGCCTCCATCTCCTCGGCGGCGTCTAACACTTCACGCGCGGCCTCCAGGGCATTGACCGCCCGATGACCCGCGATCGCGGCTAACTGATCCGCGAAGAACGCGTCCAGCTCCGCGGCCAGTTCCGGCCCGCCGGTGCGCGCCAGCAGGAAGGGGCGCACCCGCCCCCAGACGGCGTCGGCGGCCTTGGCGTGGAAGATCGTCGCTTCGGTCCAGTCGCCCGCACGCACCGCACCGATGAGCTCCCGCTCGAGAACCTGCAAACGCTTGACGTCGGCGGGAACGCGAGGATTGTGGACGTTCATCAGATCCACGGCGACGGTGCGCATGTCATACGCCGCTTCGCCGGCGGCGACCGCGTTGCGATTGTTCGCCGCAGCGCTTAACTGGCCGACGAGCCGCCCCATGGCCGTGACAAACTCGGGAGGAGCCCCCGCGGCGACCGCCTGGCTCTGGTACGCGTTCCATCGGCGCGTGATCTGGATCGCGCGGTTGCGCACCCGAGTCCAGTTCGGCAGCGTGTCCAGCACGCCCTCGGCAAGGGTGTCGATCACGTCCAGGTTGCCGGGCACCTGCCCGATCGACGCGTCGTTGCGGAGGAGAAACGCCAGGTGCGAGCTGGCGTTGGCCTCGCTGTGTTCCACCTGCCCGAACCCTGCGGCGTAGGTCTTCAACTCCTCGGTGCCGTCCAGGAGCAGCTCGTGAACGAGCAGCCCGTTGGCGATCGGGCCGAGGGGCGTGCTCGTCGGCTGCGTCAACGAGACCACGGTATCTTCCTCGAACACCACGGGGCGGAAGTTCTCGGGGTGGAAGACCTGGCCGACCGCCGGACGCGCGGGCATGATGAGGCCGGGGGGAGCGCCATTGCGCCCGGCCCGCCAGGTGCCGTTGGTGTTGGCGACGACGCCGCCAGCGTAGTTGAAGACGTCCTCGCCGAAGTAGTAGAGGTCGCCGTTGTCGGCCTGGGCGAAGTAGTCGTAGGCGACCTCGACCAGGTCGCCGGCTTTGTAGGCGACGTATTGTGAGACCCGCGTCTGCGTGGTGCCGCCCGCCCAGGTGATGGCCAGGGTCGTGGGAAGGAGCGTGACCTCGCTGCGGAACTCGTCCGCCTCGTCAACCCCGAGCGTGATGGCCTGCTTTGTGTTGGACACGGGGTAGTACCGGTTGGTGATGTTCGTCGGGTTGGTGAACGCGGGGATGGGCTGGGCCATGACCGTGGACGCCGCGAGTGCGACGGGCACGGCCAATGCCCAGACGAGCAGAGCACGATGGATACGGTTCATGATGCGGACTCCTGAAAAAGAGTGAGTGCAAACGGCGATCGGAACACACCGATCAGAGAACCATTCACACGGCAAACCCGCTGAACATGATGTGGCCGTGACCGCAGTATGACCGCGAGATGACGCGAGCGTTACGAAAACTCACACACGATGCCGGAGAGAGCGCGGCAGGCAGCGGCCAACTCGGAACTCGGGGTGCGAACTCGGAATCCTCACGAACATCCGCACTGCTCGCCCCGCCATTGATCGCAAGCGCGCCCGGCTCCCAACTACTCACACTGTTTTCTCCGCCACCACCATCAGCATGTGCGGGCAGAACCGCCGCACCATCTTCCACGGCTGCTCGATCCATCGTGCTGCTCGCGGCCCACGCTTCTCCAACCACGCCGCCATCTTCTCCGCGCCCGCCCCGAACGCATCGCTCCATCCGCGTCGGCAGTCATACCCATCCAGTTCCACCACGCGCAGCCCCGCACGCTCGATCTGCTTGCAGATCTCGATTGCCGTGAAGTAGAACTGGTAGAACGCCGCGCCGTCATCTTTTTCCGGCACACCACGCTCGTGCCCGCGTGCCAGCCGTTCTTCCCGCGATGTCTCCTCCTCAAACCCACCCATCGCGGCCCGAATCCGGCGCGCCAGTGAGTAGTGCGGCACGGTGATGATCGCCCGCCCACCCTTCCGCAAACACCGCGCCGCCTCGCGCAGGATCATCTCTCGCTCGGGCTCATCAAAGTGCTCCACCACGCCCATCGAGAGATATCCCGCGATCGCGCCATTTTCGTATGGCAACGCCCGCACATCGCCCACGATATACGTCCCTGTCGCAGCGTGACCGCCCTCAGTCGGATGCACGCGGCGATTCTCCGCGATCACATCGGCCGCGAAGTCCAACCCCTCCACTCGCTCCACAATCCCCTCATTCAGCAGCATCCGTACCAGATTCCCGTTCCCGCAACCCGCCTCAACAACCACCCCATCCCGCGGCAACCACTTCGCAAACACACTCTTGTACCACCGCGGCAGTGTGTACCCTCGCATCCGGTAGCACGGACTGATCAGCCACGTCTTCTCCCAGAAATCTTGCGTGCTGGCCGCCACGCGAAACATCACCAGCCGCGCCGCGCTTCCGTTTTTCCTCGCACGCCGCACGATGCTGATCGGAAGTCCCCGCATCCACGCCTCCGCGGCCGCGCGGCGTACTTCGCTCTGGGTCACGGGGGTTCCAAGCGTTCCCGGCGTGCCGATTGTGGGAACGCTCAACGCGGGTACTGTCGGCATATCTCGAGCACCCAAGTGCGTTGAAAGTCGAACAGCTGTTGCCTGCACTTGAGCCATACCCATCTATCGGTCTGTTCGGCGTCGCCCACACACCGCCGCGGAAGTAGGGAAATAGCGACGTCACAGGGTTTCCACTATCCACCACAATAAGGTGAAAATGTTGGCCGTTTCACGTTGCGCTCACTGCAGGGTCAGGTCACAAGCAATAAATCGCGGCACTGCAAACACACGAATGTTCAACGGCACCGCGACTCCGGTCTAACGACCGGGGCCGCGGGTTTTTGTCAATGCTCGCACGCTCATCCCCCGCCCGTCAGTGGCCGAAATGTCCAAATCCTCACGACCGCCTGATCGGACTCGTGACCTTTCGCTTCCTTGTCCACTGCGACCTCGATCCGCCCCGCTGATGTCGGCCGGATGACAATCGTCCCGGGATATTCAACCTCGCTCCCCTGCACCCGCAGCCGCACCGCGCTGTTGAACGTCAAGCCACTCTGCGAGTTCGTGTGATCCACTCCCAAGAGTCCCTCGACGGACATCGCGATCTGTTCACCCTCGCGCACGGTCAGGTCCGTCGCGATCCATCCATCCTTCATGCCAAGGGAGCACGAGGTTTCGCGATACGCATCCATGCTCGCCCGGACCGCGCGCCGGTACGTCCCCGCATCATCCTGCAGCGCGGCGCATTTCTCAGCGATCAGCACGCTCGGCGGGCGCTCTCCCTCCTGGGGATTTCGCTCCGTGAAGATTCCCCGATTCTCACGCACAAACGCGACGAGATTCTCCGCCATCCGCGCCGCGGCCCAGCCGCGCGTGTCCAGCAACGAGAGCCGCTCGTGGTATCGCACGATCTCTCGTGCCGATGGGCGCACCGCGAGGATTTCCTCGCAGACCAGCACATCCTTCGCCGCTCGCTCCAGCCCGGCGTTCACCTTCTGGATCCGAAGATCGATCTCTCGCCGCAACTCCGACGCCACCACTTCGCCGCCGCGGCCGGCGAGTCGCGCCGCCGAAGTTCGCAGCGTTCCCTTGTAGATCGCCCGCTCATCGCGCTCCCCCTCCCACATCGCCTCGAGCTGTGCAAACGCGATGCCGCTGGTTCTCTGCTGCTCGCGCACCTGCGCGAGGTTTGCGATCATCTCTCGGGCACGAACCCGCTCACTCAGGAGCGAATCTTTCGTCCTGAGCAGTTGCGTCTCCACATCGTCGAACTTCGCCGTCGCGCGGTTGGCACTCTCGCGCGTCTCCGCAAGCTCCGCGAGCAACAGCCGCCGCTCCGTCGTGGCATATCCATAGTGTGAGGCCGCCGCCACCGTCACCAGTGCCGCGACGATCGCGCCGCTCATCATCAGCGTCCTGCCCCGCATGGGTGGCTCCCGACTCTCCCCGGCCCCACCCTTTTCCGCTCTGACTCAAACGTGTATTGCACCACACACGATCGGTTGCGAAACACATACTGCCAGTGCGACGGATTGCCTGATCTGAATCAGGGATGTGCCACCGGCTTTCGCCGATACAGGGCAACGACGGCGCGGTGCTCGCCGGTATGCACGGTATCTCCGGTCGCTCAGTTTCGCCTCGCCGCGGGTTCTGCCGTATGCGTCTACCAATCCTGTCCTTCGCAGCGCCCACTCCCGACTCCCTCCCGTTTCAACATCCGGCAAACCACGCGGTCAGGAAGTCGAAGATGTCCTGCACGTCGATGCCGTTCACGCCGTTGACATCGGCGCGCGGGTCGCCCGCGAACCAGGCGCCGATGAAATCGAAGATGTCCGCGACGCTCACCGGGACCGGCCCGCCGGAGCAGTCGAAGTCCGCGGGGCAGCAGATGGTCTTACGCCACAGGATCGCGACCTCGCGCCCGCTCTGCGTGTTGATCGCCTCACCGGCGACAAACAGCGTTGTGCCGTCGCGCCAGATGCCGCGGGCAAACGAGTCGCCCCAGCCGTCGCCCAGCGCGGGTGAGATATCCACCCAGGTCGCGGCGGACCCGTTCCAGATGCTCGCGTGGTGTATGCCCGCGATGGTGACATCTCCCGCCTGCCACGGGCCGGTGATGCTGGTTGAGACTGACGCGGTCGCCTGCACCGGATGCAGATCAACCATTGAGCCCGGCGTGCCGCGCCACAGCGTCGCGTGCCGTTGGCCGCCGATGATCGCATTCCCCACCTGCACGCCGCCAGAGACTCCCGCGCACTCGGAGCGCGTCGAGCCGGGCGGGTGCAGATCGACCGCGCTGCTGGCGCTGCCGCTCCACACCGTCGCGTGCCAGGTGCCGATGGTCGCGTATCCAACCTGTTGATTCGCATCACACGCCACCGCGTGCGAGTGCGTCAGCCCGATCCAGTTCGGCCCGGTCGGGTGCAGGTCCGTCCACTGCGCGCCGGTGCCGCTCCACATCCCCGCGTGATCCAAGAAGCCAAAGGTCGCGAAACCAACTTCGGTCGTCCCCGTTCCCACCGCCCCGCCATCCGCTATCACACACAGCGCCAGCGAGGCGTTCGCACCGGCCGGGTTCAGATCGTTCCACACCGGCACGCCACCGACAGTTCCACCACCACTGGGCCACATCGCCGCGTGATACCCGCCCAGGACCGCCACGCCGCCGACCACAACACTCTTCCGTCCCGCCACCACGCCCGCGACTTGGGCCACGCTAAACGCGATGCTGGACGCCGCGCCGGGCGGGTGCAGGTCCACCCAGTTCACCGCCGTTCCATTCCAAATCGCGGCGTGATACTGCGTCTGCCCCGTCGTCCCCACCGGCACCAGCACATATCCAACTTGCGCCCCAGGCGTTAGCCCGCCAGACATATCCGGCCCCGCGCCGCCCACGCCGCCGTTGGCCGAAGAATCCTGCCCCACCGGCCCGAGCACCGTGACCGTCCACTGCCCGCGTGCCGCGTTGCCCGCGCCCGCGAGCGCGGCCGCGCCGAGCGCCACGAGCAGCGCCGCACGCGCAGCGGCGGGTGAGGATCGCGGACGAGAAGCAGGGTGCAACGGCGGGGGCATTGGTCCTCACGTCAAGGGGAGGGGGAGAGAGCAGAGGGGAGTGAGTAGGGAATGGGGAGTGGGCAATGGAGGAGAAGGGGAGACAGGGGGATAGGAGCGCGGGGGCGGGCCGCGAGGGAGAGGGGGGTGGGGCATCCGTGGCTGGCGGAAGGCCAGCATGAACCGTGTATTGTGACGCATCCCCGGCGGATTGAAAGCCCAACCGGCAAAGTTCTCGCAAAATGACCGCGAAGAACCCCTAAACCCCCGCTTTGGGGACTGCCACGGGTTGTGCGGCGCTCCGAGCCGCATTCGGGCCGCTGCTGCCCAAATGGCCCCTGGCTGGTCCTAATCCTAATCGTAATCCTGATCGTCTTGGTTCGCTCCGAAGGCGAAGACGATGAGGAGCAGGATTAGGATTAGGATTAGGACCGGAAAAGGCACGCCCGGCGTTTGGTCAACAGCCCGCGAACCATGCGGCGAGGAAGTCGAAGATGTCCTGGATGTTGGTGCCACCAGTGCCGTTGAAGTCGGCGCGGGGGTCGGCGGCGAACCAGGCGCTGAGGAAACCGAAGATGTCGTTTACGGAGAGAGTGCCGGAGCAGTTGAAGTCGGCGGGGCAGATGGTCCAGGTCGCTGGGTTGCTGGTGGCACTGCCGCAGGTGTTGGTGACGATGCAACGGCAGGCCTGCTGGTGCGGCTGGCCCGCGCCGAAGCAACGGGGCGGCTTGACGACGCTCAGCGTTGGCGTGCCCGAGCCGGCGATGTCTGCGCAGTACCCGTCGGCCGCGTCGTGGGAGCCATCGGAGAGATCGATCCAGTTGGAGCCGACCTGGGTCTGCCAGTGGTAAGTGAAGGGGCCCGAACCGGTGCCGGTCGCGGCGAAGGAGGCGGTCGCGGAAGGGCAGGTAGTGACGGGTGCGGGTTGCTGCGAGATCGCGGGGGCGGAGTTGACGGTGAGCGTGGCGGGGTCGCTGGTGACGCTGCCGCAGGAGTTGGAGACGATGCAGCGGAAGGTGCTCGACTCGCTCGAGTCTCCCGCCCCGTTGGTCTCGGTGCAGGTAAGGGTGACGGTCTGGGTGCCCGTGGCGTTGAAGGGGGGCACGCCGGGCGGGGCGTTGGGGCCATCTGCGACATTGATCCACATCGGTGGCGAAGCAGAGCTGAGGACCTGCCATTGGTAGCCCAGCGTTCCCGAGCCTGTGGCGGCGGAGGTGAGTGTGGCGGGGACGCCCGAGCAGGTGGTCGCCGGGGAGGGTTGCGGCGAGATGGATGGAGGCACATTGACGGTGAGCGTTGCGGGGTCGCTCGTCGCGCTTCCGCAAGCGTTGGTCACGACGCAGTCGTAAGAGGCGGCGTCATCGCGAGTCACGTTTGCCAACGTGAGCATCGCGGTCGCGGCGGAAGGATTGGCGCTCGTGGCGATGGCGACGCCGCCTTTGCGCCAGAGATAGGTACGCGGAGTGCTCCCCGAGGCTGCGATTGAGACGCTCGCTGATGTACCGCCACAGGCAGTCTGGGAGGCGGGTTGAGCAGCAATCGAAGGCGCGGCGCATAGCTCCCAAGTCTCGGCAGTGTACCCGGTGTTGTCTTGGCCCCCAAAAAGAACAATCACGCTGCGGGTCGAATCGTAGGTCATTGCAAGATTTTGTCGAAATCCCGGACTATTGGTTGCTCGGCGTGTCCAGACACTCCCGTTCCATTCCCAAGTTTCGTCGCCACCGCTGCTACCCCCGAAGAGCACGCTCACGCCGCGGGCCGCGTCGTAGACCATCGCGTGGTTGTTCCGTGGCGAGGGGCCGGTCACGACTCGTTGCATCCAAGTCGTTCCATTCCATTCCCAAGTCTCGCCGCTGACAGCGCCGGTGTTAGGATCGGTGTAGCCGCCGAAAAGAACGGTCACGCCGCGGGCGATGTCATAGGCCATCGCGTGGCCGGAGCGGGCGGGTGGGCCGCTGACCACCCGTTGGGTCCACACTGTTCCGTTCCACTCCCATGTCTGGTTGCTGAGGTTGCAGCAGCCCCCGAAGAGAACGCTCACGCCACGCGCCACGTCGAACGCCAGGGGGTGGTCAAGCCATGTCGAGGGGCCGCTCACAGGCCGGTTCATCCACGCGGTTCCGCTCCACTCCCAGGTTTGGGTATTTCCATTGGCGCCGTCAGCGCCACCGAAGAGAACCGTTCGACCGCGGACCGTGTCAAAAGCCATCGCATGCTCGCTTCGAACTGAAGGACCACCAACGTTTCGTTGTGTCCATGTCGTCCCATCCCATTCCCAGGTATCGGCGGAATTGCCGCCGCTCTGTGCCCCTCCGAAGAGAACCGTAACCCCGCGCGCCGAGTCGTAGGCCATCGCGTGGTACCCGCGCGGGGAGGGGCCACTCACAGTCCGCTGTATCCAAGCCACGGGCTGCGCCTGCGCGGCTGCGGCCAGTGTCAGGCATGCGGATAGGGCATAGACAACGGATCGGGTTAGGCCGCCTGCGCGGGTCAGCAGGCAATACCAACTTCGCTGTACCACCGACCTGGTATTCAAGGGATTGTGCCGCGTGGTCATGGGTGCGTGCTCCGTGGTCATGGGAATTCCTCTCGTGGTCAACGGAACTTGTCTCGTGGTCATGGGAATTAGTCTCGAGGTCATGGGAATTTGTCTCGAGGTCATGGGAATTTGTCTTTTTCCCATGACCACGCGGAAAATTCCCTCGACCTCGCGACAAATTCCGGTCGCCGCGCGGGGAATTCCCAACGGTTTTTCTGGCATTCCTGAAGTCGCGTCGCGGCCATGACGATGCGGGTAGCCACATGGTACCACGGGATGTCCCCGAGGTGCAAGTAAAATATCCCCGAACAGGCAACAAAAAGGAGTCAGGACCATGAGCGTTATCCCAGACAAGAAGGTTGAGCAGGTGCAGTTCTGCGAGTCGCACGCGCCGGTGTGGTCGGCGGCTCCGCCAGCGGCGATCGGGCTTTCGGCCCCGATGTGCGCCGCGTTTGCAACACTGACCACCAACGCGCGCAAAGCGTACGACGCGGCGCAGAACGCCAAGCAGGCGTATCGCGCCGCGGTGACGATCCAGAACGCCTCAACTCCGCATCACCTTCTTCACCGCCGCAAGGTCCAGCACAAAGTCCGGAATCGCTGCGCTGTGGAACTTGCTGCCGCGAGCTGCGACGGCGGCATAGGCACGCTCGCCCTTCGCACGCTCCTGCAGGCGAAGAAACGTCATCATCTCTTTGCGCAGGTCGAGAAGCCAATATTCCGTGACGCCGTACCGCTCGTAGTCGTTTCGCTTCGTGGTCAGATCACGGCGCTGGGTGCTGGGTGAAAGAACTTCGAGGATCATGTCGGGCACCACATGGATGCGCGGCGTGCGCTTGGGCAGGCGCTTCATGCTGACAAAGTGCAGGTCCGGGCGGTAGAGAAGGTTCGTGTCGAACTTCACATCCATGTCATGGAACACGCGGCCGATTGGGTGATCGTCGAGAAAGTTTCGGAGTTGTCGCTCGATCTCGCCAATGACATCCTGGTGCCCTGAACTCGCGCTCGGTGCCATGACAACCACTCCGTCGATGACCTCATAGCGAAAGCCATCGTCCTCCGTGCGCTCATATTCATCCGCAGTCATGCGCAGCCCCGCATAGCGCGGCTCCGGCTCGGCAAGATTGCGTCGATCGTCGTCCATGAAACACCTCTATTGATTCTATGACGCTCAACACACTGCGTCCTGCCTCGGAACGCTAGCGCCCCAGCCGCGCAATCACCTCATCCAAGATGCTCCGTGCCGCGCTGGCATCGCCAAACATGCCCGAATCCACGCTCAATCGCGTGCCGCCGGCGCCGTGCCATGCGGTGATGGTGGTGGTGTCGGTGCGTTTGTCACCGGTGCCGCTGGCCTCAATCTTCGCCTTGTCGTCGGTGCCGAAGGTTTCGGTGATGACGTAGCCGCGGGCGCGGAGGGTTTGCTCGGCGGCCGCGCGTGCGGCGGGAATGTGGACGGTCGCGGGCAGGAGTGCCTCAATGCGCGCGCCGTAGGACTCGGCCATGATGGAGTTGTCGCGGCCGTGGCGTTCGGCGACGGGGTGGGCACAGGCGGAAATAGCAAATGGCAAATCGCAAATCGCAAATAGGAGGAGACAACGGCGGATGCGCCGGGCGCGGGTGTGGCGACGCGAGAGGGCATTCTCACGCGCCAACTTCTGATCTGCCATTTGCCATTTGCGATTTGCCATTTTCCCCGCTCACTCCTTCAACCACTTCCGCATGTCCAGATCGTCCGGATTGATCCCGTCGGGCCAGTCTTGAATAGCCCGGTTCTCCGAGCCGGGTGTTGGTGTGGTCCGGTTCTCCGAACCGGGCTTCGCGCTCGGCCCGGAACCCGGCTCGGAGAGCCGGGGTACCCAGGAAGGGTCGATGCCAAACTCGCGCAACCAGTGCTTCGCGGACTCCGCATCAAGCGTCGGGCGCGGAGCATCGACGGGCTTGCCGCCGAGGGAACTCGAACGCGCGGCGTCATCAAGGATCGTGCGGACGAACTGCTCGCTGGTCATCCGCCGCGCCTTGGGGCCGAAGGGGCCGATGGCGGAGGCGAGCACGCCCTTGTCGCTGCTCACGACTGTGACCGATCCGGCGCGGCCCTTGCGTTCTTCCTCTATGACCAGCCGCGCGATGGCGGTGTCGGCGTCCTTGCCGGGACCGGCGAATGTCACCCGAATAGGGGAATCCGGATGGAGAAACGACTCGTCAATGCCAGTCCGGGTGCCGGTGCCATCGCAAACGAGGATGGTGTCCGACTGGAAACGGCTGGCTTGCAGGAGCCGAACGAGCGCCGGGAGGGTCAGCCCGGCAAACCCGGGATCAACCCGGGGCGCGGCGTGGAGGACGTTGTAGGTATCGACGATGAGCACGGGGAGAGGGTAGCGGATGGGGGAAGGCATCGAAGCAGGAGGCAACAAGGGATAGAGGGATCGATGGATCGAGAACAGAGGGGAGAAGGCGGGAAGAGCACGGGCAGGATGCCGGTGGTACGGGATACTTGATTCCGGGGCTGAACCGTCCTTTACTTGCCTCCCCCTCGGGCGGCCGTTTTTGGCTTTCGCCCGGGTGGATTTCACCTCCAGTTTCCCTTCTCGCACTCGAAAGCAGGTTCAGAGCATGTCCATCCGGATCAAGTCCCGCGGCGGCGAGTCCACCGACCAGATGATGCGTCGGTTCAAGAAGCTCTGCGAGAAAGAGGGCTTGGTGAAGGACATCAAGCGCAAGGAGTTCTTCGAGAAGCCCTCGGAGCGCAACCGGCGCGACATGCGGAAGGCGATCTCCAAGCGCATCCGCGATGCCCTGCCCCCCTCCGTTCGAGAGAAGATGCGTGAGGAGAAGAAGAAGAAGTTCGGCGGCGGCCGCGGCGGGTTTGGCGGAGGCGGAGGCGGTGGTGGTGGCGGCTACGGAGGCGGCGACAACTGAATCTGATCGCGGCAGATCTGCCGCGAAAAGCCCAAGCACGCCCGGGACTTGCCCGGGCGTTTGTGTTCCAACGGGCGATCTGACCGAAACAACATATCACCCATTCCGGGCCGGTAGTGATCGGTGATGATCATGGGATCACCCCCAAAATCGGAATGGAGCGTCGGCGGGCGGGGTTGGTGCGTCGGGTTTTGGTACCCTGCGTCCTGACACGAAGCCCGGCGGCGCGGCGATTGAGCGAAACGAAACCTTCCTCGGAGGATTAGAACAGATGATGACTCGCAACTCCCCCACTTCGATGGCCGCGTGCGTCTTGAAGACGCTGCGGCTGGCGTTCCCGCTTTTCGTGCTGGGCGCGGTGCTGCTGATGCCGTCGCTCGCGCTGGCGGGCGAGGCGAACCTGGTGCTGCCAGACCTGACGAACAACACCGTGAAGGTGACGTTTTTAGGGTTCAGCGGGCACGACATCCTGCTCTCGGGCCTGCTGGTCAGTGCGCTGGGCCTTGTCTTCGGCGGGATGATCTACATGGGCCTGAAGAACATGCCCGTGCATAAGTCCATGCTGGACATCTCCGAGCTCATCTACACCACCTGCAAGTCGTATCTCTTCCAGCAGGGCAAGTTCCTGATGCTGCTCTGGGTCTTCATCGCGATTGTGGTCGGCATCTACTTCGGCAAGCTCGCCCCTACGGGCATGAAGAACGCGACGGGCAACGAGATCCACGGCTTTGACATCGGGCGCGTCGCGCTGATCCTCTTCTTCTCCCTCATCGGCATCGCCGGCTCGTATGGCGTGGCGTGGTTCGGGATTCGCGTGAACACGTTTGCCAACAGCCGCGCGGCGTTCGCCTCGCTCCGTGGCAAACCGTTCCCCTGCTATGCCATCCCGCTCAAGGCGGGGATGTCCATCGGCATGGCGCTCATCAGCGTCGAGCTGCTGATGATGCTCATCATCCTGCTGTTCCTGCCCAGCGATCTGGCAGGGCCCTGCTTCATCGGCTTCGCCATCGGCGAGTCGCTCGGCGCGGCGGTCCTCCGCATCGCGGGCGGCATCTTCACCAAGATCGCGGACATCGGCTCGGACCTGATGAAGATCGTCTTCAAGATCAAGGAAGACGATGCCCGCAACCCGGGCGTGATCGCCGACTGCGTGGGCGACAACGCGGGCGACTCCGTCGGCCCCTCCGCCGACGGCTTCGAGACCTACGGCGTCACGGGCGTGGCCCTGATCGTGTTCATTCTTCTGGCCGTGAACTCGGAGTCCGCTGGTCCTTCGTACGCGAACATCCAGGTGCAACTGCTGGTGTGGATGTTCATGATGCGCATCATCATGGTCGTCGCCTCCGCCCTGGCTTACTTCGTCAACGAGGCCCTGGCCAAGGCCCGGTACGCCGCGGCCGACAAGATGAACTTCGAGAAGCCCCTGACCTCACTGGTGTTCATCACCTCGGGGATCTCCGTCGTCCTCACCTATGTGGCCTCCGCGGTTCTCATTCCCGAGTTCACCCTGTGGGACGTTGTGTACAAGAACCTCTGGTGGCAGCTCTCCACCATCATCACCTGCGGCACGGTCGCCGGCGCGATCATCCCCGAGCTGGTGAAGGTCTTCACCTCCACCGAGAGCCGGCATGTGCGCGAGGTCGTAAAGTCCTCCGAGCAGGGCGGGGCCTCGCTGAACATTCTGTCCGGCTTGGTGGCGGGCAACTTCTCGGCGTATTGGATCGGCATCACCATCATGATCCTGATGGGCGCGGCGTACTACGTCTCGGGCATGTTCCCGCACGATCCGACGACCCACAAGTGCCTGCTGATGCTCGCCCCGGCGGTCTTCGCCTTCGGGCTCGTCGCCTTCGGCTTCCTGGGCATGGGCCCGGTGACGATCGCGGTGGACAGCTACGGCCCGGTGACGGACAACGCGCAGAGCGTGTACGAGCTTTCGCAGATCGAAGAAGTACCGAACATCAAAGGCGAGGTCAAGGCGCAGTTCGGATTCGAGCCGCAGTTTGAGAAGGGCAAGGCCTTCCTGGAAGAGAACGACGGCGCGGGCAACACCTTCAAGGCGACGGCCAAGCCGGTGCTGATCGGCACGGCCGTCGTCGGTGCAACCACCATGATCTTCTCAATCATCATGGAGCTGACAGAGGGGCTGCACCACAACATGGATCGGCTCTCGATCATGCATCCGCCATTCCTGCTGGGCCTGCTGGCGGGCGGCTCGATCATCTACTGGTTCACGGGCGCATCGACGCAGGCCGTGACGACCGGCGCGTACCGCGCTGTGGAGTTCATCAAGGCGAACATCAAGCTCGACGGCGCGACCAAGGCCTCTGTCGAGGATTCCAAGAAGGTCGTCGAGATCTGCACCAAGTACGCCCAGAAGGGCATGTTCAACATCTTCCTGGGCGTCTTCTTCGCGACGCTCGCCTTCGCCTTCTACGAGCCATTCTTCTTCATCGGCTTCCTCATCGCGACGGCGTTCTTCGGGCTCTTCCAGGCGATCTTCATGGCCAACGCGGGCGGCGCGTGGGACAACGCCAAGAAGATCGTTGAAACCCACGCGGAGTTCAAGGGCTCCGAGCGCGGCAAGGGCTCGGACCTCCACGCCGCAACCGTCGTCGGCGACACCGTCGGCGATCCCTTCAAGGACACGTCCTCGGTTGCGATGAACCCCGTCATCAAGTTCGCTACCCTCTTCGGCCTGCTGGCCGTCTCGCTGGCCGTCTCTATGAAGCGGGCGCCGATCTTGGAGAAGCTCGTCAGCGCCACGGGCGAGACGAAGACGAAGCTGCTGGAAGAGCTGAACACCATGCCGCACACGTCGGTGACGATCGTGCTCTCGATCGCGTTCTTCGCGGTGTCGATGTTCTTCGTGTGGCGGTCGTTCTACGGAATGCGGATCGGCCGGCACACCCCCCCCGGCGAGTACGAGACGGCGATCGGGCCATCTGTCGCCGGCACGCCCGAGGGGCATGTCCGCTGAGTTGTGTCGTGAATCGGCTTGAATCAACGAAGGCCCGCGAGCAATCGCGGGCCTTTTTCATTCCGAGCCGAGCCATCAGAGCCGAGCGGCGCAAGCCGCCGGTGGACTGCACTGTGATTGCAGGAGGACTGAACTACCAGAGTCCCCCGCGAGTTCAGACCGGCGGCTTGCGCCGCTCGGCTCTGATTATTCCAGCTTCTCAAACGCCCCTTTGGCGGCCTCGAAGTCCAGGTACTTCTGGAACTCGCTCATCTTGTACGAGACGAAGCAGAACGCATGGTGGATCGCAAGCCACTCGATGTCGGACTTGTCCTCGCCCATGTCCTTGCGGATGCGGTTGAGTTCGGCGAGGATAGTCTCGGCCTTGATGGTCTTCATGGGGTGAGATTAGGCGCGGGGAAAGGTAAGCAGAATGTGGGGTAGGTCATGCGGATGCGGGGAAGTTTCCTCCGCTTGCGCGGAGGGCTCGTACGGCGATCGCGGACCAGGCGAGCGCGGCTGTGAACATTGCGGCCATAACTAGCACCACGCAGGGACCGGGTTGCCAGTTCTGCTCGACGCTGAGAATGAGGCCGCCGATCAGGCCGAGCAGGCCGCAGAGCAGGGAGAGGAGCGTGACGGGGATGAGGCGCTGGCTGAGGCGGAGGGCCGTCGCGCCGGGAAGCACGAGGAGCGCAGAGGCCAGGACGACGCCAGCGGTCTTCATCGCGGTGACGACGACGAGGGCGAGCAGGATCATCAGCACGATGCGCATGCCGCGGGCGGGAACACCGAAGGCGCGGGCGGCGTCCTCATCGAAGGCCCAGAAGAGGAGCGGTCGGCGCATCAGAAATACGGCGATCATCACGATCACCAGCACGCTTGCGGCGAGGATGACTTCCGCGCGGCCCGCGCCCATGACCGAACCGAAGAGGATCGACTCCCACGAGCGGGCATCTGGGCGGTTGCCCAGGCGGATCGCCTGCGTGCGGGCCATGGCGACCAGCAGCGCGCCGGCGGCCATGGAGCCGACGAGGAAGAGGCCGATGGTGGTGTCTTCTGGAGTTCGCTTTCGATCCGCGAGCAGGCCCATGCCCAGCGCGGCGGCGATGCAGAAGAGCGCGATGACGGCGAACTCCCCCACTCCTCCGATGGTGATAAGGCCAAAAGCCGCGAGCATGGTGGCGACGCCGACGCCGCCGAAGGCGGAGTGGCTGATGCCCTGGCCGATGAAGCCGAGGCGCTTCACGACCACGAGCGGACTGAGCAGGCCGCACATGAGGACGGTGCAGAGGCCCGCGAGTGTGCCGGGAAGATAGATCTCCCGCATCATGGGATCGGAAAGAAACTCAGCGATCCGCACTGGGCGGCTCCTTTGATATAGGTGGTGCGGAGATTGGCTGAGCGGAAATAGTGAGATTGCCGGTGGGGTGTGCGTGCGTGTGACTCACTGCGCCGTGCGCGTGATCGTGTTCGCAGCACTCGGCGGCACGGTGGGCGTGGACATGCACGGGGCCGGTGACGCCGGTGATTCCCGCGAGGTCGTGGCTGAAGAGTTCGGCGAGCACCTGCGGCGTCAATCCCTCGGGGCTGACATGGCTGTGGAGTTTTCGCGCCAGGCAGGCGACGCGATCGGAGCCCGCGGCGATGGCGCGGAGGTCGTGGCTGATGATGAGGATCGTGACGTTCAGCGTGCGGTGGATGCGATCAAGAAGAGCGGCGAACTGCTGCTGGCCCGCGGCGTCGATGCCGACCATGGGCTCATCGAGCGCGAGGATGCGCGGCGACGCGGCGAGGGCGCGGGCGATCATCGCTCGCTGCATCTGGCCGCCGGAGAGGGTGCCGATGGGTTTGTCGGCAAACGCGGCCGCGCCGGTGAGGGTGAGCATCTCCTCGATGCGGGCACGGATGTCGCGGGGCGTGGGAAGGAATGGGGGAAGCCGCCATGTCGCGCCGAGCGCAACGATCTCGCGGACGCTCATAGGGAAGGAGAGCTCCGCCTCGACTTTCTGCGGCACGTATCCGATCAGCCCGTCGCGGCGGGCATCCGCTGCGGAGCGGCCGAAGATCAAGACGCGCCCGGAGGTTGGTTGTAAGAGGCCGAGGGCGATTTTGAGGAGCGTGCTTTTTCCGCCGCCGTTGGGGCCGAGGATTCCGAGCCGAGAACCGGCGGGGACGATAAGCTGAATGTTTTCGATCGCCGGAGTATCCGCGCCGGGATAGCGATAGGAAACTGACTCAAGCTGGACGGCGGTTTCGGTCAATGCTTGCTGTCTGTGGTTGGGGCTGTTTGAGGTGGCGAGGCGGGTGGCGAAGTCGGTGAGCCGAGTGCTGATTTCAGGGCCGCGAGATTGTTGGCCATGAGCGCGAACCAGTCGCCGTCGCCGAGCGGATCAAGCACGGCGGTTTTGGCGCCGGTGGCGGCGGCCAGACGCATGGCCGCGGCGGGGCTGAGCTGCGGCTCAATGAAGATGGTGGTGAGTTTGTTGTCCATGACGGCCGCGGCGGCTTTTTTTACGTCCATCGGCTGCGGCTCACCCGCGCTCAGGCCGGTGATGGCGATGACCTGAAGGTTGTAGCGGCGAACGAGATAGCCGTAGGCGTCGTGGGCGACGACGATGGTGCGGCGCGGGGAGTGGGCGAGCGCGGCCTGGTAGTCCGAGTGGACCTGATCGATGCGCTTGATGGTGGAGCGTTGCGCTTCGTCGAGTTTCGCGGCATCAACAGAGGCGATCGCGGCGAGCGGCTTGAGTGCGGAGGCGCACTCGGAAACCATCGAGCTGACAAGGACGGGGTCGAGCCAGATGTGGGGATCGGTGGAGTGGTCGTGGTGATGATTGTCGTGGTCGTGGCCGGCATCGGTGTGATCGTGATCTATGGAGCCGTGATCCGCATGGTCATCGTGCTTGGCCGCGGGTGCTATCATCGCGGAAATCACGCCATCCGAGAGCGTCAACACGCGCCGCGATGCGCTGGTGTGCTGGGCGAGAAACTTCTCGACCTGCGGTTCCATGCCAAGGCCGATCATCACCACCAGATCGGCATTGCCGATGGCTTCCATGCTGGCGGGCGTGATCTCGAAACCGTGCTCGCTCGCGCCGGGAGGGAGGAGCGTGTGCAACTGGTACTTCGCGCCAGCGGCGGTGAGCAACGGATCGATGATACCGCGCACGGGGGGGATGGTGGCGACGATGCGGAGTGGGCCGGGTGTACGCGGCGGAGGAACGGGAGCGGGTGTGTTCTTATCCGAGCACGCGGCGAGCCCGATGCCGATGAGCCATGCCCAGAGCGCGGCAAACAGCAGCGTGCGCCGGGTGGCGCGGGCAGGCGCAAGATGGGTCTGGAGTCTGGGCATTCTTGAGTGTTATAGGAAAGGATCGGCGTTTTTGCAACTCAGGTGCAGAAAGGATTGGGGGGGTGACGGCGCGAGTCGTGAACCGAGGCGCGCCGCGCGGCGTCGCCCGCACTTCGATGCCGGAAACCAGCGACTCGATCGGCTTTCCAACGGCCAAGTGGGGCGTATACTGGGGGCTTGACACCTGTCGGGGCGGTAGCTCAGTTGGTAGAGCGCGTCGTTCGCAATGACGAGGTCGAGAGTTCGATTCTCTTCCGCTCCATTTCACGTAAACGCCTGAAGTCACTGGACTTCGGGCGTTTTGCGTTGGCACAAAGTCTACCAGTTGTCTTGGCCGCGTTGGAGCGTCGAGGACACGACTATCGCGGGAGATTGGCACGTCCGGTGAAGCACTCGCGTGGTGCGGGCGTTGGGAACGATCGCAAGCTCGCGAAGGCACCGCCGCGGAGCGGCGGGCCACCCAAGACCGGGTCAGAAGTTCACCACCGTGCTGCTCTCGCGGACGATCAGTTTCGTCGGCAGACGCGAGCAGACGACCTCGGCGGTACGGTCTTCGATGCGGCGGAGCAGGAGCCGCACGGCCATTGCGCCCATCTCGGCCATGGGGAGGGAGATGGTGGAGAGGCGCGGGCGAACCAGCCGCGAGATTTGCGAATCGTTGAAGCCGACGATGCGGAGCTGGTCGGGGACGCGGAGGCCCGCGTCGCTGGCGGCTTGCATGATGCCGCAGGCGATCTTGTCGTTGGCGGCGAGCACGGCCGCGCCTTCGAGCTTCTTGTGGCGCGACATGCGGATGGCCCACTCCTTGCCCCAGTCCAGTGAATAGTCGCCGAAGCAGACCTGCTCGGGATCGAGAGTGAAGCCGTCGCGTGACAGGGCCTCGGTGAAGCTCTTGGCGCGCTGGATGGTGTCGAAGTTGCCGCGCGGGCCGCCGACGAAGAAGAGACGATCGGGCTCGACCCAGCGGAGGAGGTGTTCGACGGCTTCGCGGGTGCCGCGTTCGTTGTCGAGGATGACGCTGTCCAGCCCCTTGGCGCTCATGTCGGTGTCGATGATGACGGTGGGGACGCCGGAGGCGACGACATCCTGCGCGAGATGATCTTCCTGCTCGGTGATGACCACCAGCAGCGCGTCGATGAGCGTGGAGCCGACGATCTGGCGGCGCGGGTGGCCGTCGTCGCTGGTGGCGATCGTGGTCATCATCAGGTGGTAGCCGAGCCGCGTCGCCTCTTCATCCGCGCCGTGCAGGAGCCAGGTCATGAACTCGCCGTGGAAGCGCGGCAGCGCAAGGCCGATGACGTGGCTCTCGCGCGAGCTGAGCGCCTGGGCCATCGGGTTGGGGACATAGCCGAGTTTGCGCACAACTTCACGCACCTTCGCCGCCGTCGGCGCGGCGACGATAGATGAGCCGTTTATCACCCGGCTCACCGTGGCGATGGAGACACCGGCGGCGAGCGCGACATCGCGGATGGATGTCGAACCCTCATTTTCACGCTGATTTTGGTCGCTTTGGATCATGGCGGCACAGACACTCCCACGAGGATGATAGCCGTAACTGTTTCAGTGGCGACTATTTGTCGAGGCGAAATGCGTGAACGGTCATCTCGCCGCGGCGCGGCTCGCCGGAGACCTGGATGCCCAGGTTGCGGATGGCTTGCATGTCGATGCGCATCGCGCCATGCTGGTTGCCGAAAAACTGCTGGCGTGTGAGCGATGCGATCGGAACGCGATAAGTTTCCTTGGCGCCCGTGCCTTCGAGGATGGTGGAGACATAGCCCTCGCCGTCATCGCCGGCGGAAGTGTCAAACTTTGATGAGGAGGAGCCCGCCGCGCCGGCTTCGGCAAGGACGATGTTGATGAGCAGGCCCTTGGGTGCGGTGGCTTCGAGAACGATCGTCGAGTAGCCGTCCAGATCGGCGGCGTGCTCCGGGCCTTTGGCGAGTTTGGTGGATGTGGGCGCGAAGATGTTCATGCCTGCGCCGTATTGCGCGCCAGCGTCGTAGGTCAGGACGAGGTTCTTGTCCTTGAGCGTCCACGAGAGCTTGGCATCGGATGCACCCCAGATTTCCGGATCGTGGATCCATGCTTCGAGGAGGTTGATCGTGGGTGCGCGCTCAGGATGCTGGCCGGGGGTGTAGGTGACGTTGGTGGGCTTGGGGAGATCGCTGGGCATCTTGCGCTTCGTCTTGGCGTGCAGATCGTGGACCTGTGCGTTGGTGGACTTCATCCCGCCGAGGAGTTCGGTGTACGGCTTGTTGTGGATGTCCACGATTCCGTAGTTGGAATCCTCACCATCGAAGCGGCCCTGCGGGGATTGATCGGCGAACTCGAACCAGTGCGAACCGATGACATACGGGATGGTGGCGATGTCGGCGACGAGGCCGGAATACATCGCGGCCCGCTCGGCCTGGGTTTCCAGGACGGTGCCCGCGCCGCGAGAGTTCGGATCGGCACTGGCGTTCTGGCGGGCGCGCCAGGAGAACTCGGTGTGCATCAGTGGTTTGTTGCCGCCGAGTACCCAGAAGCGCGTGAGGGCGTTGACATCTGGCTTACCTTCGGAGAGGTACTGGTTCACGGAGACAACGTCGCAGTGGCGGCCACAGGCGCGGATAACCGAATCCGGCGCGTTGCCGGGAATGCGAGTGCCGAGGATGAGGGTGTCGGGGAGTTCCTTGCGGACGATTCGGGTCGTCACTTCGTAGAAGCGATCGGCGAGCATCTGCGTGAAGGCGCGCCGGTCGTCCATGGCGGCGGGGACGGAACAGCCGCGCATCCAATCGGCGGTGACGGAACTCCAATCCGCGACGGCTTTGTGATATGCCTGCGCGAGCTCGGCGGGATCGGGATGGCGCGACTTGAGAAAGTCGATCGCGGCGGTGCGCCGAACATCGGTGGCGCTTTGTTCGAGCGCTTGTTCGAGCAACGTGTACGTGGGCAGATCATCCCAGCCGGACTTGCCGTACCAGGGCATCTCGTTGTCGAGAAAGACGCCGAGGATGGAGGATCGCTCGGGGAGTTGGGCGATGGCTCCCTTGACGTTGCCGAGCACGAACTCCTCAAAGTCCGCGCGAAGCGGCGTGAGGCACCGGGTGCCCTCGTGTTGCACGACGTAGAGGATGGGGGTGGTGTGCATCTTGCTACCGGTGGGGCCAGAGGCGGGAATGGCCGCGGAACTCCACGCGCCGAGGGTGTTGAAGCCGTGAGCGGTGAGGAGTGTTGTGACGGAAGTGGCCCACGCACCGGCATCACCCTTGAACTGCTCCGCGACGGGCGCGTAGAAGGTGGTTCCCGGGCGCGGCTGATACGGCTCAGGCGTGACGTTGTTCATGCCGATGGAGTAGAACCGCTCGCCGGTTGGGGATTGGAACCACCAGACGCCGTGATCGTCTTTGACGATGGAATAGCGCGTAGCGGGCGCGGCGGGAAGAATGGGCGCGGCCGCGCCATTGGGTTCCACGGCGGAGGCAAACACCCAGACCGGCGCGGCCACCATTCCAACGAAACAGAACGACCGGAGCGCGTTGAACGAAAGATTCATGAGCATCCTTGGAACCAGGAGTTGAGGAAGTCGAAAATATCCTGCACGTTGATGATGCCGCTCTCGTTGAAATCCGCGTGCGGATTGGAAGCGAACCAATCGGCGAGGAAGTCGAAGATGTCCGGCACACTGGTGCCGCCGATGCCGTTGTAGTCCGCGACACAGGTCGCGATGGCAACCGGCGAGGTGTACCCGAAGGTGACATCATCCATGGTGACAGCGCTGGAGCCCGTGGCGTTTTGCACCATCACCAGCGTGATACGGGCCTTGCCGGTGCCCGCGGGGGCGGTGGCCTGCATCGATCCGAACACGGAGGTGTCCAGCGGAGAGGTATCTGTCAGCACCGGTGACTGCACGAAGGAAATCTGCGTGCCTGCGGCGTTGTACCACTCGATTTTCAGATACATCGTGTTACCAGCAAGCAGTCGCGTGGCGGCGGTGTGCTGTGCATATCCGGTAGCGGACCAGACCTGACTAGGGGACGCGGGGAGGTCTTGATAGACGCCGCTGTAAAACGGGCCGCTGCCGTTGTTGCCGGCGATGCGAATGCTCTTTGCGCCGCTGTGCTGGCCGGTGGATGCCTGCTGCGCGTTGCCGAACACGAGCCAGTTCGCGGCGGTGGTGCCGGCACCGGCATCCTCGAAGCCGGGGTTGAGCAGCGCGTTGTCGCGCATGTACACGCGCACCCAATCGACCAACATGCTCTGCGGGAAAACGGTAGAGGCGGTCGGATTGCCGGGAAGACTGCCGCCGATAGCGAGATTCAGGAGGACGTACATCGGCTCCTGCGGAAAGTTGGCGGTGGTGGTGAAGCGTTGCACACCGTCCACGAACCAGTCCACGCGCGTCGGGTTCCACTCCACGGCGAAGCGGTGGTAGCCGGTGGTGAAGTTCGGGCCATCCCAGGTGATGCCGTTGGACTGCACGCTGCTCGCGGTGCCAAAGTGTTGCGTCATGTAGACAGTGTTCGGACGGCTACCGATTGTCTCCATGATGTCGATCTCCGGCGGCCAGAGTTGCGTGGAGGGAAGCAGCCAGAACGCGGGCCAGTATCCCTGCCCGCCGGGAACCCAGATGCGGGCCTCGAAGCGCCCGTATTGCTGGTCCAGTTTTCCGGCGGTGTTGATGCGGGCCGAGACGTAGTTGCGCCCGCCGTAGGTGCGACGCTCCGCTTTGATGTTGAGCAGACTGCCCGCGACGGTGGCTTGGCCGGGGAGGTAGTACTCGAGTTCGTTGTTGTAGGGCCACGCGACGTTCTCGGTGTTCCATTTGGCGGTGTTGAGCACAGAGCCGCTGAACTCGTCGCTCCAGACCAGTCGCCAGCCGGGAATCAGCGGGGACTGCGCCACTGCCACGGGTTCTGTGGCGAGCAGGCCGCCCAGAGAAACCAGAACACACGCGATTGAACAAGCGGTTGAGTGATTCATGGCTTGGCTCCATTTCCCGATACGAGCGACGCGACAGAGGTGGGGCGAACAACAGGGCGCGGGTGATGCGGATTTGCTTCGTGCAGATCATTGATTCCGGCGACGGCGAGCGTGCCGCCGTTGGAGGCGATGACTTTTTTGTACCAGAGCGCGGACTCCTTGGGCGTGCGCTTCTGGGTGACATAGTCCACGTGCACCATGCCGAAGCGTTCCTTGTAGCCCTCGGCCCACTCGAAGTTGTCCATAATGGACCAGTGGAAGTAGCCGTCGATCTGCACGCCGTCCTTGATCGCACGCTGCACCTGCAAGAGATATCGGCGTGTGAAGTCGATGCGCTGCGGGTCCTGCACGCGCCCGTCGAGATCGACAAAGTCCACGTTGGACATGCCGTTCTCGGTCACGACGATGGGCAGGCGATAGCGCTCATGCAAGAACTTCGGGCCCCAGTACAGCGACTCGGGATAGATGAGCCAGCGGAACGTCGTGATCGGCGCGCCGGGCGGGGGCGGAACGCCCTCGGGCTTGCCATCCTTGCCCGCACGCACCGTCGATCCGCTGTACACATTCACACCATAAAAATCCAGCGGCTGGCAGATGATCTTCATGTCTCCATCTTGCACTGCGGGGAGATCATCAGCGAAGAGTTTCAGCCCGTCGGCTGGATAGTGGCCCAGGCAGACAGGATCGGCGAACCAGGTGTTGTTCCAGAGATGCTTGCCGTTGATGGCGAACATCGCGGTGCGTGCGGCCTCAACATCCGCGGGCGAATCGCTGGCCGCGCCGACGACGTGGCCGACGGGAGCCCAGCCGATGCTGAGCTTTTTCTTGGAGCCGGCGCGGAGCGCCTGCACGCCGCGCCCGTGCGCGAGAAGCGTGTTATGCGCGACCGTGAGACATTCCTTGAATGTGAGTTTCAATCCCGGTGCGTGCTTGCCATCGGCGTGGCCGAGGCCGATATATACCTGCGGCTCGTTGAGCGTCATCCAATGCGAGACGCGATCGGAGAGCCGCCTGGACATCAGTTCGGCGTACTCGGCGAACCAGTCCGCGCTCTCGCGGTTGAGCCATCCGCCGCGTTGGAAGAGAGCTTCTGGCATGTCCCAGTGGAAGAGCGTGACCCAGGGCTGGATGCCCGCTTCCAGCAGCGTGTCGATGAGCCGGTCGTAGAACGCGAGCCCTTGCTCGTTCGGCTTTCCCGTGCCATGCGGCAGCACTCGCGGCCAGGCGATCGAGAGCCGATACGCGGGAATACCCAGCGACTTCATCATCGCGACGTCTTCACGATACTTGTGGTAGTGGTCGCAGGCGGTATCGCCGTTCTGGTTCAGGTGGATCACCTCCGGCTTTTTGCAGAAGGTGTCCCAGACGGACGGCCCGCGGCCGTCCTCATTCGCTGCGCCCTCGATCTGGTACGCGCTGGATGCGGCACCCCAGATGAAACCCGATGGGAACGTCATGCCCGTACTCCTGCGCGGATCATTCCTTGACCGCGCCACTTGTCAGACCGGAAACAAAGTCACGTTGAAGCAACAAAAACAGACCCAGCACGGGCGCGACCGAGAGCAGCGTGCCCGCGATCTGCAAACCGTAGTCCTGGTAGTAGACACCCTTGAGCTGCGCCACCGCGACCGACAACGGATACTTGCCCGCCGATTGCAGCACGATCTGCGGGCTGATAAAGTTGTTCCACACACCCAGAAAGGTGATGAGCGTGAACGCGCTGACCATCGGGCGGAGCAGCGGCATGGCGACTGCGGTAAAAATGCGCAGCTCGCCGCAGCCGTCGATGCGGGCGGCCTCGATCAACTCATTGGGCACAGAACTCAGCGAGGCCTGACGGAACAGATACACGCCGAACGCGGGGGCGGCGGCGGGAATAATCAGACCCGTGAACGAATCCAGCATGTGCAGCTTGAAGAGCAGTTGATATCCGGGCGCGAGCAGCAGCGTCGGCGGCACGATCACCGCCGCGAGAATCACGCCGAGCATGATGCGCCCGAGCCGCGATTCATACTTCGCCAGCGCATAGCCGCCCATCGCACAGACTAGCGTCGCGACGATTGCGGTGACCGATGACAGAAAAATCGAGTTCAGCAGGGCGCGAAACATGGAGCCGTCCGCGAGCAGCGAGCGGAAGTTGTCGAGCGTGAGATGCGACCACGCGATGCCGAGGAAGCCCTCGCCGCGTGGCAGGAAGGATGATGTGAAGAAGTCCTCGTTGCGCTTGAATGCGCCGCAGAGCAGCCAGATGAAGGGAACGACCATGACGACTGCGGCGGCGTACAGAAGTGTGTACGTCAGCGAAGACGTCCGACCGTGTGTGGTTGTGGGGGCGTCGCTCATGCCAGCGCCCTCCGCGAGGAGTCCGCGCCGAATCGTCGCTGCACTAGCGTGAACACCACAAGCAGCATCGCTAGCACCCAGCCGACCGCGCTGGCGTAGCCCAGATCGCCCTGATCAAAGCCCATCTGATACAGATACATCACGATCGTGAGGCCCTGATTGTCCGGCCCCGCAGTGCCGTTCAGCAGCACGTATGGCAACTCGAAGACCTGGAAACTGCCGACGATCGAGAGCAGCACCACGAACGACGCGACCGGCTTGATCTGCGGCACGATCACATGCACAAACCGCCTCCACGCGCCCGCGCCGTCAATGGTCGCGGCCTCCATCAGTTCCTTGCGCACGTTCTGCAGCGCGCCGAGAAAGTAGACCATGTTGAAGCCGATATACTGCCAGAGCGAGGCGACGATCAGCGCGGGCATGACGTATCGCTGGAGCCACGGAAAATCCAAGTCCCAGCCGATGGTCGCGTGCAACGCCTGATTCACCAGCCCGGTGCGCTTCTCGAAGATCACACCGAAGATCATGGCGACGAACACGACGCCCACGAGTACTGGCGCGAAGAATATGGTGCGCAGGAACGTGCGCCCGCGCAGGCCGGGGCGATTCAGCAGCAGCGCGAGGCCGAGCGAGAGCGGGAGCTGGATAAACACGCTCCCCGCCGTGAAGAGCAGCGTGTTCTTCACGGCCCTCCAGAAAAGCGGATCGGCGATGATGCTCTTGTAGTTGGCCGCGCCGACGAAGCGGGTGTGCGCGGGGCCGAAGGTCTGCTGCATCGAGAGGATGACCGACTGCGCGAGCGGATAGACGAGAAAGACCGCGAACAGCACCAGAAACGGCGCGAGCAGCAGGCGAGGAGCCCAGCGCGTGGCCGTGAATGCGTTGCTCATGCGCCACCGCCAACGGGCTTGCCTGTGGTCGGCGCGGCGACTGGATCAGAAAGAAACACGTTCCGCTGTATCTCGTTGCGGACCTGATCCTCAGCATCCTTCAGCAGCTCCATCGCCTTCGCTTCGAGTTGCTCGGGACGAAACCGCTTGGTGGATTCCGCGTACACGCCCAGCGCGATCGTCGCCGTCTGCACCCGCAGCTTCGCCAGCAAGTTGTACGGCGAACTGGTGCGCAGCGGCACATCCGGCGCGAGCGCGATGTACGCGCGCCCCTTCTTCTGATCGGCGAAGTACGGATCCGGCTGGTCATAGATCGGGTCGCTCCAGAAACTGCGCACCGGCGAGACGATGTCCCCTTCCTTATACAGCGTCCGGGCGAGGTCCGGCGAGAGGTACAACCTCTTGGCCACATCCCAGAGCGCATCCTGATTCGGCGCGGTGCGGGAAATACCGAGCATGGTTCCGCCCCACACACTCGTGCGCCGCCCGCCCTTGGTCCACGCCGGGATCGGCATGAGCTTCACCTTGCCCTTGAGCCGCGGAATCTCGTTCTTCCAGACGTTGCACATCCAGTCGGGCATGAAGTCCGCGACGATGTACCCCTCTTGCTTCAACTGATTCCCGCTGGCGGTGAAGTTGATCGCATCCGCCGCAATCCGAGTCGGGCCGTGGCACCAGGAGACAATCGTCGAGAGCACATGCGCGTTGGTCGGCGTGGCGATGCTGACGCGCTCGCTGGCATCAAAGAATCCGCCGCCGGCTTGCAGCAGGAGCACCTCGATGAAGTCCTCCTTGTTGTCCCACAGGTTGAGCAGGTACCGCTTGGGCTGACCGTCCGTGCCCTTCTCGCTCATCAGCGGCGCCATCACACGCACGAAATCATCCCACGTCTCGATGGTCGAGACGTCGATCCCCGCCGCTTCCACAAGGTCGGCGCGATAGCCGAGCATCACCGGATGCACATCGTGCGGCAGGCCGAAGATACGGCCGCGCGAGGACCACGGGCTGAACGAGGGCGTGTTGATCTGGTCCAGCAACCCCTCGGAGCGCAACCGATCCGTCAGATCGGTAAACCCGACGCTCTCAATCGGCCCAACAAACGCGCGAGCGGCGATGCGCCGCTCGACTTCCAGCAAATCCGCCGTCGGCGTCTCCGCGAGAAATCCCTGGAGCATCCGGCGTTCCAGCGCGGGAAAACTGAGCAACGCGATATCTGGGCGCGACTTTCCCTGCCATGTTGCCACGATCGGGTCGTACATCTGCTTGTGCAGGCGGGCGAAGGTCCACATCTGCACGCCGCTGAGGGGCGGTTCGTGCATCATCGCCAGAGCGGCGGACGAAACCAGCGCGAGACCACCGACCGCCCACACCGCCAGCGGCGTGGAAGCGAATCGAGACGGCCGCACTATCTTCCGATCCGTCTCTGTCATGGAGTCGTCCAATGGCCGCAACCGTCTGATACGGAACGCACCGATTCCTGTGGGGAACCGTGCCCAATCACGGCATCGCCGGCTCCATCTTGTAGTCTAGCGGCGACCAGAGCACTGCTTTCGTGCTCTTTCCTGTGGCTGTGTTCACCAGTTTCTGGAAGTCGTACTGCGCAACGTGGCCATCCCCAAAGCCAATGTTAGTCGAGCCCTTGAGCGCGTTGGGATCGCCGGTGCGTTTCGGATGGCGGTAGTACGGAAGGTAGGACTTGCCGAATGCGCCGCCGCTTTCGGGTGCCTGTGCAACGTAGTTCAAATTCGGAAACGCGTAGCTTCCGAGTCCGGCTCCGCCGCCGAAGCGCAGCCCGGGCGTGCCGTAGTACCCGATCTGCCCGATGGCGAACCAGGTGATCGGCTTGCTGGTGTCCTCAGAAGGGAAGGTGCCCCAGGCCTCGCCCATGAGCAGCGTTTTGTCTGCAAAATCAACGCTGGTGTCGAACGCCTTGCCGAGCTGACTCTCACCATTCACGACAGAGTCGGAGCCGGGCACGTAGGTATCAGGACGGCCAGTGGCGGCGTTGTTCCGCCAGCTTCCCGCGCTGGCAGCCCAGAAGTTCATGCTGTACGAACGACCGGCCGCGGGATGGTTCGGGCACTGCATGATGCCGCCGCCGACGGTGTTGTTCTTGATGTTGCCGGGGAGCAGATTCGTATCGTTCATCTGCGGCAGATACTGGCCGATGCGCGCCTCGTCGTACCAGATCATGCTGATCTTGCCGGTGTCCGGGTCCGGGATGCTGTCGAGCACCGGCGGGAACTTGCCCTTGTAGTCCCCCGCGTACACCATCAGCGAGGTCACGAGCTGTCGCTGGTTGGTCTTGCAGAGCACGTCGCGCGCCGCGTCGCGTGCCTTGCCCAGCGCGGGGAGCAGCAGCCCCACCAGCAGCGCGATGATCGCGATGACCACCAGCAGTTCGATGAGTGTGAACGCGCCGCGACCTTCCGCTCGGTGTGTGCCCACTGGGTTTGCTTGATTCGTTGCCATGTGCTCGGATGCTCCTGCCTTCAAGTAACACACGGCGGCGGGCGGCCGCGCCGGACGGGATTTACGTTGTGCTGATATCTCGAACGGCAACACGCGTGCCGTCCGGAAGAATGCGTATGGAATCGCGCGATGGGCGCGCGGTGGTTCGGTTGATCTCCAGCATCGTCGCGCGGATCAGCCGAAGCTGCGGGTCCGCCTGGCCCTGCACCGAGCGCGTCAGCCAGAGCGCGGCCTCTTCGCCCAGCATTCGCGCGTCCTGACAGACGGCGGTGAACGGCGGCCAAGTGTGCTCGCGGATATCGCTGTCATCAAAGCCAACGATGGAGATGTCGCCGGGGATATCGATCTCAAGCTCTTGGCAACGCCGGATTGCGCCGAGCGTTGCCAGCGGATCGGTGAAGAAGATCGCCGTGGGCGGCTTGGGCAGCCCCATGATGCGATTGATGGCGGCCGCGCCGCCCTCGAAGCTGGCGACGATCTCGAAGAACATGGAGGGATCAACAGGAATGCGGTGCTCCGCGAGTGCCTGCGAGTATCCCTCGCGCCGGTCCATGTGGTCGGTATCGGGCACGTTGTGGACGGCGCAGGCGATGCGCCGGTGGCCGAGTTGGATCAGATGCTCAACCGCGCGCCGGCTGTCATCGCGCGAGTCGCAGCAGATAAAGTTCATCTTCGGGTCATCAAAGCGATCAGCGACCACGATGGACGGGAAGCCCTCCGCCGCGATCGCCTGGCAGACGGCGCGGGTGGACTCGAAAGTTCGCAGAATCACGCCGCGCAGGCCCTTGCGCATGAAGAACTGGGTGTACGACTCATCCGCGGCCTTGTCACGCTGCAGATTCACGAGCTTGACATCAAACTTCTGCTCGTTTACGCCGCACAGGATTCCAGCCAGCAGGGCGGAATCAAAGGCTCCGTAGTCCGCCTTGACGGGAGCGCCGGGGTAGACCAGGCCGATGACCGTGGTGATGCGTTTGCCCACGGCGGGGGAGTAGCCGCTCTTGTTAGCGGCGGCGACGACGCGATCGCGCGTTGATGGGTCCACATCGGGGTGGTTGTTCAGCGCGCGGGACACCGTGGCGACCGAGACGTTGGCGATTTTGGCGATCTGTCGTACCGAAGACATGATTCGGTTCCTGTGTTGAAAGCACCACGGCCTTCAAGGAAAAGCGAAGAGCCCCGGGCGTATCACGCGGGTACGCCCGGGGTTGCGTTTCAACAGATTACGGGCAACCCGTAAACCATGCGTTCAGGAAGGAGAAGATGTCGGCCACTTCCAGCGTGCCGTTCTGGTTGTAGTCGGCGCGGCAGGCCGAGCTTGGAGGGCAGGTGTTGGGCGTGCATGTGGAGTTGGCGGCACCTGCGATAGCACCAAAGCCAGTGCAGACGGACGCCGAGAGCATCAGGCAGGCCCCGCTGGTGCCGCAGCATCTGACCGGAGGTGTTGGCTGGGGACAGTTGTTCACAGTACACGTCGAGTTCAGCGCGAGCGGTGTGGTTCCGGCAGGGCAGGCACCGACGAGCGCGACCGAGCACGCCCCACTGGCCGCACAGCACGCGTTCTGCCCGGGCGTCTGCACAAACGTAACGTCGTCGATGAACACTTCTGTGTCAAACATGGGGGTCAGGGGGTTGAACGAGAACGTCTGGACGTCCAGTACCAGATTCGCACGCGCAGCCCCGGCGGGCGCCGCGGCAGTCAGCGTGAACTGCTGATAGGAACCGGTAAGAGCGGCGTCGATGCGGGTGGTCAACGCGAACTGATCGCCGATAACCGTGCCGTTGCCGTCCTGCCATTCCATCCGATATTCAACCGCGTTATTAATGTTGCCGGCCGTTCTAGCCCAGATCTTCAGGGAGTAGCTGGCACCGGGCGAGATGCCGGTCAGGGGCTGCTGCACACCCACAAACGTGTTGCTGGCTCCGGTGGACTGCAGGTGCAGGGCCGAGAGACCAGTGCGGGGGGCGGTTGTGCTGACCGACGCGTCCAAGATTGGAGGGCCGCCGAAGAATGACGCCCAGTTGCCCGCCGCTGGCGGTGCCTGGCCAAGGATCGGGTCCTCAAATCCCGGGTTGCCCACAGCGGTCTGCGCCATCGCCGTACCACCCACACAACACATTGCCGCCGCCGCCAGAAGAGAACAGAGATTCCGATGCATGCTTCGATCTCCATAAAAACGGTGTCTGCTCAGAGCCAATCCGACATACCCAACCCACCACTACGAACGACAGTCCTGACCAAGAGAACGTACCACGGCTGAAACGTTCCTGCAACTGTTTCAGCCAAAGATTTGCGAATTTCTCCCAACCTGCCGAGTTGTCCACAACTGTCTAAATAAAATCTCATAGAGGACGGAAGAGCTGCCCGTGGTGGGCGCCACGGGTTCGCAGCGGTCCGAACCACCAGATGCTCATCGCATCTTTCTGTGCATAATTGCAGCATTTTCCATTGTCTTTACAGATTTGAGCTTTGCCATTACGATGTGAACAACATGTACCGCTGAGCCGATGCAGATCAGAATGCGTTCGTCCACCAGTGTCCATATTTGCACCGGCGCGGCTTGGTGAGTCCCGGAACAGGGCGAAGATTTGCCAGAGAAAACCCTAGTTTCAATCCAGTCGGCGATGAAACAGTTGTGGCGTCGTTCCGGATGTGTTACTTTCCAAGCGTCGAGTTGTATTCGACGGGTGCCCACACACTGGGCAGCCGTCCGAAGATGCTCCCCGCTTTTATATTCCCACCAGCCCTGTCGCTCGTGTGAGCAGATCGTTTCTGGTGATTCGTGAGAGGAGAGAGATATGCGTATCAAGATTTACATCGCCGTCGCTGCGTTGATTTGCTCGGGCCTTGGCCAGAGCGCGAGTGCGCAGAACCAGTTTAGCAACCCCGGCTTTGAGGACCCGATCACGTTCGACGGCCCGCCCTTCGTTGGCTCGTGGGAAGGTTTCAGCAGCGGTGGACCCGCCGCCTCCGGAAACTCTACCATCACGCCCCGCACCGGCTTGCAAGACATGCGTCTTGCGATCCTCAACCAGTCCAATGCCTTCGCCGGCGCATTTCAGGATGTGGCGAATCTCACTGCTGGCTCTCCCGTGACGTTCAGCGGATGGAACATGACCTCGTCGAGCCCGTTCGATGTGGTCGTCGAGGTCCGCATCGAGTGGCGGAACTCGGTGAGCAACACCGAGATCACCCGCACGCCGAACATGACTCCCGGGTTGACAGGCGCGTACACCCTCTTCACGCTCAACTCCGTCGTTCCCGCAGGAGCCGACACCGCTCGCTGCGTGTACGCCATCCAGACCTTCACTGACAATGCGACCCACAACGGCGTCGTGTTCGTCGATGATGCGTCCTTCGTCCCAGCGCCAACCACCTTCGCGATGGCGATGTGCGGAATGGGCTTGGTTGGCCGGCGCCGTCGTCGGGCCTGAGCCGCGACCCTCGCGCTCGGCGCATGCCCTGATGCTCCGTCGCCGTCGCTCATCCACTCCAGACTCTAGTTTGATAACAAAGACACAGGCCCGGACGACGCCAGTCGCCCGGGCCTGTTCTTTTTCCGCCACTGATCCCGCAATCGCCGCGCCGCGATTGTCATATCCTCCCCACTCCGTGCTCAACTCCGTTCAATTCCGCCGCGCTTTCACGCTCATCGAGCTGCTCGTCGTCATCGCCGTCATCGCGCTGCTGGTGGGCATCCTGCTCCCCGCGCTGGGCTCCAGCCGCGAGGCGGCGCGCAGCGCCGTCTGCCTGAGCAACCTGCGCCAAAACGCCCTGCTCTGCCAGCAGTACGCGGATGAGAACAAGGGCTTTGGTCTCGCAATTGGTCAGCCATACGCCGCGCTTCCCAACTGGGCGCTGGTCGTTCAATCCGCCGCCGGGCGCGATGGGCAAACCGCCGATGACCTGTACACCACGCGCTCCTCGCTAGTCTGCCCCACCATCGCGGGCGTATATGCGCAGCAGCCGATGCTCCGCACCTACGGCATGAACGCCACCGGCCACGCGGGGCTGCCGGGCGATCCCGACAACTACGACGACGCGGCCCATCCTGGATATCTCAAACTCGATGGCACGAGCACACCGATGGCGGTGCCGCTGCTGATGGACACTGCGGTGCCGCCCTCCACAACCACCAACCCCCCACCACCGACGCGCACCGCGAGCATGGTGGACTTTCGCCAGCCGTCGCATGTGCAACAGCGGCTCGGATGGTTTCACAGCAAGCAGCTCAACGCGGCGTTTCTTGATCTCTCGGCGCGGCGCGTCAAGCAAGTGGAATCGGCGTGGTCAACGCCTTTGCCGTGAATCACGAGCACGCTCACGGCTTCGGGGCATACTTCACGCGCCACAGGCAGTTTCCGCCGTCATCCGCCATGATCAGCGCGCCGCTCGTATCCACCGTTACGCCCACCGGTCGCCCCCACACATCGCCGCTGCTGGTCACGAAGCCGATCAGGAAGTCCTCGTATTCGCCGGTCGCTTTGCCGTCCTTCATCGGCACGCCGATGACCTTGTACCCGGTACGACGCGCCCGATTCCACGACCCATGCTCGGCCGCGAACGCCCAGCCGCTGTACTTCGCGGGGAACTGCGCCGCCGTGTAGAAGGTCATGCAGAGCGACGCCGAGTGCGCCTGGATGAGCACCTCGGGCACGATCACCTTGTCCGCGAGTTCCGGGTGCTTGCCCTTGTAGCGCGGGTCCTCGTGATTGCCGATGTAGAAGAACGGCCAGCCGTAGAAGCCGCCATCCTTGATGCTGGTGACATACTCAAACGGCAGATCATCACCCAGCCCGTCGCGCTCGTTCACCGATCCCCAGAGCACGCCGGTCTTCGGCTCGATCGCCAATCCAACCGCGTTGCGGATGCCGGTCGCGTACTCGCGCCGGCCCGTGCCATCGGGGTTGAACTCCAGCACCGCGGCGCGCTCCTTCTCCCGCTTCGGGTTGTCATCGTCGTTCGAGAGTGACCCGACGGACACAAACATTTTCTTGCCATCCTGCGTGAACACGATGTCGCGCGTCCAGTGCCCGCCGCCGCGCAGGCGTCCACCGCCCGGAAGGTCCGGAACGATCACCTGCGGCTCTCCCGTCGCCTTCAGATCACCATTCTTATACGCAAACCGTACCACTGAATCGGTGTTCGCGACATACACAAACTCCGGATTCGCACCCGGTGGATAGAACGCGATCCCGAACGGCTGCGTCAGTTTGCTGGCGAATGTACCCTTCTCAGAAACCTTGCCATCCGCGCCCTGGCGTAGCACCTTCACGCGCCCCGGGCCGCTCTCGGCGATGAACAGATCACCGTTCGGAGCCGTGATGATCTTCCGCGGATTGTCGAACCCTTCCGCGAGCAGTTCCACCGCAAACCCCGCCGGTGCCTTCGGCCACGCATCCTTGGGCCGCTCCACCATCTGCGGCCCATTGTCACTCGATTTCGTCTCGTTCGGCTTGGGAAGATCGTTCACCGTGATGTGCCGACGCACGCCGGGCGCGTCGGTCGTCCAATCGCCAAACGCATTTTTTCCTGTGCGTGTCTCACCACCGCCGCCACCGCCACCACCACCCGGCACCGATTCTTTCGGCTGCGCGATCGCCGCGTCGCATCCGTTCCACGCGCCCGCCATCGCCACCACCGTTCCCACCACTGTTCCCACCACCGCAACGCCACGCATGGACACGAACAACATGCAGAACCCTTTCGACATCATGGTTTCAAGCCCACATCGGAGTGTATAGCACGCCGCCGCACACACACAGGCCACCCGCATTACCATCAGCTCATCGTGCCCAAGCGTGCCCCGCACATCCCTGTTCTGCTCGACGAAGTCCTCGACGCCATCAACCCGCGCCCGGCACAGACCATCGTCGATTGCACCCTCGGCCTCGGCGGCCACTCCGCCGCGATCATGGAGCATCTCTCCCCCGGCGGCCGCATCATCGGCATCGACTTTGACCCCGCGAACATCGAGAAGGCCCGCGTGCGTCTGGATGCGCTCCGCGCCGCGGGCTTCGCAACTTCCTTCGATCTCTACCACAACAACTTCGCCGCGCTGCCGCAGGTGCTTGGTGATGCGGGCGTGGAACTCGGCACCGTGGACGCCGTGCTCGCCGACATCGGCGTTGCCAGCACGCAGATCGACGACCCCGCGCGTGGCTTTTCCTACCGCAAGCCCGGCCCACTGGACATGCGCATGGACCCCACCCGCGGCCAGCCCTGCTCCGCACTCATCAATCGAATCTCCGAACAAGACCTCGCCGAGGCACTTCTCGAACTCGGCGATGAAACGGACGGCGCGGATATCGCGCGGCTCATCGTCGAGCGCCGCTCCTTCGAGCTGATCACCCGCACCGAGCAGCTCATGGCCATCGTCTGCGAGGCGCGATACTTCACGGTCGAGCGAGCCGCGAATGCCAAGCTGCACCCTGCGGCCCGAACATTCCAGGCGCTTCGAATACTCGTCAACCGCGAGCTTGCGAATCTCGATCGCCTGCTCACCGTGCTGCCGAGCGTGCTGAAACCCGGCGGCATCGCCGCCATCATCACCTTCCACAGCGGCGAAGATCGGCGCGTCAAGGCATCCTTCAAGGATGGACTGCGTGCCGGCATGTACTCCGCACTCAGCGACGACCCGATCATCGCCACCGAAGTTGAGCAACGCGCCAACCCCCGCGCCCGTTCAGCAAAGCTGCGCTGGGCGCGCCGGGCTTGATGTTGAAGTCGTGATGTCTGCCTGCCACCTGCATTGAGTTCCACTGACCTGCTGCTCTGAGCAGGTCAGTGCCCGTTGCAACACCACTGGCCCGCTCAAAGCATCGGGTCGGTGGCACTCCCACCACACTCCGGACACACCACCCCCGCCGCCAGCCCGGCGCGATCATAGTTGCACGCCAGGCATCGCCCAGCTCTGGCGCGGCGGCGGGCGACGATCTCCGGCCTCCACGCAGCAAGTGTGAGCAGCATCCACGCGCCAGCCGGCAGCCAGAGTGGCAGTGCCACCCAGGTGCCGAGTGAATCCGTGTCCGAAGAGACCCACCACTCGAAGTTGTCCGATTCCTGTCCACGAATGCGCACGACCCGACCCGTGACGCTCGCCACATCCCCATCCCACACAACCTTCGGGTCTGGCTTGTAGAAGCTCAGCCGCCCGTTTCGCAGCGCAACCCGGCCATGTCCTGGCAACGCGCAACTCGCGTTCATCCAACCGCTGGCGATCCACACCACCAGCAGCATCAGCGCGATCGCCGCGCCGCCCCACTTCACTCCCTCCCTGATGCGACGATACATCCCCATGCCCCAAGTCTACAACACCCCGCCGCTCCATCTATTCCCCCCCCCCCCCCCCGCGCCTTTCTCCGTGCCTTCCGTGTACTCCGTGTTTCATCTCTCCCCGTCGACAACGTCCTGAGCTCCGTCAACGCCTTCACGCAGGGACGGCCGCCGGCGGATGACCAGACGATGCTGGCGATGCACGTCCTCTGATGCACGCCGCACACAGAGGCGCGGGCGCAAGCCCGGGCAGTTTGCGTGTT
>JAYVRG010000052.1:0-26464 GCA_043776515.1 Phycisphaerales bacterium
CGACGCGGTGACGATCCGCGTGCCATCCGGGCTGAACGCGGCGGAGTTGACCCCGCTCGTATGCCCCTTGAGTTCGGCCAGCATCACCCCCGTGGCGGCGTCCCACACCCGCGCGGTCTTGTCGAATGACGCGGTGACGATCCGCGTGCCGTCCGGGCTGAACGCGGCGGAGGTGACCCACACCCGCGCGATTGTGTCCCGCGACGCGGTGACGATCGGCAAGCCGTCTGGGCTGAACACGGCGGAGGTGACCCACTTCGTGTGCCCCTTGAGTTCGGCCAGCATCACCCCCGTGGCCGCATCCCACACCCGCGCGGTGGTGTCCCGCGACGCCGTGACGATCCGCGTGCCATCGGGGCTGAACGCGGCGGAGTCGACCCAGTCCGTGTGCCCCTTGAGTTCGGCGAGGGCGGCCCCCGTGGCCGCGTCCCACACCCGCGCGGTGTTGTCCCCCGACGCGGTGACGATCCGCGTGCCGTCCGGGCTGAACGCGGCGGAGATGACCCGGCCCGTGTGGCCCCTGAACTCGGCGAGACTGTTATCGGCGGAGACGTTGAGCCATCGCCACTCCCAGCCGCGGAGGCGTTCTGGCGCAGCGTCCAGCCGCTGGCGCACACGGTCGAACTGGCGACTATAAAACGCCTCAGCCGCCATCTCGATGTTGGCGACGTAGGCGTTGTACTCGATCGTCCTCAGGGCGCTCTCGGCCTCGCGGGTTTTGGCATCGGCCATTCGCCGGGCCTGGCCCTCGGACTGTGCCAGCCGGCGCTGTTCCGCCTCGGATGCGCGGGTCGTGGCCTGCGCCGCCGTAGCCGCTTCCGCCCGGTCGTTGGCCCGCCGCGCTTGCCACAAGGTCGTGGCCAGCCCCAGCCCCAGCGCCGCCAACACCGCTGCCGCGGCGACGACCGGGGCGCGGTTGCGCCGGATGAACTTCCGCAGCCGATAGCCCGCGCTCTCGGGCCCGGCGTCGAGGGGCTCGCCATCGAGATACCGCCGGATGTCGCGTGCCAGGTCCGCGGGCGTGTCGTAGCGCGCCGTGCGGTCCTTGCGCAGGGCCTTCAAGGGAATCCAATCCAGTTCCCTGCGCAACTCGCGGGCCAGGTGCTCGCGCTCGGCGACGCGGTGGCGGGCGATTGTGGCCCCCGTGGCGTCATCCACCGACGACAGGCGCGTGCTGGGCTTGGGGGCATCCTGCTCGCGCAACATCTTGCGGATCGCGTCGTACCCCGCCGCGCGAAGCGATTTGGAATCAAACGGCAGCAGCCCCGAGAGCAGTTCGTAGAGCACCACGCCCAGGGAATAGACATCCGTGCGGGTGTCGATGTCGGTGGCGCCCATCTCCGCCTGTTCCGGGCTCATGTACTCGGGCGTGCCGATCAACTGCCCCGTCTCGGTGAAGATGGTCTTGTCGGTGAGCGCGTGGCTGATGGCCTTGGCCACGCCGAAGTCGATGATCTTGGGGAGGGGCTTGCCATCGCGCACCGCGACGAGGATGTTGCTCGGCTTGATGTCCCGGTGGATGATCCCCTTGTGGTGGGCGTGCTGGATCGCCTCGCAGACAGGGATGAACAGTTCCAGCCGTTGACGCACGCTCAGGTTCTGCCGGTCGGCGTACACGGCGATCGACTCGCCGGGGACGTGCTCCATCACGAAGTACGGTCGGCCCGTGGGCGTTGCCCCGGCGTCGAACACCTTGGCGACGTTCGGGTGGTCCATCACCGCAAGGGCCTGACGCTCCTGCTCGAAGCGCGCGATCACCGCCTTGGTGTCCATCCCGGCCTTGATGACCTTGAGGGCGACCCGTTGCACGATCGGGTCACGCCGCTCGGCCAGCCAGACCGAGCCGAAGCCACCCTCGGCGATCAACTGCAGCAATCGGTACGGCCCGATCTGGTCCCCGGCCTTCTCCCAGCCGGCACGGTTGCCCCCCTCGCCCGCGAGCACCTCGCGGATGTACGACGAGAGCCCCGGCCCCGACGGCGGCTGGCCGCGGGTGGTCGCTTCGCCCGACGAAGGGTCGCTGGGAGGTGTGTTCGACGGATCGCCCACGGAACCAGTGTATCGCAAGCCGACAGGCGGTGAGAAAACGCGGCTTGGCCGTGGCGTGCGGGTGCCACGTGCGCACGGCGGTGTTTCGGAAACGAACAACCCCCACAATCGCTCGCGGGGGTTGCGTGTTGCAAACTTGATGTCGAACCGTCGGCCTACTTCCCGCCTGCGGTCTCGATGGCTGCCTTCAGCTTGTCGGCGCCGGGGAAGTCCTGGAAGAACGCGGCGATGTTTCCCGCGCCGTCGATGACGTAGTAGGAGGGAAAGCCCATGACCTTGTAATCAGCGGCGATCGCATCTCCCTTGGCGATCAGCGGGTAGCCGGGGCCGGACTTTGTCCACCAGTCGTTGGCGGCCTTCTCATCGGAGCGGCAGGCGACGCCGAGCATCTTGACGTTGTTCTTGAAGCTGCCCGCGAGCATCTTCATCTCTGCGGCGTGCGTCGTGGAGGGCTTGAACACCGTACCCCAGAACTCCAGAACGACGACGTTGCCCTTCATCGCGGCGAGCGTAATCTCGCCCGCTCCGAAGCCGGGCGCGGGAGTGCCGGCGGCCAGGCCGAGCTTGACCTCCGGAGCCGGAGCGGCGGGGTTGTTGACCGGAGCGACAGGAGCCGCGGCCATCTTGTCTTCCTTGAAGCCGTTGGGAAGAGCGATATTGAAGTCCTTGGCGGTCAGAGCGACGACCTTGACGTTGGAGACATCGGAGACCTTGGTGATCTTCTGGGCCGCGTTGCCGGTGCCGAGCTCAAGCTGGCGGGGCAGACGGTCCTTGACGGAGATGGACCAGGTGCGGTTGCGATCCTTGCCAGCAGGCATGGCCTCGACAACATCGCAGACCTCGCCGCCGACGTTGCTCACGCCGGTCTTGGAGAGGATGGGCTTGCCCAGCTCTTCGGAGAAGGTGGGATTGAGCATGTCCGGGAGCAGCAGCTCCTTGCACATGTTGGTCATTTCCATCGCCTGCGAGTCGGAGGAGGGGCGGGTGTACTTGATATTGTCATCCTCGCTCAGCCAGGTGACGCTCGCGCCGTCGGAGGTGACCATGAGCTTGCGGTCGGGCTTGCCGGGGTTCTTGGCGCGGCCGGTGACCATCCACGTCGCCGCGGAGGCACCATCCGGACGCCAGACCTTCACATCGCCGGAGAGGTCGATGATGTCCTTGAGCATGCCGGTGGCATAAGTCTTGACGGAGAAGGTCATGCCCTTCGCGTCCTTGATGGCCTTGGCGGACTCGGTGAGGACGGCTTTGGCGTCGTCGTTCACCTGAGCAAGGCAGGGGGAGACAAGCATCGGGGACACAAGGGCCACGGTGCACAGAGCCGCGGCGGCAAACCAAGAAGTGCGCATGATTCGATCGCTCCTGAAAAGGTGTGGCGCGGGTGTGCGCCGTGAGTTCGCAAGGTCCACAAGGTCAAACAGTCGGGGCCAGACAACGGGCGTCGGTCCGAGGGAAAACAGGGGGAGGCAGGGTATGCCAAGCGTCCGAGAACATCGGCCCATCAGAAGCGGGTTGTACGGACGAGGAGCGCGGCCGCTCGGAGGGTGTATCGGTTGCCCGGGGCCAAGGGTTGCCCGGATTTGCGATTGAAAGCCAGCGGATGCCGAATGCCCACCGAAAATGGTGGGTCATTGGATGGAATGAATGCACATTGGGGGCCGCCGGAGGGTGATACCGGTAGCGGTGGGGCAGGATGCTGTGGAAGCGGCGGAAATATGGGGATGGCTGGGGATGGCCGGGGTAGGGGAAGGAGATTTCGGGCGAAGCGCCCGAAACACCGCTGGTAAGCCGGTGCCACTACTGGACCGGCACGCCCCGGAGCGTCGCCAGTGCCGCCCCTGGGTCTGCGGCACGCATGAGGTGCTCGCCGACGAGCACGATGCGGACGTTGTTGTGGCGGAGCCAGGTGAGGTCTTTGTTGGACTTGATCCCGGACTCGCTCACCAGCGCGGCGGGGTCATCCACCATGTCCAGCAGCCGCAGGGTGTGGTTGATGTTCACGGTCTGGGTCGCCAGGTCGCGGTTGTTGATGCCCAGCAGGAAGTACGACGGATGCGGGAAGCCAACGTGCGGGCGGACGCGGAGGAGTGTGTCCACGCTGTGAACTTCAAGCAACACGGTGAGGCCCAGGCGCTGCGCGAGGATCATCATGTCCACCATCTCGGCGATGGTGAGGACTTCGCCGATGAGCAGAACGGCATCGGCACCGGCGGCCCGGGATTCCCAGAGTTGCCAGGGATCGACGATGAAGTCCTTGCGGAGCACAGGGAGCGGCACGGCCTCTTTGATGCGCTCGATGAAGCGAAGATCGCCGGCGAAGAAATGTTCATCCGTGAGACAGGAAATGGCGGCCGCGCCGTTGGCGTAGTAGCGCCGGGCGACCGCGGCTGGGTCGAAGTGCTGCTCATATTCAGGGCGAATCCACCCGGCTGAGGGGGATTTGCGCTTGATCTCGGCGATGACGGAGACGTGGAACGGGTCGGGATGGTGGGTGGCCGCGCCGAAGAAGTTGCGCGGGGCATCCTGCTGGGCGACGAGGGCTTCAAGCTCCTCGAAGGAGGTGTGCCGCATACGGGCGGCGACCTCGGCGCGTTTGTGGTCGATGATTTGCGTGAGAACGTCGTCCATACGGGGGAGATTGTTGGCTTGTTGGTCGCACGGTTCTTGCATTCAGAGCCGACCGGCGTGAGCCGCCGGAGGAGTTCTGAAATGCACGAGTATGCCAAAAGACCGGCGGCTTACGTCGCGCGGCTCTGATTGCGGTGAATTTCCGGATCGAGGGCATTTTCACTCAGCGAGAGTGTTTGCAGTAGCCGCGGCCCGGGCACCGGCGGACGATTGCCCCGTGACACGCGATGAGATGATCTTCTACGGAACCAGCGCGGCGGCGAGCGCGGTGATTTTGTATTTTCTGTGGCGATGGGATGTTCTGCGTCCATCGTCGTTTCCGGAGAAGTCGAATCGGGATGTGTCGGGAGCGCCGGCGGTTATCTGGCTGCTCGGCGCGTTGCTGGTGTTTCTGGGTCAGGCCGTGGGCGTGATGGTGGCAGTGAAGTTGCCCGAGCGGGTGATCGGCGCGGCGAACTCATTGCAGCAGATGGCGCTCGTGAACGTTGCGGGGTACGTCGGCGGCCTGCTGGTCGGAGCAGGGATGTTCTGGCTTCTGCGCGGGCGCGTGAGCGCGAAGGCGGGGCTGAACTGGAAGTGGAGCGACATCGGGCGCGGCGTGGTGGCGATTGTCATCGTCGCGCCGATCTACATCTGCATCGCGTACGCGGCGTCCGAAACATCGCGGCTCATCAGCGGCATCGCGCCGGACAAGCTGGCCCACGAGGGGCTGAAGGAAATCATCGGACACCGCGAGTCGGTCTGGGCGTGGGTGATGATGGGGACGGCGGTCATCTGTGCCCCGATCGTGGAAGAGATCATGTATCGCGTGCTGCTGCAGTCCTGCCTGCTGCGGGCGACGGGGCGAACCTGGCCCGCGGTGCTGGTGACGAGTGCGCTGTTTGCGGCGGCCCACTGGTCGGCGGCCCCGCCGCACGCGGTGGCGACGCTGTTTTTCCTCGGCATCGCGTTCGGCATCGCGTATGAGCGGACGCGATCGCCGCTGGTGCCGATCACCATGCACGCGCTGTTCAACGCGGGGAATCTGGCGGCAGCAATGCTGGCGGGTGGGTGATGTGGGCGGAAAGAGGGCACCGCATCGTATGAAATCCTGCCGGTGGATTCATCTGGTATGCTGCCCGCATGGGCGTGGTCCTCTGGCCATATCTCTGTGCCGGTTCGGTGGTCGCGGCCATCGGGCTGGTGCTGCTGTATCTCGGGGTGCTGGGTGATCGGGCTCGCGGGCGACGGCGCTGCGGCAAGTGCTGGTACGACATGGCTGGTCTGGAAGCGCTGCGCTGCCCGGAGTGCGGGCGCGAGGCGCGGAGCGAGCGCGGCCTACGCCGAGCGCGCTGGCGGTGCTGGCTAATACTCCCGGGGCTTCTGCTGCTGGCGATCGGGGCTGCGAGCGCGAGCGCGCCGTGGCTGGCTCGGGCACAGTGGATCCAGAACGCGCCGCGCCCGGTGCTGATCCTTGCGATGTACATCACCGATGGGCCGGACACGCGCCTGCGTGATGAGTTTGACGAGCGACGATTTGGGCGTCCGAACGCGGGCTATTCATTTGTCGGTACTACCGGTTTGCCTTTGGTTTGGAAAGGAACGAGTACGACAACGTCTACGCCGCCGCCATTGCTCCAGAGCGAGCTGACCTGGATCGAAAACTGGTGCGTGCGGCGCATCGCGATCGCGCTCCTGACTCGACCGGGCGGCACGCCGTCTGCAAGCGCCACGAGCAAGTGGGGTTGGAACTACCCGACCGATAGCACCGATGCGCGCCGGCCGCTGGATTGGCTGGTCTGGCTCGGAAAAGACGGCGCGCCAGCGGTGGACGATCTGTTTGCGATCGCGCACTCGCGCGCAGAGGAGCAGTATCGGATTCATACGATCACAGTCCTGACGCATCTCGGCCTTCGCAAGAAAGAGATCATCCAGCATTTCGAGTTTATCGCGAAAGGTCCTGACGCCGTGGCCGTGCGGCTGGAGGCGATCAACGGAATCGGCCGCGTTGGGGATCAAGAGATTCGCTGCTCACCCACCATGCGGGGCTTGCTGTCCGACGGCGAGCGGGTAGTGCGATCCGCCACGCTGAGCGTGATGGTGGAGTATCTCAACCGGGACAGCACGCTGGTGGACGATCTGGTCGCGCGCCTGGCCCGCGAGCCGGACGGGCCGCTGCGCCACTACATGGTCTCGCTGCTCCAGCATGTGCAGGGGCGTTGCGGCGACTTGCGCGAGGTGTACGAAGGCGTGTTCCGGCGCGACCAGCATCCCTCGGCGCGGCTGGGCGCGCTCTTCGGCCTGCGCATCTGCTCGCGCAACGCCGATGAGCTGCGCGGCTATGCGGTTGAAGGGATGCGCGATTCGGATTTCTGCGTGCGGCTCGCCGCGTTGCAGGTGGTGCTGGACCTCGGCCCGCGGGGTGTTGATGCGCTGCCATCGGTGCGAGAGCTGCGCGCAGACCCAGATAAGAACGTTCAGGAGATGGTCCGCCAAGTAGAGCGCGAGCTTGGCGGCGTCACGGGGCCATGAGCCCTCACCGCAGCGGGCTGCACCAGCGATCCCAGCGCGGCCAGTAGCTGCTTTCCGGATCGAGCGAGAGCGCGACGCCGGAGCAGCGACCGTAGAAGCTCTCCAGCGGAACCATGCCGATGTACCGCGAGTCGTTGGACATGTCGCGGTTGTCGCCCATGACGAAGTACTTGCCGGCGGGGACGGTGACGGGGCCGAAGGTGGAGCGGCTGGCGGCACCGGGGATGATCTCGATGGTGTGGTCCGCGCCGGAAAAGTTTTCCAGCGCGAGCGTGGCCGGGACGGGGGCGCGCCCGGGGATGGGCTGCGACAAGGTGGACGTGATGCTGGTGCGGGCCTGCACGCCGTTCACGAACAGCGCGTTGTTGCGAAGCTCGATGGTGTCGCCCGGAACACCGATGACGCGCTTGACCAGCCGTATGCCATCGGCGGGTGAGGCGAAGGTGGCGATGTCGCCGCGACGCGGCTCATCCCAGCGCGCGAGGTACGTGTTGGTGAACGGCAGCCGCAGTCCGAACGCGAGTTTGTTCACGTAGATGCGGTCGCCCTCAAGAATCGTGGGGCGCATGGAGCCCGAGGGCACATCGTTCCAATCGGCGACCACGGAGCGGATCGGGGCCATGATCGCCATGACCACGCCGATGGGAAGAACCCACTCGCGGATGAATCGCTGCGTGGGCGTGCGTGCGGCCCGGGCATCCGCCGCGGCCTGCTGCTGCGCGGCGGCGGTCTGCGAGATGGGCGCGGCGGAGCGGTGAGTGAACCAGGCCATGCGCGGGTCTTCCTTTGCTTGGCCTGTCTGGTGAACAGAACGGGCCGGGGAAATGATTCGGAAAGCGTGCTGATTCTTGCAGGGTCCAGGCGAGCGCGGAGGATGAAGCAAACATGCTCGCGGTGGTACGAGAGGCCAGCAATGCGAGTTCTGGGGGCGGGTCCGAATACGCGAACGGCGTTGCGGACGGCGCTGCTTGCCACGCTTGACGGGGGAAAACGGCGACGCGGACCGGGAAACCGCGATTCACCAGCCGAATACCTACCCTCACGGCCGACTCGCTTCAACGACCACGCAGCATTCATTATGAACACCAAGCCCCGCATCCTGACCGGCGACACCCCCACGAGCACGGGCCTGCACCTCGGGCACTTCGTCGGCTCGCTGGAGAACCGGCTCGCGCTGCAGGATTCGTACGACTGCTACTTCCTGATCGCCAACGTCCACGCCTTCACCACGCTGGCGGAGAAGCCCGCGGAGGTGCGAGCGAACACCATCGGGATCGTGAAGGACTGGCTCGCCGTCGGGCTGGACCCGGAGCGCAGCACGTTCGTCTTGCAGAGCGAGATTCCCGCGATCGCGGAACTCACGTTTCTCTTTTCGATGCTCATCCCGTTCAACAAGGTGATGCGCAACCCGACGCTGAAAACGGAGATTGACAGCAAGGGACTCGGCGACACGTACCCATTCGGCTTCCCGCTGTACACCGTGGGCCAGTGCGCGGACATCCTGACCTTCCGCCCCGAACTCGTGCCCGTCGGCGAAGATCAACAGGCGCACATCGAGATGTGCCGCGATGTGGCGAGCAAGTTCAACCAGCTCTATTGCGGCGTCGGCAACCGCGTGGAAACGCATGACCATGTGAAGCATGGCGGGCTGTTCCCGGTTCCCAAGGCGAAAATCGGGCGCGTGGCGCGGCTGGTCGGCCTGGACGGCGTGCAGAAGATGAGCAAGTCCCTCGGCAACGCGATCTTCCTGTATGACGATGCGAAGACGGTGCAGAAGAAGATCAACAAGATCACCGTGATGCCGGACGCGGCGACGGGGAAGGTCTCGCCGGAGCACGCGATATTGCAGTATTGCGAGGCGTTCCTGGCGCGCGAGCGGGCGGAGGAGATCCGTGCCGAATACGCAGGCGAGAAGGAAGTGATGCACGGCCACGTGAAGCAAGAACTCGGCGCGGCGATCAACACGCTGCTAGAGCCGATGCGTGAGCGCCGCGCCAAGCTGGATGGGCCGGAGGGAGACGCGATCGTGCAGGACGTGATCCGCCGCGGCGTGGCGAAGGCGAACGTGGTGGCGGAGGAGACGCTGATACTGGCGAAGGAGGCGATGAAGCTGGGGTTTGGGAGGAGGGAGTTGCGGGGAACTGTGCGGACATAGGATAAGGCCATGCGGGCCGACTACATCGCACAATCATCGGATGGGCACACCTTGCTGGCGATCGAGGCAAAGGCAAGGGACAACTTCAATCGCGCGGACGCGAACGAGGTCTTGCACTCCTATGAAGAGAGCGGACTGCTGGACAAGACCACGTATTTCTGCGTGATCACGCCGAAGCTTGGGTTCCTTTGGCGGCTGCGTCACGCCGATCCGGACCAGTTCTGGGAGTTTCCTACGCTCGATCTGCTGAGCCCATATGTGCCGGCGGGGGCGCGGGTGCCACCGCTCGAGTTTGAGTTTGCCGTTGGACAGATGGTGCGAGACTTGTCCGATGGCTCAGCGATCATCAAAATGCCCGGCGAGCTGCGCACGAGCGGCGTGCTGGATGTCCTCCGCGGAGCGAGGATCACGGGTGAGCGAGCGGCATGATCGTTCTTGTCGAGACGAACTTTCTGCTGCACATCGCCCTTCAACAAGAGCAAGCGGGGGCCGCCGAGAGTTTGCTCGGACGTGCCGACAGCGGCGAGATTCAACTTTGTATTCCGGCGGTTTGCCTGAGTGAAGCGACGTCGCGGGTGACGTACGGTCGTTTGGAGCGGAGGCGGGAGAGCGAGCGATTGAACACTTTGGTCAAACAGCTTGGTCAATCAACTCCACACGTTGCGGTTTCGGCCGCGCTCCGGGAAGTTGCCAAGAGCGTCGTTGAGACTGGCACGGCGGATGTCGCGGCTGTCTGGGGCGTGCTCGACCGATGCATGAAGATCGCCCTTGCGCTTCCGCTTGATGCCGCCGCGTGGTCGCACACGCAATCCGCTCGCAGTCAGTTCAACATGGAAATCGGCGATGCCATGGTGCTTGGGAGCATCGTTTCATTCCTGGAGAGTGCGCGGCCAGCTGAATCGGTCTTTGTCAGCACGGATTTCGAGGCCTTCGACGCCCAAGATGTCAAAGAGCGTCTCAGTGCGCTCGGCTGCCGCTACTTGAAGCAGTTTGCGTATGTCGGAACGTTTCTCGATTCGAGACGATCATCAAGCGGATGACCGAATGCGGAAAGTCGGACTCGGAACCGTTGCACAATGCGCGGCATATCCGTGAGCCACGCTCACGCCGAGCGGCGTAGCGATCTCCCAGCTTCACATGAGAAACTTCCAATCCCAAGTTCTGAATCAATCCTCATTCGGTGCGCAACTGCTGCCACAAAAGTGAGCACATGGGCACCCTTTCCGGGCCTTGCGCAAGTGATCTGTCATTATTCTGAGTCGCATCCCCGCACTCCTGCAAGGACTATTTGCCATTGGGACACGCACGCTCACGCCGACTGCTGCTCCGCGCTTCCGCTGGACTTGTTTTATTGCTCGGTTCTCCTGCCGCTCGTGCCGGTGACAAACTTTCTCGAGACTCAACGGAGCACGCGCTCACCGAGGGGCTGGCGATCTCGGATGTCGGCGCGTGGGGGCGGCGGGTGGTGAACATTGATGCGGTGGCCGACGCGATGGCGCGGTGTACGCTCGGCACGCCCAAAGACGGCGAGGTGTTCAAGCGGCCGGCGGGGCTGGGCGACGGCGAGCGATCATGGAAGGCCATCAAGGCGGGCGAGAACGGGGAGTTCAACCGGCTCGGGCGCGGCGCGTACGTGCTCTGCACCGTGATGTCGGATAGCGATCGGGTGATGATCCTCGACGCGACGGGCGACTCGATGGTGTACGTGAACGGCGAGCCGCACGCGGGCGATCCATATTCCAACGGCAAGCTGCACCTGCCGGTGCTGCTCAAGCAGGGAACGAACCAGCTCCTCTTCGCGCACGCCGGGCGCGCCGGGCTGAAGGCGAAGCTCTCCGCGCCCGCGTCGGATGTCGTCGTGTACACCGATGATGTCACGCTGCCGGATGTGCTGAGCGACAAGCCGCAGGAATACTGGATCGGGGTGCCGATTGTGAACGCCACCGGAACGGCCAAGACGTTGCTGGTGAGCGCGGCCGCCGACGGCGCCACCGGCGCGGCCGCCGAAGAGCGGATCGAACTGCCCCCAGCCACCGCCCAGAAGGCCGCGCTTCATGTGCTGGCGGCTTACGCGAAGGACAAGCCCGATCTCGGCGTGACCATCACCGTGCGCGAAGCGGGCGATGCCAAGAGCGCCCCGAGCAAGCCGACGCGGATCACGCTCCGATCCCGCACGCCCGATCAGGTCCACCACCGCACATACGTGAGCGCGATCGACGGAAGCGTGCAGTACGTCGCGATCACGCCGCAGGCGACCGAGGGGAAGATTGAGCATCCCGCGCTGGTGCTGTCTCTGCACGGCGCCTCGGTCGAGGCCGCAAGCCAAGCCCCCTGCTACGACCCCAAGCCCGACATGGTCATCGTCTGCCCCACGAATCGCCGCCCATATGGCTTTGACTGGGAAGATTGGGGGCGCGTGGACGCGATCGAGGCGATGGACAATGCGAAGGTCTGGTTTAGCACCGATCCACGCAGGCAGTATCTCACCGGCCACTCCATGGGCGGCCACGGCACCTGGCAGCTCGGCGTGCTGCTGAGCGACCGCTTCGCGGCCATCGGCCCCAGCGCGGGCTGGCTGAGCTTCGACACCTACGCCGACCGGCGTGGCGAGCCGACCGAGACCACCGAGACGCAGCTCCGCTCCATGTTCCGTCGCGCCGGCTCCTCCAGCGACACGCTTGCGCTCATGCCCAACCTCATGGGCAAGGGCATCTACATCCTGCACGGAGACGCGGACGACAACGTGCCGGTGCGCGAGGCCCGGCGCGCCAGCGAGGAACTCACCAAGCTCGACATCGCCTTCGACTATCACGAGGAGCCGGGTGTGGGGCATTGGTGGGACAAGGACGGCCCCGGCACGGCCTGCGTGGACTGGGCTCCCATGTTCGAGATGTTCCGCGCCCGCACACTCCCCAAGCCGGGCGAGCAGACAGAGTGGCACGCACGCACGCTGCTGCCGGGCGTCGCGCTCCCGCCGGGAGATGGCGTTCGCATTGATCGCGCCGAGCACGCCGGGCAGATGGCGACGGTGGATGTCAAGGTGGATCGGGCCGCGGGAAAGATCACCATCACCACCAGCAACGCCGCGGCGATCTCGCTCGGCGATCAGGTCTGTGGCGGCGTCCCTTCCACTCCCGTGTGCGTCTTCGAGATCGACGGCAAGCCCGCCAAAGCAGCCAAACGCGGCACGCGCGTCTCGGTCGTGAAACGCGCCGATGGCCGCTGGGTGGATGCGAGCGAGGGGCCGAACGCCTCCGCGTCGTCCAGCGGTGATGTCGCGCCGACGGTCGGACCGTTCAAGAACGCGTTCACGAACCACTTCGTGCAGGTGTATTCCAGCGCGGGCACGGCGGAGGAGAACGCATGGTCGCTGGCCCGGGCGCGGTTTGACGCCGAGCAGTGGTGGTATCGCGGCAACGGGCGCGCGGTGCTGATCTCCGATGCGCAGTTCCTCAACAAACTCGACGCGGGCGAGGTCGCGGGCAACGTGATTCTGTACGGCAACACCACCACGAACACCGCCGCAGCGCGGCTGACGACCAAAGGAGCAACCAACGTCTCGCGCGGCAGCGCGGCCCTCGGTGGCCGCACCCTGCAAGGCGATGACATCGGTATGCTCTCCGTCGGCACCTTCACCACCAGCACCACCGGCACCCGTATGTACGCCCTGATCGGCGGCACCGGCATCGCTGGCATGAAGGCCACGGATCGGATGCCCTATCTGCTCTCGGGCGTGGGTATCCCCGATGTCTGCATGTTCCGCTCGGATATCTGGAGCAAGGGGACGCAGGGCATCGAGTGCGCCGGCTTCTTCGGTGCGAACCTTGGCATGGAGGGGTCGGAGATCGTCTGGCGCGAGCCGGCGACGACCGGAAACAAGTAGTAGTAGTACGGTCCGGAAGCAAGCAGTTGCACGCTCTGAGAGCATCGCGGAACCGCCCAAGTTCACATCGAGCCGCATACTTCCAAAAACCGACCCCCGGAATACATCGGATTCCATGCAATGCCGCCGCTTTCGGGCGACATTGTGTAGTGTGGAACGTCAATGCGCCGTGTGTGCGCGGCGGATCGAGCATCGGCGTCGCGAGTGTGTGGTCACAATGTCCGGAGGCCGGATTATGAAGCGTCTGTTTACATGTCTGGTGGCGGTTGTGTTGCTCGCGGCGCTGGCGACTCCCGCGCACGCGTCGTTCCACCTATACCGCATTGCGGAGTTCTTCTCCAGCGCGGACGGCTCGGTGCAGTTCATTCGCTTGCACGAGGGGTTCGGCGCGAACTTCCAAAACTTCGTCAGCGGGCAGACCATCACATGTTCCGACGGCGTGACCACGCACACGTTCACGTTCCCAGCAAACCTCTCTTCTACCAACACGGCGAACACGGACATCCTGATTGCCACCAGCAACTTCGCCACGCTTCCCGGTGGCGTGACTCCCGACTATGTGATCCCGGCCGGGTTCATCTTCACCGGCGGCGGCACGATGATCTTCGGCGGCTTCGTCCACACCGTGAACTACGGTCCCATGTCCACCAACGGTCAGACATCCAGCACCGCCGCGGGCGGCACGCAGGTGAACACGCCGCGAAACTTCGCGGGAACCAGCGGCTCGGTGAACGTGCCCCCCGGCAACTGCTGCGTCGGCACGGTCTGCTCGATCACCATCCAGGTTTCGTGCGGCGGCCAGTTCGCAGCTGGCGGCGTCTGCACGCCGAATCCGTGCGCTCCCGCTTCGGGCCTCTGCTGCGAAGGCGTCACCTGCCGGGCTGAAACACCCGCCAACTGCAGCGGCGCGAACACGTTGTTTGTCGCCACGCCCGCCTGCAACAGCGGCGGCAGCACCTCGACTCCCTGCTGCCGCCCGGACTTCAACCACGTCAACGGCGTCACGGTGCAGGACATCTTCGACTATCTCGCGGCGTGGTTCGCCGGAGCCACGAGTGCCGATTTCGTCGGCAACGGCGCGGGCACGCCCAATGTGCAATCCATCTTCAACTTCCTGGGCGCCTGGTTCGCTGGCTGCTGAACTCACGCCACCCGCTTCCCGACGTTCGCTGGTTCCGATAAGCCCATCCACACCGCCCCGGCGAGGATCCCAACCGACCTTGACGGGGCGTTTTCCCGCGCCGCTCATCCGCAACGTGCGCAAACCCGAACATTTCGCTCTCGCCGCGTGCATGGCGACGAACCCTCGATTGAAACCGGGCGAATAGTTCCGGCTCTCCGGAACGTGCCGTCTGTGCGTCTTCCGGACGGGTGCGCGTGCTTCCGACTCTTCGATCTGTTTGGAAGTTGCCAAAGCGCGGCCATGATCGAGGGTCCTGCAAAGTGCCGGACTTAGGAAAGGAATTCCGGATGCGTGGGACGCGGCGCGCTTGTGTGGGTGTTTCGGCTGTAGCGGCCGCGCTGTGGCTCTGCGCCGGCAACGCGAATGCCCAGACCGTCGCGCCGTCGGACACCGCCACCACTCCCGAATCCCCGCTGATGGACGCCGTGGATCGTGCCGCGGCCAGTGCCAAAGAACCCGAGCGCGCCCGTCTGCACATTCTCGCCCGCCTGCAACTCGCAAACACCTGCTACCCGCACGATCTGACGCCCCAGCAACTCGACGACCTGATCGCGCAGACCCAGCTCCTTCCCCCCACCGCCGCGCACGCCGGGCCGTTCGCGCCCCGCTTTTTCGCCGACTCCTCCTGCTGGCTCGGTGCCGGGACGCTCGGCCAGGCCGGCACCTCGCGCCCGGCTCAACTCACATACTCATTCCCCGATGACGGCGTGCATTGGGGGCTGACCTGCGCCGGCTTCTTGCAGGGTGACAACGACCTGGGTGCCAAGCTCATCGCGGCGTACGGCTCGCTGGATCGCGGGCGCGAGTTCATGCGCTCCTCCGTCGCGGGCTGGCGCACCGTCGCCGGGCTGACGTACACCGAAGTCGTGGACGACAACTCCGCCGAAGATACCGTCACGGCCCACGTCTCCAATCGCGGCGACATCCGCTTTGGCGGCCTCGGTTTCGCGCCCATCGGCATGCCGCTGGCGTACAACGCTTTTCCCGCCGCAGTCACCACCTCCTGCTCCGGTGGCGACATGACCATCAACACCAACTACTTCACGTCGGTGTACTTCACGAACACCGCCGGCAACTTCCTGTACTTCCGCAACACCGTCGCCCACGAGCACGGCCACGGGCTTGGCTTCCTGCACTCGGTTCCCTGCAACCAGACCAAGCTCATGGAGCCCACAATCAGCACCGGCACGTTCCTGCTCGCGCCCGATGAGGTCCGAGCCGCGATCCGCAACTACGGTGATCGCTACGCCCCGCTCGGGAATCACAACGCCGCCGGCGCGAAGGATTACGGCACGCTCACGTCTCCCGTCGCGCGATCGGTCATCGAGCGCGACCTGGGTATCAACGGCACCGCGGTCATCGTCAACGGCAACCCGCCCACGTTCCTCTCCGAGGACGACTGGTTCAAGTTCACGATCGGCATCGCGCAGCCCGTAACGATTACCGTGGACCCCACTGGCTACGGCCCCTCCGGCGCGTGCTGCATCTCCACCGTCTGCACGACCACGACGCAAGTGAAATGCGCCGCGATCGCGGGCGCCTTCGTCCTGCGCGGCACCTGCACACCCTCGCCTTGTACCGCCGCTTCCTTCCCCACCACCTGCACCGGCGGGGGGCTGGACCCGAACTGGTGCCAGGGCCAACAGGGCAGCGGTTGCTCCGGCACCATCACCACCATCGACGCGACCCAGGCGGGCAACCTCGCGCTGCAACTGCTTGCCGCCGATGGCACCACCGTGCTCGCCACCTCGGACACCAACACGCCGGGCATCACCGAACAGATCACCCAGGGCGCGCTCGCGCCGGGCACGTACTACGTTCGTATCTGGGACGCGGGCGGAGCATCGTCCACGAATCAAGTGGTGCAGACATACGACATGACCATCCGCATAGGCACATCCAAGGCCCCGCCGCGCGCGATCGCGGGTCTGAATCTCAAGCGTGCGCAAGCGGATGTGCTCACCTATTTCATGGGCAACCACAACTCCTACGCGACCGAGCCCGCCGCGACGATTCCGGTGACGAACTACGCCTGGGACCTTGATGGCGACGGTGTGTATGACAGCGCGGGCAACGGACAGCCGCAGCCGAGCTTCACATATCGCTCAAACGGCACGTTCAACGTGACGCTCCGCGTGACCGACAGCAACGGGCTGACCGGGACGGACACCGTGCAGTGTGTGGTATATGGCGCGACCACCACAGTGACAACTGTCAGCCCGGCCTTCGCGAACGCGGGAACAACCGTGCCCGTGACCATCAACGGCAGCAACTTCAAGGGGGTGACCAGCGCATCACAGATCATCGTCGCCGGGGGCGGCGTCACTGTCACCGGCACGCCGATCGTGAACCCGATGGGCACGCGTATCACCGGGCTTTCCTTTGTGCTGGCCGCGAATGCCGCGGGAACCGCTCGCGATGTGAACATCACCAACTCCGACGGGCTGGGCTCCTCCGGAGGCGGCACCGGGGTGTTCACCGTCGTCTCCAGCGCCACCACCGGCGCGTGCTGCGCCGCGAACGGCTCCTGCACGTTGACCGACGCCGCGAGCTGTGCCGCAGTGTTCCAGGGACTTGGTTCCATCTGTTCGCCGAATCCCTGCCCGCAGCCGGGCGGCGCGTGCTGCTTTGGCAGCACTTGCTCCATTACTTCCGCCGCCGCCTGCTCCGGCGTGAACCGCCGCTTCGCCGGACCCTCCACAAGCTGCAACGCCATCGGCAACACCACCACGCCCTGCTGCTTGGCAAACTTCAACCAGAACGCAACTCTTGAGCCACAGGACATCTTCGATTTCCTGAACGCCTGGTTCACGCTCGACCCCACCGCCGACATCAACGGCTCGGGCGTGAGCATCCAGGACATCTTCGACTTCCTGACCGCCTGGTTCGCCGGTTGCTGAATCTTTCTCCGTGCCACGGTTCCGTGCCACGGGTTCCCTCGGCGCTTCGCCGGGCAACCCGTGTGAACCGTGTGGGTTCAAGGGCTAACCGAACACCCCTTCCGCGCATCACGGGTTGCCCGCTCAGAGCAGCGGGCGAGCCCGTGGCACGAGTTCTTCCAACCAAAACTCCGGCGGTTCACGCCGCTTGGCTCTGATGGTGTTATCCTGTCGTCCTAGTCGGGCCACCTCGCGGCCCGTGGAGACGACCATGCGCCGATCGACCGCGTTCACACTGTTACCCGCCGCCACGTTGCTCGGCGTGAGCGCGCTGCTCGGGGGTTGCTCCATCGGCGGCGTCCACGGCGTGGAGATCAACAACACCACCGACCGCATCGTCCGCGTGGAGTTGCTCCAACTCCGCAAGACCGGCGAGATGACCGTGTATTCCACGCAGATGCTCGGCCCCGGCGGCGAGTTCAAGAACAAGATCGACTCCGAAGAACGCCGCCCCGGCATGCGCATCCGGATGATGCTCGAGGGCCAGAAGGTCCAAGACGCCAACTGGATCATGCTCAACCTCCCCGACAAACACGATCGCGTCTACGACCTGATGCTCGTGAGCAACCGGCTCTCCGCCCGCGAACAAAGCAAGGGCAAGCGCATCAAGAACTGGGAGTAGTCCCGCTCCCACACGCCCGGGATGAGCGAGTCATCGAGCGAATCCCGTGGAATACGTACCAACTGCTGTTCAACTCTGACTCTTGTTCCGTTTGATTGAGTCCGACTCCGGCATGGATGCCCTCCAGAACCCTCTGAGGTGGTTTCCATGCTCGAAACGCTCACGCTCATTCCGTTCCTGTTGATGACCGTCGCCGAGCCGCAGCCCGCCGCGCCCGCGCCGACGTTTCCCGCCACCGTCGATCCCGGCAAACCGTCACCACCTCCAGCACCACCCAAACTCGAACCGCTCCCCGCGGCTGTGCCTCCCGCCGTCGCGTTTCCGCACCCGCTCATCACCGAAGTCCTCTTCGCCGTCCCTACCACCGGCGACAACGACGCGAACAAAAGCGGCAAACGCGAGGTTTCCGGTGACGAGTTCATCGAGATCGTCAACCCGCACGATCGCTCCATCGAGCTCAAGGGCTACACACTGACGGACGGCTCGCCGACCGCTAAAACAACGCTCAAGTTTGTCTTTCCCGCCATGACGCTCCCGCCGCGCGCCGTGGTCGTCCTCTTCAACGGCCACGACGCCAAGATTCCCGGACCCATCGGCAACGCCAAGGCCGCGCCCAGCGGCGGCAACGAGCACTTTCACAAAGCGATCATCTTCACCGCGCGGGTCGCCAGTGCTCGCATCTCGTTTTCCAATGCGGGAGACGCCGCGTGCCTGAAATCCCCGGATGGCAAGCCCATCCAGCGCGTCCGCTGGGGCAAGGCCGATGAGAAAGCCGGCGGCACCGGCTTCCCGCTCGACGAGATCGCGCCCACCAGCAGCAAGGCAAGCGTGCAGCGCGACGGCATCGGCAAGGTCGGAACGTGGAAGTCGCACGTTGAGGTGGACTCAACTCCGTTCAGCCCGGGTGTGTTTGCGCCAGTGGAGTTGAAGCCGATGCCCGCACCCACAAAGACGCCGCCCGCGCACGAAACGCCCGCGCCCGTAACCAAGTGACTGCGCTTGCACTATGGTTGCGCAATGAAGATCCTGCTCACCAACGACGACGGCATTCGCGCTCCCGGCATCGGCGCTCTCTACGACGCGCTCGCCTCCTCCGCCGCGCCGTTTTCCAAGCCCCTCGGCTCCGTGGTCTACACCATCGCCCCGCTCACCGTGCAATCCGCGACCGGCCACGGGCTGACCGTACATACGCCGCTGATGGTGACGGAAGAGCGTATCAACGAGCGCATGGAGGGCATCGCCGTGGACGGCCGCCCCGCGGACTGCGTGAAACTCGCGATCAGCAATCTGTGGACGGACAAGTTCGGTGTTGGCACCCGTCCCGATCTGGTCATCTCCGGCATGAACGCTGGCGCGAACGTGGGGATCAACGTCATCTACTCCGGCACCGTGGCCGCCGCGCTGGAGGCCGCGTTTCTGGGCATTCCCTCCATCGCCGTCTCGCTGCACCTGGGCGCCTCGAAGCCCGACTTCGCGCTCGCCGCGCGCCACGCCCGCCGCGCCATCGAGCTGGTGATCGAGCAAGGCCTCCCCGACAAGCACGCCTGCCTGAGCATCAACATCCCCGCCACCGAGATCGGCGCGCCCGAATCCCGCACGCATCGCTACCCGATCAAAGTCTGCCCCATGAACACGCACGGGCTGAACGACAAGTACGAGCGCCGCCTCTCCCCCACCGGGCAGGTCTACTACTGGTCCGCCGGCAGCGGCCTGGATTTCCACACCACCGACCTCGGCTCGGACGTCCAGGAACTCTGGAACCGCTGCATCACCGTCACGCCGCTGCGCTACGACCTCACCAAGAAATCCGTTGTGGACGGTTGGCGCGAGCGATTGAAGGATCGCGCGAGTCAGGTGTGAAGTGGCTGCCTTGGGTACCCCGCCGGGGACCGGCGGGGTACCCGGAAGCATCGGCTCACTTCGTAGCAGCCCGTGCCGCCAGCCGCGCCGTCATTGCCGCTCGTTGCTGCTCCACGTCCAGCGTCTCACGAACGAAGCGCATGGCGAGTTCCATCGCGTGCGGAGCGGATTGGTCGGAGTCGCACACGGAGAATGCCCGTTCCTGACCGCCGGGACGCAGCTTGAGTGCATCGCGGACATCGCGCAGGTGCTCCGCCACATCTCTCAACTGCCGCTCCAGCGATTCCAGCGGCTCCCGCATCGCATCCGCGAATGTCTGCCGCAGATTCAGCACGCCCTTGCGTGTCGGATCCTCTCCCGCTTCCCTGTCGATCTCTTCCTGGCGTGCCCGGTCGTATGCCAGCAGTGTCTCATCCAGCCGGACCCGCTGCGCGGCGGTGATGGCGCGATCTCGTTCCAGCCGGTCGATCAGCCGCTCGTATCGCATCGCCACCGTCAGCTCGCGGGCCTCAAAGAGTTTGCCGAACTCACTCTCGGTCCTCACACGCTCGCGCATCTTCTCCGCCGCAAGGGCCTTGTCCAGATTCGTGACCACGAAGCGATCCAGATCGAGTTTTCGCGCCGCGGCGGAGGCCGCGATCTTCTCACGCCGCTTGGTATCAAATACATATGTCGCGACCGCCGCTTCTTCCGGTGTGCCGCTGATCGGTTTCAATCTCCCCTGCTCATTGCGCACCACGATCGAGGGCGCGGGCGGCTCCACCACCGCGGGCTCCATCTCCGGTACATCCAGCGGCGCAGGCGCGACGTACGCTGGTGTGGGCGGCGCGGCGGGCGGAATCGGCCCGATCAACTGCCCGGACGCACCGCTCGCACTCACGAGCAGACACATCATCCCAACTGTCAGGCGTGCGTTCATGCCGCAGGGTAGGAATCGCAGTGCACGCACGCGCACCTCCACTCCCCTACTCCTCTACCCCACTACTTGTTCCCCACCCCCCGCTTCGCCCGATTCTCCTCCCCAATGTGCTCCGCCAGTCGATGCCGCTGCTCCACATCCAGTTCCGCGTAGATGTCCAGAAACACCTTGATCTGCTGTGCCTTGGTCGGCTTGCCGTAGGTTTTGCTGAACTGTTCCGTGGCAATCTGCCGCACCCGCCCCTCCTGCTGCGGCGTGAGCGCCAGTATCTTGATCAACGCCTCAAACTCCTTGCCGCCTCCGTCAACCACCCGTTGGAACGAGGCCCGGGCCTCGGCCACGAACCCCTCCGCGCCCGCCGCGATCATTGATCCGACTTTGTTCTCATCCTTCTGCTTCCCTGTCATCATCGGATCGGCGGCGCGATCCGCAGTCAGTGCCCGGTTGTACTCATCCACCATCGCGTGCAGCGCGGCGTATTTCTCCACCGGCAACGCCGCACGCAGTTCGTTCACCAGCGGCCCGCGTCGGATGAAGGGCATCAGCTTTTCCAGCACCCGCGTTTGCAGCGCGCTCGTTTCCGCGGACTCACCCGCTTGCTTGGCGGTCACAAACTCGATTACCAGCCGCAGATTGTCGCGCACGATCGTGTCGATCGCCGCGGCCCGCTCCCCGATCACCCGATCCGCCCTCGTGCGATCTTCCTGCGTCAATGGCACTTTCGCCAGCGCAGCAAGCGCGGCGTTCTCCTCCAACTTCTTCAGCCGACCCTGAAAATCCCGCTGCACGATCGTCCGCTCCGAATCCTCCGCCTGCTTGCTCAGCGTCGGACCACGAAGCGCATCCCCATCGGCCGCGGGCTGCGCGGCTGGTGTCGCAACCGCTGGAGGCGGTTCCGCCCCCCGCGCGGCAACGTTCGATCCGCCTCCCGCGAGCACCGCTCCCACCGCTCCGATCAACATGGCACGCTCGATGGTCATGGCTGAGCTCCTGTTCAACAATCTCCCGGTATCGCCCGACCCCGCAACGTGCTTGGGAATTCACGTCTTCTGGTTGCATCAATCGCCAGAGTTCAAGATACCATCGACCATGACCGCCGCCAACCCCCAACATGCAAGCACCGCTGCACTCACCCCCCTCGCCCAATCCATCGCCGACCTCGCCCTCCTCCGCGGCACATTCACACTCCGTTCGGGGCGAACCAGCAGCTACTACCTCGACAAATACCTCTTTTCCACCCGACCCGAAGTCCTCGCTCCGCTCGCCGACCTCTTCGCCGCCCGCATCGCGGCCATCGCCGCTCGCACCGGCCAGCCCATCGCGCGGCTGGCCGGTGCCGAACTCGGTGGCATCCCGCTCGTCACCGCTGCCAGCTTGAAGACAGGTCTCCCCTGCATCTTTATTCGCAACGCGAAAAAAGACTACGGCACCGCCAAGCAGCTCGAGGGCAAGCTCGAGAAGGGCGACCGCGTGGTGCTGCTTGAAGATGTCGCCACTACCGCAGGTCAGGCGCTCGAAGCCGCCAAAGTGCTGCGCGAGCTGGGCGCGGAACTCGTCGCGGTGATCGCAACGATTGATCGCCAGGAAGGCGCGGCCGCCAACATGGCCGCCGCGGGCATCCCCTTCGAGGCCCTCTTCACCAAACACGATCTGGGTATTCACGAATAGGTGGCCCGGCTCTCCGAGCCGGACGCGAGTACCGCTACTCACCACACGCTCGACAACGTCGCCAGCACAAACGCCGCGATCACCACCAGGATCGTCACGATGATCCACTTGGGAGCTCGCAATGCTCCCGGCGTGGTTCGCTCAAACGCGTACCCGCAGTGGTAGCAGACCGCCGCGTCGTCGAATACATCCTTCTTGCACTCCGGACAGGTCCGCGTCACATCGCCGAACTTCTGGATGTCATCTTCAGATGGATTCTCGTCCGGCGGTCGTCGCAAGCGCGGGCGCCCGGGCACCACATCGCCACTCGTGCCCGAGAGTTTCAGCGAGCGTCGCTCATTCCCCGGTTGTTCCCCGTCTGCCATGCTGGATGATATTCCGCCGCTCGGCTCAGCGATTCAGCACCCCGCGAACCACTCCTGGATAAACCGGAAGATGTCCGAGCTGCTCAGCCCCGAGCCGTCGATGTCCGCCGCGAGGTTGCCCGCGAACCAGGCCTCGAAGAACGCGTACAGGTCCGCCGCGTTGATGGTCCCGGTCTGGTCAAAGTCCGCGATGCAGCAGACCGCGGGTCCGGCGCACGCCGTGCCCAGCCCCGCGAAGCGCGAGTACGACCCTGCGCACTGCGTGTTGGAGACCACCACGCACGTTCCGCCCACGCAGCACGCGCCATAGCCGGGCAACTGCGAGACCAGCAGCGCGCCGCTGGTATCCGAGAACTGCACCGTGTACGCCGCCTCGCCCAGATCGTTCAGATCGCGGATGCGCCCGTCGTCATCGCCGGACGGCCCGAGAAAATCTCCGATCAAGCGGATCATTTGCGTCAGCCCTTGCCCCACCGTCACCACATCGCCCGCACGGGCCACGCTCACCAGCCAAAGCCCGGGGTCATACGCCCACAGCCCGTCGCTGCTCGCGCTGGTGATGCCGCCCGGGCCTTCCTGCAACTTCCAGCGGAAAATGATCTGGCCGCGCGCGTTGATCCGGTATGTCCCGCGTGGCGGCAGTTCCGTCGAGAACAACGCCCCCGGCACTCCCGGCGGCGAGCGTCCCGTATCCGCGACATCCGAGCGCAGAATCAGCCGCGGCGTGCTCGTTCCCGGTTCGCACACCCACAGCCCCGAGATAACCGTCCCCGCCGCCGTGTTCACCGTGCCCGCGAACACCACCGTGCCCGCGCTGCTGATCGCCGGCGCCTGCAGCACGCCAAACGTTCCGACAGTTCCTATCGGCGCACCCGGCCCGATCGCAGTCGAGCGCGACGCGAGCAGATCAAACTGCCCATTCGCGCGCCTGCGCCACACCCGCGAGACGCCCGATGTCGGGACGTCGGCGGTGTCAATATCACAGAACGCCACATCCCCCGCGCTGTTCATCGAGAGCCCGCCGGATTGCACAAACGCGCTCACATCCAGTGACTTGAACGCCACGCCTGCCAGCCCCGGCACCGCGTCCCCCTCGCGGGCCACATACCCAATCAGCCCATTCGCCTTGCGCTCCACAATCACGCTATCGCTGGATGCGTTCACGCCGACATCCGGTGCCAGCGTCGCGGCAAACGCCATCCGCCCGTTCGCGCTCAGCACCAGCGTGCGTGAGTTCAGTGACAGATACGCCGGCGCGAGCAGCGTGCTCGTGGTCGGCGGCCCGCCCAGCACACCCGTTCCACCGATGATCCCGGGACGCGCGACGAGATTGAGCGACCCAGCCACCCCGATCCGCGGCCCCCAAATTCCTTGATAATCCGCGATCGTCACCCCGCCCAGCCCCACCGCCATCTGCGCCCCGAACGCCATCCCCGCTTCCGAGAGCACGCACGGAAACCCAGTGATGAACCCGTTGTACTGCGCTCCCGGCACGCCCGGCACCGCCGTCGATCCCGCTCGCACTGTCAGCCCCACACCTTCGTGCGAGCCGGTCCAATATCCGGTTGAGTTCGACGAATCCACGCCCGACCCGGCGAGAAAGCAGACCGCCGCGATCCCGCCGTCGTCGCGCAAGCGTGGAAAGAACGTCGAGCTGAATATTGCGCCCGGTACATCCACATCCGCGGCGCCGGCAACGCCGCTCACGCCCGTCCGCGCCAGCAACTTGCCGACGCCATACCGATCAAAGTGGAACAGCCCCAGATCATCCGCCGCGTACGTGATCCCCGCGCCGCCAAAGCGGCACGTCACCAGCAGCCCGCCAGCGTTATCCAGTTGTGGTGCGCCCAGCACGCTGAACGCGCTCCCCGAAACACCCGGAACCGTTGCGCTCCCGATCCCCGCCGTCGCCACGACTCGCGTCGGTGGCATCGCCATCGCAAGCTGTGCGCAGGCCAATGCCCACAGGGCAACCGCCCCAGCGCCCACCACGCCGCTGCTCTTCCTGGCACGCACACGCATCAACGCTCGCTCGCTCCTTCCGGCACCGTCCGAAAAACATGGACGGAGAACAGAGAGCATACCGATTCCTCCGGCAGGTGCCAATAAAAACCGACCGGAATCGAGTACCGCAGCTCTCGGAGCCGGGTCTTTCCGCAACCAAGCATGTGAACTTGGGCAGTGTGATCGCACTGCGGCTGAATCCCGCGTGAACTTCTGGCCAGTGTGGGCCGGATCAGACGGGTTTCTCTGCGGCGACCTGTTTCCTAAACACAAACGCCCCACCGGAATAATCACTCAGAATGTGATCGCCCGGCCCGAACTCGCCGCCCAAGATGCGGCTGGCCAGTGCGTTCTCGATCCGCTGCTGGATCGTTCGCTTCAAGGGCCGCGCCCCGAACGCCGGGTCCCACCCTTCGCTGGAAATCTGCTGCTCCGCCGCTTTGCTCAGTTCAAGCGTCATGTCCCGATCCGCTAGCCGCTTGCGGAGCCGGCCGAGCTGAATCTCCACGATCCGTCCGATCTCGTCGCGCTTGAGCTGGTGAAACACAACCACCTCGTCAATGCGGTTGAGTAGCTCCGGGCGCATGAACCCCGTGCCACCCTGCATCATCTGCTGGGCCTTGATGATCGCGTCGCGCACCTTGACGGGCACCCCGGTGGCCTTGCCCATCTCCTCCACCGCCGCGCCCGCCGGGCCGCGCCGCAGCAGATCGCGCACCGCCGCGTCGATCTCCCAATCCTCCGCGCCGCCCGCGGCCAGTTCCTGAATCATCTGACTTCCAAAGTTGCTCGTCATCACCACAATCGCATTCTTGAAATCCACCGTGCGCCCCTGACCATCGGTCAGACGACCATCATCCAGAACCTGCAAGAGCACGTTGAACACATCCGGGTGTGCCTTCTCGATCTCATCCAGCAGAATCACCGCGTACGGCCGCCGACGCACCGCCTCGGTCAGCGCGCCGCCCTCCTCGTATCCGACGTATCCCGGAGGCGCGCCGATCAGCCGGCTGACCGCGTGCTTCTCCATATATTCGCTCATGTCCACGCGGACCATCGCCTCCTCGGTGTCGAAGAGAAACTCCGCGAGCGCCTTGCACGTCTCGGTTTTTCCCACACCCGTCGGGCCAAGAAACAGGAACGAGCCGATCGGACGATTCGGATCGCCCAGCCCGCTCCGGGCACGGCGCACCGCGTCCGACACGGCTCGCAGGGCATCCTCCTGCCCCACCACGCGCCTGGTCAGTTCCTGCTCCATTCGCAGTAGTTTGTCGCGCTCGCCCTCGACCAATCGCGAAACCGGAATGCCCGTCCACTTGGCCACGATCTGCGCCACCAGTTCGTCGTCCACCTCCTCCTTGACCAGCGCATCGCCCTTCTGCTCGCGCTCGCTCATGGTCTGCTCGGCGATCGCCAGTCGCTTCTCGAGTTCGCGGATCTCGCCATACTGGATGCGTGCCGCCTGCTCCAGATCGCCACGCCGCTGCGCCTGCTCGAGCTGCGTGCGCTTCGCGTCGATCTCACCCTTGATGCTCTTGACCGCGTCCAGGTCCTTCTTCTCGCTCTCCCATCGTGCCGAGAGCGCACGATTCCGCTCCTGCAACTCCGCAAGCTCGCGTTCCACGCGATCGAGCTCCGGGGTGGCCCGCCGCTCCGCGGCGGTTCCGCCGCGGAGCGG
>JAYVRG010000053.1:0-129782 GCA_043776515.1 Phycisphaerales bacterium
GGCGGCCAAACCCCCGACTACACCACCGGAAATCTCACGTTCAATCCCGGAATCCCGGTGATTCTGCGGCCAGAGTTGGGTACTTCAACAACCTGCTAGCGGGGGAGGTGGTTCGAGCGCAGCAAGAACCGGAGGAGGTGTGCATTTTCCTGTCCTAATCCTGCTCCTAATCCTCATCCTAATCGTCTTCTTCTTCCCTTCTTCCCTTCTCCCCTTCCCACATCCGACATCGCACATCCCACATCCGACATTGGAGTTCCCCCATGCCCTCCTCCTTCAACTCCCTCGATCTCTTCTCCTCCGGCCCGCACCGCTTCATCGTCGGCACGATGGGCTCGCAGCTCATCGACAACACCCTCATCGCTCCCACCACACCCGGTCGCCAGTCCATCGGCTCGCTCGACGGCGACATCACCATCCGCGGCCGCCTCATCGCGGACTCCGAAGAAGACCTCTGGTCTCTCATCGACACCATCACCGCCGAGCTCACCACGCCCCCAACCGCCGGCGATCTCGTCGATCAACACGATCGCACCTTCAAGAGCCGCTCCTTCATCGCCTTCTCCCTCCTCGCCCCCTTCGACCGCGCCCGCCAACTCTCCGTCCCCTACGAAGCCCGCTTCACCCGCTTCGGCACCTGGTCCTAAGTGGCATGGGCTTACCAGCCCATGTTCTTCTCCGTGGCATGGGCGTCCCGCCCATGTTCGGGCCGCCGCGGCTCGAATGCCTTGGTTCAGTTCACACACAAACGCTCCATCACTCATCATTCCGCACATCCCACATCCCACATCCCACTCCCCACTCCCTCTCTCTGGAGCCCCCCATGGACCCCACCCTCACCACCACACTCGCTCAATGCGGCGTCGCCGGCCTCATCGGTTGGATGTGGCTCACCGAACGCCGCGCCGCCACCGACCGCGACAAACAACTCGCCGACAGCAACACCCAACTCCTCAGCAATCAGAAATCCATCGACGTCCTCCTCAAAGCCCTCGACGACAACACCCGCGCCATCACCACCCTCGAATCCACCCAGCGCGCCCTGATTGCTTCATTTCGTGGCATGGGCTTTCCAGCCCATGTTTCGGGCGCCTCGCCCGAAATAACCGCAAGTCAACGAATACCGTGATGAACCACCGCCCAGCTCAGCTGTCCTCATCGCGCTCCTATTTCCCGCCGCAACCACCCTCGCCCACCCGTATCATCCTCACGAGGTTCAACATGACCACCACCCGCACCATCTCCTCTCTCGCCGCCTGCGCCGCCGCCGCACTTCTCACTTCGTGCGTCACCGTCAGCGAGTCCAACCCCACGCCCCCGCTCATCAAGCCCTCGCGCGTTGAAACCGGCACGCCCACCAAGATCATCGTCAGCCCGCTCACCCGCGTCGGCATCGACCCCAGCGGCGACCCCGCTCTCTTCCTCCATCTCGACTTCCGCACCGTCAACGACCGAAGCATCAAGGCCTTCGGCAAACTCCGCGCCGAACTCTTTCAACTCGCCGCTTCCGATGGCACTCCCGCGCAGCCCGCGCGCTCCTGGGATGCCGACCTCGCCGACTCTTTCCGCAACGCGTTCTTATACGACGAGATGATCACCCGCACCTACGCCATCACTCTCGGCGGCCTCCCCGACTGGCTCGTGCAATGGTCCCGCCACGAAGCCGCCACACCCGCGCCGAATATCGTCGTCCAGTTCATCCCCACCAACTCCTCCGACCCGACACCCCTCCGCACCACATACACCCTCACGCGTTAGTGGCATGGGCATCCTGCCCATGTGCCTTTGCTCTTTGTGGCATGGGCTTTCCAGCCCATGTTCGGGCCGCCGCGGCCCGACTCCGTTGAAACTCACACGCAAGCAATCATCAGCGGCTCTTCTTTGACACCCGAATCACCCTTCTTCTCTCAATCTCTTCGCACTCGCACGTCGCTCACCCGCTCTATCACTTCTCGAATCGCCTTCCCGCCCGCTTCGGGCGCACGAACCGTTGCCGGGGGTGCAGCGAGTCTTCGAGCAAACCCCCGGTTTCCGCCTGAGGTGCGAAGCACCCCAAGCCGCGCAGCGGCGCCAGTGTTCCGCGCAAGATAAACAAGAATCTTCCGTCCTTCCCAACGACCCGCCCACCCTAACCCACCGCATCCTCCCGCAAACTCTTCGCAATCGCAATCTCATGCAGCCGCACGCTCGCCCTATCCATCTCTTCCTTCGCCATGTACATCGCATCCGCATCCACCGACTTCCAATCCGCTTTCGCCGCTTCGATCATCCCGCGCAGTGAAGCAACGCGCGATTCCAGATCCGCCCGAATCTCCGCAGGCAGCTCGCCGCCCAGCCGATCCATCTGCTTCGCGATCCAACCCACATCCAGCGAGCAGTTCGCGATCAGATCGACAACCCGATGCCGCGTCATGTCCTCGCGCGCGTGCGTGAAACTCTCCCGCTCCATCCGCGCCACCTCGTCCTGCGTCAGCCCGTGATTCGGTACGATCTGCCGCTCCAGCCGCTTCCCGCTCCTCTCCTCCGTCGCGCGAACCGTCAAAATCCCCGACGCATCCACCGCGAACTCCACCCGCAGCTTCGGTATCCCCGCCGGCATCGGCGGAATGCCCGTGATCTCAAACCGCCCCAGCGAGCGGCAGTCCGCCGCCATCTCCCGCTCCCCTTGCAGCACATGCAGCTTGATCCCCGTCTGATTATCCACACTCGTTGAGAACATCTCACTCTGCCGCGCCGGCACCGTCGTGTTCCGCACGATCAACTTTGCCATCGCCCCGCCCACCGTCTCAATCCCCAGCGACAGCGGCACAACATCCAGCAGCAGCGCTTGGGTACCCCGATGGTCCCCAGCGGGTCTGCTCAAATCTCCTATAACTCCCGCCTGCACCGCCGCCCCCAGCGCAACCACCTCATCCGGATTCAGCGCAGTATACGGCTCGATCCCGAAGAACTCTTTCACCCGCTTCCGCACCAGTGGCGTCCTCGTCGCCCCGCCCACCAGCACTACCGCGTCCACCGCCGCATCCCCCATCGCCCGCCGCGCATCCTTCAGTGCCCGCGCGCACGCCCCGATCGTCCGCTCAACCAACGGCCCAACCAGCCCTTCCAGTTCCGCCCGCGTCACGCCCCGCTCGTACACCGTGGCATGGGCGTCCCGCCCATGTTCTTTGCTTCCCGTGGCATGGGCGTCCCGCCCATGTTCTTTGCTTCCCTTCACGGGCAAGATGCCCGTGCCACTCAAGTCCACTCGCACGCTCGCACTCTCCACATCCGAGAGCTTGATCTTCACGCTCTCCGCCAGTTGCCGCAGCGCCTGCACCGTCTCAGGAGGAAACGACATGGCCCCAAACCGCTCACCAATCTCGCGCGTGAACAGAGCGACCAGCGCCTGGTCGAAATCATCGCCGCCCAAGTGTGTATCGCCGGATGTCGAGAGCACCTGGAAGAAGTCGGAAACAGAAGGGATCGAGGGATCAAGGGATGCAGGGATGGAAGACTCGATCCCTTGGTCCCTTGATCCCACGATCCCTTCCCCAGGCGTGATCTTCAGCACGCTGACATCAAACGTCCCGCCGCCGAGGTCGTATACAACAACGACGCGCGACCGCCGCTCCACACCCGCGCTCTCGCGCAGTCCCAGCCCATACGCGAGCGCGGCCGCCGTCGGCTCGTTCACAATCCGCACCACCTCCAGCCCCGCCAGCCGCCCCGCGTCCCGCGTCGCTTGCCGCTGCGCATCATCGAAGTACGCTGGCACCGTCACCACCGCGCGCCGGACCTCAACCCCGAGTGCTTTGGACGCCTGCTCCTTCAACCGCCGCAGAATGATCGCGCTGACCTCCTGCGGCGAGATGATCTTCTCCCGTGGCATGGGCTTACCAGCCCATGTGCCTTCGTATTCTTCAATCGGTATCGCCACCCGCGCCGTATTCTGCGCGCCCTCCACCACCTTGAACGACAGATACGCCACATCCCCCGCGGCGTCCGCGATCGAGCGCCCCATCAGCCGCTTCACCGACGAGATCGTCGAGAGCGGATGCTCCACCGCGTGCAGCTTCGCTTGGTATCCAACCTCGGCCACGCCGCCGCGCAAGTCGAAACGCACGACCGAAGGCAGCATGTTCCGCCCCTGCTCATCGGGCAGAATCCGAGGGGCAGCGCCAGCCGCGCCGACGGGCCAGTTCGCCACCGCCACCAGCGAGTTGGTGGTGCCGAGATCAATCCCAACAATCGGATCGCTTCGCGCGGAGGACATACCCGCAAGAGTAGGAGTTGGCCCCGCCCACGATCGACGCGAGGTGATCACAGTTTGTGATCACCTCAAAAGTGCCAAACAGCGATTGAAAAATGCCAGAAAACAATGGGCGGCCAGTGAGGTGATCACAATCTGCGACCGCCTCCGAACGCGCGTTCCCAGTAGGTGGTCGCAATCCGCGACCACCCCGGAAGACACAAACCACGTGAAAACATGCGAAAATCTCGATGCCGCGGCAGAGGTGGTCGCAATTTGCGACCACCTCGGGATGATCCGGGAGACAGAGGTGGTCACAATCTGTGACCACCTCCCGCTCCGCAAACCCTATTGGACAAGGCATTTGCGATTTGGTATCGTGAAGGTGGTCACAAATTGTGACCACCTCATCGGAGTAAGAAAAATGGCGAAGCGGCGTGCCAACAAGAAGAGCAACCAGCATCGTGGGATGCGTTCTCTGATTCCCGCTGAGCGAATCGGTGGAAAGATACTCACGTTGCGCGGCCACAAAGTCCTGGTTGACGCGGACTTGGCGGAGTTGTACGGCGTGCCCACCAAGATTCTGAATCAGGCAGTGAAGCGCAACGTCGAACGCTTCCCGACGGACTTCATGTTTCGATTGGAGGAGTCCGAACGGAATGAGGTGGTCGCAAACTGCGAGCACCTCGCGCGGCTGAAGTTCTCATCGCAGATGCCACTGGTGTTCACCGAGCAGGGCGTGGCGATGTTATCCAGCGTGCTGCGGAGCCCCAAGGCCGTCGCGGTGAATGTGGAGATCATGCGCGCGTTTGTGAAACTGCGGCACTTGGTGGCGTCGAGCGATGCGCTCACGCGCCAGATCGAGGCGCTGGATGCGAAGTTCGAGGGGCGGTCCAAGGAGCACGAGCAGCACATCCAGCAGCTCTATGCGTTGCTGGATGAGCTGATCCATCCGTCGGAACCGCCGCCGAAGAAGCGGATTGGGTTTCGGGCGCATGATGGAGATGACGCGCCCGTGGCAGCGGGGAAAACCATCAAAAACACGAAGAAAACATGAGGTTATCACAATCTGTGATAACCTCGGAAGGGGGTCATTTGGCCTCGCCGCGCATCTTCCGGATCGCCTCAAGCCGTTGCTTGTGGATGTCCCGCGTCGGCTCGATCTGCGTCAGTGCCTCGATGTGCCGCTCCGCGCTGGCGAGGTCTTTGGATTGGATCGCGATCGTTGCGGCAAGTTCGCGGGGGACGGGGTTGAAGGGGTCGATCTGGGTGGCGCGTTCCGCGCTCGCGCCGGCTTTGGCCAGGTCGCCCAGCGCGCCGTAGCGCCGGGCGAGTTCCATCGCGTAGGTCGGGAGCTTCTGCTCGCGCTGGTCGAGGAACTCCAGGTGCGGGATCGCCTTGGCGGCCTGCTCGTTCAGGTTCGCGCCGTCGGTTGCCGCGGCTTCGAGATACATGCGCGCGAGCAGGCGATGGGGTTTGGGATCGACGGGACGCGCGGCGGCGTAGCGATTGATGAGCAGTTCGATATCGGGCGTGGCGCGCCCTTTGTTCTGCAGCACGGCGTTGTCCACGGCGAGTTCGAGCGCATCGGGGTGGCGCGGGTACTGCTCGAGCCACTTGGTCACCATCTCGGGCGTCGGCTCGGGAAGATCGACCGAGTCGTCGTCTTCGGTGGGATGACCATCGGCGATGCGCTGCAACGCGAGCTTGGTGTCGGCGTCCGTCGGAGGAGCCGCGCCATTACCGGCGGGGTTCTGCAAGAGCGCTTCGCGTGCCAGCAGCGAGCGGAGCTGCGGCGTGCCCTCGGGAACATCCAGCCCCCACTCGATGATCTGGGCTTTGGACCAGGTGATGAAGTCGGTAAGAAACTGGGCGCGGCTGATGCCCAGGACAGACTGGAACGCTTCCTCCTCGCGCACGCCCGCGGCGTACTTGTCCATCAGTTCCAGCGGCGCACGCGCTCCGGCGCGCTGGGAGATGTACTCGTACATCCAGTGGCCTTGCGAATAGGCCTGCGAGCGGTCGCTGGGTTTCTTGGGGCGGATGAAGGCGAGGTTGATCTCGGTGAAGTCGAAGAGTTTGTTGTTGCGGTGCGCTCCGGCGAGGAGCTGGCAGGTCTGCCAGTCGCGCGGGGACTGTTCGAGATACACGGCACTGGCTTCGGTGAACCAGTGCGGGATGCGGTTGTTGGTGCGCCCGAGCGTGACGGTGTGTACGAACTCGTGGCGCAGCACGCGGACCCAGTCGTAGGTGCCCAGGTGATTCGGGCCATCGCGAGGCGACTCCATCGCGATGACCGGGCCGGTGGAGGCGGCGATGGTGTGGATCGCGGGCATGCCCGCGATGCGAACGCCGAACCAGCGGTGGTCGGGCATCAGGTCGATGACGGTCTTCTGCGTGGGCTGGTAGTCGATGCCGCCGTCCTGCTTGCCGGTGACTATCGCGTAGTTGCGCTCCAGCGGGCCGACCATGTCGCGGGCGAGGATGGTGTCGGAGGGGCCGCCGTCGGTGTTCGCGCCGGGCTTGCAGCGGATGATGTAGTGCGGGGTCTCGATCCGCTCGTAGGTCTGCAGCTCGCGGGCGAGGCGGAGCGAGTTGTCGGCGCGGGCGTTGAAAGGGTCCAGCGCGAAGGCGCGTTCGAGGGCGCGGAGGGCGTCGGCATCTTTGCCCGCCTGCATGAGCATGAGGCCGAGATCGATGTGCGGCTCGGGGGCGAAGGGTTGGCGCTTGGCGGCCTCTTCGAGATGCGTTTGCGAGGGGCCGTACTGGCGTGCATCGCTGAGAGCGCGGCCGACTTCGTAGTGGGCGAGCGGAGAGCGGCCGAAGCGGGCATCAAAGTCGGCGAGCGCGGTGTCGGCGGCCTTGAAATCAAAGCTCACGGCGAGCGCGGCGCAGTTGAGCGCGAGCAGACGCGGCGAGTTTGGGAACTTGGCGAGTTGGGGGGCGAGGACTTTTGCGGCTTGCGCGCCCTCGGACTGGCGGAGCAGGACGCGGGCGATGATGGCTGCGGCGTCGGGGGAGATGCTGCCGGGATCGAGCGCGACGAACTCATCGGGGAGCGGATCGGGATCGCCGCCATCCCCCACAACGGGCCAATCAGAAGAGAGCAGATCGAGACGCTTGGCGATGGACTCGGCCTGCGCGAAGCTGAAACCATCGACCATGAGCCGGCCGAGCATGGACCAGGCGCGGGCGCTGGATGGATTGAGATCGAGCGCGCGGCTGATGGCGGCGGCGGCCTCGGCCTTGTTGTCGCGTGCGGCGAGCAGATCGGCCTGCGCGAGGAGCGCGGGCCAGGAGAGGCGGTCGGAGGTGTTGACGATGTCGTCGAGGCGTTTGAGGAGGGCTTTGTAGTCGGCCGCGCTGGTGGAGGCGCCGGATATGCCGGTGGCTGGGCCGCGGAGGCGGAGTTTCATCGCGGCGAGCGTCACGGCCTCAATGATGTCGTCGGGCTGGGTGTACGAGTTTGCGGCGAGGTCTTTGAGCACGGATGCGCCGGCGGTGATGGCGTCGTCGAACTTGCCCTCGTCTTCGAGCATGGCGGCGCGGACGCGGACAGCACGCGGGGTTTGCGTGGGGAGCGCGTCGAGGAGTGTGCGCGCGGCGGGGAACTCGCCGCGGAGGGCGGCGGCTTCGGCGCGATCGAGTGGATCGGCATCGGTGTCGGAGATGGCGAGGGCGGGGTCGGAGAGGACGCCGCGGATGAGGGCGGCGCGGGCGACGCGCGCGGGGGTGTCCAGATCATCGGGCGAGTAGCGGCCGAAGCGGATGCGGGCGTCTTTGAGTTGATCGGGGGAGAGATAGGCGGCGGAGAGCAGGGACTCGACGGAAGCGGGCGTGGTGGAGAGACGGGCGGGTTGGGTGCGCGCGTCGGTGGGGGATGCGGGCTGAACAGAAGGGGGTTGAGAGAAGGCAGAGGTGGAGAGAGTTGTGCCTGCGCAAAGGGCGCAGAGGAGAGACATGCAGAGGAGATGGCGCGAGCGATGCGGAGTCATCGCGCGAGCGTGAGGTTCGTCGGCCCTCCGGGCCGGGATGCGATCTGCGGCTTGCAGGGGCTTGATCGCTCTCCCGTTGGTCGAGCGATCTGCGCCCCTGGCAACATTCGTGCGCCCTTCGGGCGATGAAGCCGAAGAGGCAGGAAACGAATGGTCGGTACGGTTGAATGTCATGACCTGTTCATCGGTCTAAGGGAAGAGGTTGGTCAATGGGTATACGGACGTTGGGGCGGGGTGTTCGTGAGGTTTGGCGTGGCGGAGCCGCTCTGTGCCACGGGTTCGTCCGCCGCGGCGGACAACCCGTGCGGGCGCGAAGGGGTTTCACAGGCCGCAATGACTCAACACGGGTTGCCGCGAAGCGCGGCGAACCCGTGGCACGCGAGTTACGGGGCGTCGGCGGGTTTGCGGTATTCGTCGACCTGGGCATCCCAGCCGGTGGGGACGGAGACGTCGAAAGTGCCTTTGGGGAGGGGTTCGTTGAGCTTGATGTTGGTGAGGTTGAAGACGTTGATGGCGTCGTCGCGATCGACGGTGCGGGCGATACGCGGCAGGAGGTCGGAGGTGCGATACCAGATGCGGACTTCCTGGAACTGCTTGGACTCGCTCGCGCCGGGGCGCGGGATGAGTTTGAGCTGGTAGGTGTCTTTGAGATTCGGTGGGAGGACGCCGCCGAGACGCTCGGCGTCGGGGAAGTCGGAGACGGGGCGGAGTTCGGCGGTGAAGCGCTGCAGGATGCGCTCGCGTTTCTGGCCGATGGGAATCGGGAAGGGGCCTTCGCCGATGGCGAGGGGGTCGATGGTCTCGCCGGGGGGAACGATGCGGCGCTTGCGGATCTGCTTGACATCGGGCTGGCGCTCGACGAACCACTGGCCGTCGAAGATGAAGGTGGATTGCTCGGCGCGTTTCACGCCGTCGGAGGTGAGGGAGGTGAAGTCCACCTGGAAGCGGCGCGAGGGTTTGGCGCCGGGGGTGACGGGAGGATCGGATTGGAACATGACGCGGCCGGTCCAGGTGACATCGCCGCCACCTTCGAGCTCGGAACGGGTTTTGGTTTTTTGGAGGTCGGATTGCAGGGACTTGAAACCAGCGTCGGCGTTTTCGAGCGCGGAAAGAAGGTCGTCGGCGGTTTTGATGGGTTGGCCGGGCTTCCAGGTGGAGGGTGCGATCACGACCGGGGGCGTGGCGGGTTTGACGTTGATGGTGGTGATGATTTGTTGGGAGGGATCGGGTGCGGGGACGGTGTCGGCGGGAGTGGGAGTGGGCGCGGGAGGAGTTACGGATGATGGTGTGGATGGCGCGGGAGACGGCGCGGGTGTGATGGCGGGCGGCGTGGTGGCGGGCGCGGGTTGCTTGGTGTCGGGCTTTTTGACGGGGGTGCCGGGGGTGAACTGGGCGAAGCATGGTTCACCACTGAGCACACAGAGAGCACTGAGGAAGGCGGGGAGGAGGAGGCGTTGGATGGGGGGCATGGGAGGGGGTCCTGGGAGTATCTACTTATACAACGCGATGGACAGATGGTTCAGCCGAAAGGGAATGTCGGATGGGCGATGTCGGAAGTCGGATGTGCAAGGCAGGGAACAGCGTACCCCAACGGGTGCCGTTTTACATCCGACATCGCACATCCGACATTCCACATTCTTCAAGGGAGGGTAGTGAGGAAATCGGCGAGGATGGCGGCGGCGGCGAGGGCGTCGCGGCGGGACTTTTTCTGCTTGTGGGTGAGATCGGATTGGGACATTTGCCAATCGGCCTGGACGGAGGAGAGGCGTTCATCGTGGAAGTGGACGGGGCGCGGCGGGGAGAGCTTGGATTCCAGGCGCGCGGCGAAGGCGCGGACGATCTTGGCGCGCGGGCCTTCGGAGCCGTCGGCCATGTTCAGCGGGAGCCCGAAGAGGAGCGTGGCGGGGGAGTGCGGGGAGAGATTGCGATCAATGGAGCGGAGCAGGGCTTTGAGCAGCGCCTCGCCGCCGTGGCCCGAGATGGGGACTTCGATGAGTTCGACGGGGCTGGCGAGGCGCATGAGATCATCGCCGATGGCGATGCCGGTGCGTTTGTCGCCGAGATCTATGCAGAGGTAACGCATGAGGGGGCGGAGGGGAAAGCCGTCCACAGAGGTCACGGAGGCAACACGGAGGACACCGAGAAGGCAGAAAGAGAGATTTGGATTTGGAAGAGGAATGGGAAGAGGATCGGAGAGCGAACGGAGAGAAGGCAGTCCACGGAGATCACGGAGGCGACACGGAGAACACGGAGGAAACCAAGAGAGAGTTGGAATGATAAGAGGAGTGGGAAGAGGATTGGCGATTCGAGAAGAGACGAGACAACTTTTTACGCATTGCAAACTGCGGTTTTCTTTGTGTCCTCTGTGTCGCCTCTGAGCCCTCTGTGGACTCGGCTGCTTGCTTACTTCAGTTCATCAACAACCAGTCCGTGGAGTTTCTTGAGTTGTTCGGCGTGGGATTTGGGCATGACGAGGGTGGCGTCTTTGGTGTGGACGATGATGAGGTCTTTGACGCCCAGGACGGCGATGGTGTGGGGCTTGTCGGAGTTGCCGGATTCGCCGGTGATGAGGGTGCCGGAGGAATCGACGAAGAGGGAGCGGACTGAGCCGCCAGCGCGGTTGTTGTCGGCGTCGGGTTCGAGGGTTTCGGCATAGCTGGGCCAGGAGCCGACGTCTAGCCAGTCGACATCGGTGTTGATGGTGCAGACGCTGACTTGCGAGTCGCGCGAGGCGGGCTCCATGATGGCGTAATCGACGCTGATGCGCGGGAGCGTGGGATAGACCTCGTCGAGGACTTTCTTCTGATCGCTGGTGCCCCAAGCGTGCTGGATCTTCATCAGGCCATCGTGGCTTTCGGGCTTGAAGCGTTTGAGGGTGTCGAGGAAGGTTTGGGCGTGGAAGACGAACATGCCGCTGTTCCAGCCGAAATGGCCGGATTCGAAGTAGGCCTGGGCGCGAGGGGCGTCGGGCTTTTCGACGAAGCGGGCGACGCGGAAGGCGAGCGGGGGCTGAGTGGGTGAGGTTGCTGTGGCCCCGGCGTTACCGCCGGGGTACGGAATGGGCGAGCCGCGTTCGACGTAGCCGAAGCCGGTGGCGGCGTAGGTGGGCTTGATCGAGAAGGTGATGAGCCGTTTGGGGTCTTGCTCAACGAGCTTGAAGGCGAGCTCGGCGCGGTCGCGGAAGATGGAATCGGGGGAGATGAGGTGGTCGGCGGTGAGGACGATGAAGGTGGCGTACTTGTCGAGCTTGGCGAAGACGGCGGCGGCGAGGCCGACGGCGTTCACGGTGTCGCGGCCCATGGGCTCGCCGAGGATGCGATCATCGGTGAACTGCGGGAGGGCTTCGCGGATCTGGGCGCGGAAGTTTTCGCCGGTGCAGATGAAGCGGCGCTCGGGGGGGACGAGGCCCTCGACGCGCTGCGCGGCGATTTCTAATAGTGAGAGCGGGCGCTGCGGGTGGTCCGCATCACCTTGGCGAAGCGCCAAGGTGATGGCACGTTTGCCGGGGGTGATGAGCGGGAGGAGTTGCTTGGGCCGCTGGTTGCGGGACATGGGCCAGAGGCGGGTGCCCGCGCCGCCGGCCATGATCATGGCGTATCGCATGGGCGGAGAATAGCGAATCCGGGGGAGCGGGCCACAGATGAACACAGATAGGACGGATTCGGAGGGGAAAAGATGCGAGGGTGGGGGAGTTGGGCCGCGTTCAACCTCATGATTAGCGGCTCATTTTCTGGATCGAATCCGTTCCATCCGTGTTGATCTGTGGCTGATTTCAGCGGGAGGCGTAGGCGGCGGTGAGGAGCTGGTCTGGGGTGGTGGGGGCGGGTTGGTTCGCGGCGTGGGCGGCGTCGAGGGCTCGGGCGACCATGCGCTCGGCGTCGATGGGGGTTTCGCCGAGGGCGATGAGGGCGGTGACGGTGGCGCGGATGGGCGGGGGAGAGGCGGTGGGGGAGTGGAGGGGTGGAGGAGTGGAGGAGGAGTTGGCCGCGGGTTTTTTGGATTTGGGGGACTTGGGTTCGACGGACGTGCCAGAGCGATTGATGGTGGATGGTGGAGGCGCGGAGGGAGAAGACACGGGCGGGACGCCCCCCCCCAACATGCCACGGAGGAGGAAGCGATCGACCTTGGATTTGAGTTCGTGGACGATCAGCTCGGCGAGCTTGGGGCCGATCTCGGGGAGGGTCTGGAGGAAGCGGGCATCGCGCTCGGCGATGGCGCGGGCGATGGCGTGCGGCTCCATAGCCATGGCGCGGAGGGCGCGCTTGTTGCCCAGACCCTTGACGGTGGTGAGCAGCTCGAAGAACTCGCGCTCGTGGGCGGAGGAGAAGCCGAGGAGGCGGGGGATGAACGATGCGCCCTGGTTCTGGGATTCGAGGTATTGCAGGGTGTGGAGGGTGAGCGGCTCGCGGGAGTGCGCGGCGTTCGTTGCGCTGAGGCGCTCGGCGAGATAGGCGGGGAGGAGGAGTTCGTAGGCGATGCCGGGCGCGCCATCCGGAGTGAGGAGCGCGGTGTTGGCGGCGAGGGAGTTGAGGGTGCCGGTGAGACGGGCGAGCATGGGGGGAGTGTATCGGAATCGCGCGACGCTCAGGGTGGAGTGGGCCAATAATAAGGTATGGAGTTGACCAACCCATCCCATCCCTTGTATCCCTTCGTGTGGGTCGATCCGGAGCGGGTCAGCGGGCAGCCGTGTTTCCGCGGGACGCGCCTTCCTGTAAAAACGCTGTTTGACAATCTGAGTCATGGCAGCACGGTGGACGAGTTCATCGCGACGTTTCAGGGCGTATCGCGGGAGATGGTGCTCGGAGTGCTGGGAGCCATCGCGGATCAGTTGGATCTTCAGCGGCTTCTGGGCGTGACGAACGGGCAGGGCACGAACGGTCATGGGAATGGTGATTCGGGTGCGGCGGACCTGAACCGGTTTGCAGGTCGGGTTGCGTGGCCGGAGGATGCGATGGACTATCAGCGTCGTTCACGGGACGAATGGTCGTGACGGGCCTGCTGGATACCAACATCGCGATCTACCTGCTTGGTGGGCGACTGGTGCAGCCGCTGCCAGCAGGTGCGTATGCCATTTCGGTAATCACCGAGATGGAACTGCTCTCGCGTTCGGGCATATCGCCGCGCGAAGAGGCGGTGATTCGTGAGTTTATCGGCACGATGGCACTGGTTGAGTTGACCGCGCCGGTGCGTGCGATCGCGACCGAACTGCGACGGACGCATCGCTTGAAGCTGCCCGATGCGATTGTTGCGGCGTCCGCAGTGAGTCTGGGCATTGAGTTGTTGACCAACGACGAGAAGCTTGCGAAGACGCCGGGCGTGCGATGTCGAACACTTGAGATCAAGTGATGGCAAGTGTGGTGTTGCCTTGAAGGGGAACGGGCATCATGGAAAAGAAATGGAGCGAACTTCGAGATGCGATGAGTTCCGCTGCGCGGGCGCGAGTTGCCGCGCGGGTCAAGAAAACGGCGCGACGCATCGCGATCGCCAAGCACTCGGGCCGCGGCGGCCCGAACATTGGCCGGTAGGCCAATGCCACGATGGGCATCAGCATCCACCCGCGAACCACGCGGCGAGGAAGTCGAAGATGTTCTGGACGGTGAGGGTGGGCGGAGGTATCGGCTCGCCGGTGGAGCCGAGCGCGGCGTAGGGGCTGTTAGCGAACCAGTCGGCGAGATAGTCGAAGATGTCCTGGATGGTGATGCCGGCGGATTTGTTGTAGTTGGCGATGCAGCAGGGAGTTGTTGTATTCGCGGCGGCGTTGCAAGCGGAGCCGGGGGTGAAGAGGGTGCCGGCGGTGGTGGGGGGCGTGGTGATGCAGTTTGATTGGAGGATGAGGGCGCAGGTTCCGCCGCGGCAGCAGATGCCGGGGGTGGCGGTGGTGAATGCGAAACTTGCGTCGGGGGTGATGGCGGAGAGACCGTAGCCGAAGATGGGTGAGGTGATGTTGCTCGCGTTCGCGGCGAGTGTTTGGCCGGATTGGACGCGGATGTTCACGGTGCCGGTGCCAGAGGGAACCGTGGCGGTGAGGTGGGTGTCGTCGATGAAGGTGGTGGTGGGGGAAGGGGTGGAGCCGAAGAAGATTTGGAGGCGGGCGGCCGCGCCGGAGAAGTTCTGGCCGGTGATGGTGATGGTGTGGCCGGGGGCGGCTGAGGATGTGCTGAGGGAGGTGATGCGTGGGGTGAGATCAACGACCTCGAAATCGGCGTAGCGGAGGGATTTCAGGCCGCGGACGGTGTCTTGGATGTCGTTGTCGTTCCAGGTGAGGGTGCGCACGTTGTTGTTGTCAACGGAGCGGCTGGTGCCGGTGAAGAAGAAGTTGCTGCCGTTGTCGGCGAGGATCAGTCCGTAGTCCTTCATCGCCTGCGCGATGACTTTGGATTGCGGCATGAGAAGCGAGAGATCGACGCTGGCTTTGAGACGGAAGCGGGTGCCCATCGGGGGTTGGATGGCGGCGCTCAAGTTGCCGGGGTTCGCGTTGTGCGAAGCGGGGAAGATGAACTTGTTGAGGATGACGGCGTTCTGGAGCGTGAAGCGGATGGGGTGTGTGATGATGCCCGCGCCGCCTTGCGCTGGTGGCAGCGCTTCATCGGGGCGTGCCAGGCCGGGGAGAATGGGGAGGCCCGCGGCGTCGGCGCTGGTCCAGCCGAGGGTGCGGAAGGAGTTGGTGTTGAGGTTCCAGACGGACTGCGAGTCGGCGTGCCAGCGGTTGTCGGCGTTTTCGGAGGGGCGCGAGCAGCGGTAGAACTCGTAGAGGACGTTGTTGTCGATGTCCCAGATGAGCAGGTGAGAGTCGCCGCGGATGTTCAGCCCCACGGTGGGGGCGGTCTGCATATCGCCCTCGATGACGATGGAGGCGGGGAAGGGCGTGGGGAGGATGTCGGATTGATTGGCGTAGGCGTCGATGACGACGGAGATGAGCGCGGGCGCGGGGGCGGAGTTGCCGCGGACGATGTTGTAGGGGATGCCGAAGAGGGGCGTGGCGGGGGTTTGGTAGTCCTGACCGAAGTCAGGGTGGATGCGGCCGTTGCCGTAGACGGTGGTGATGTTGTTCATGATCGCGGCGGAGTTGGCGGCGATGGGTGCGCTGGTGATGCGCTGGTTCCAGGGGTTGTCGGGGGGGAAGATGGGGGGCGCGGCGAGCGATGGTGTGGTGAAGATGCACGCGAGCGCGGCGGAAAGCGCGATTGTGGCCTGGCTGCGGCTTGAGGATGGGCGGATCATGGATCACCTTCCGGAGAGAGGGCGGCGTGCAGACGGCACGCGGGGCCTCTCTTCAAAGTAAACCATTATCGGGTGGGGGGCGAGGAAGTGGGAGAAAGGGGCTGGGGGTGGCCGCGGATGGGATGGGGGAGCCGCCGGGATGGGGGAGGGGGCGGTAAGGTCGGACATGAATCCGCGATATACTTGCGATGTGGACTACCGCAAGATCATCACTATCGAGCCGGGCAAGCGCAGCGGGAAGCCGTGTATTCGCGGGATGCGGATCACTGTGGGCGACATCTTGGGATGGCTCGCGTCGGGCATGACGCGCGAGCAGATCGTTGACGATTTCCCGGAACTGACGCAGGAAGATATCGCAGCGGCGCTCGCATTCGCGGCGGATTTCACGAGTGGCGGATGGAGAATGTCGGCGTGAGACTGCTGCTGGATGAGCATCTTTCCCGCAAACTCGTCCCGCGCCTGGGGTCATTGTTTCCGGAAACCTCGCACGTCACAACGCTCGGTCTTGATGGTGAAGACGATGAGGCCGTCTGGACAGGCGCGAAAGACGGTGGCTTTGTGATCACGACCAAGGACAACGACTTTCAGGTGATGAGTTTCGCGCGTGGACATCCTCCGAAGGTCATCTGGCTCACAAGCGGTAACGGTCCAACAGACGAGGTGTTCGAGATGCTTGTGCGCTATCGCACAGTCATTGAAGAGTTTGGTGCTGACGACACGCGGTCGCTGCTGGTGCTGCCCTGACCATGTTGCTTCTTCTCATTTGGTCTTCTTCGGCGTGATCGCCGTGATCCCCTTGATCGCCGCGATCACATCATCGGGCTTCGCGCGCTGCTTGTAGTCTTCGCTGGTTGCGAGGTAGCGGATGGTGCCGGTGGTGTCGATGACGAGGGTGGCGGGGTGGGGGAGTTGCCACTCGCCGCTCGCGTTGCGATTGGAAAGGTCAACGCCGTAGCCCTTGTATTTGCGCTGGGTGTTTTCGTCGAGGGTGAACGCGAGGCCGAGGGCTTTGGCGTTCTGGCCGGTGGTGTCGCTGAGGACGGAGTAAGTGAGTTTGTCCTTGCCGATGGTCTCGGCGATGAACTCGGGCTTTTCGGGAGTGGCGGCGACGACGGCCGCGCCGAGGGTGGTGACGGTTTCTATTTTGTCCTGCCACTGCTTGAGGGAGGTGTTGCAGTATGGGCACCATCCGCCGCGGTACATGATGAGGACGATGGGCTGCTTGGCGTAGAGATCGGCCAGGCGGACATCCTCGTTCTTGATGTTCTTCAAGGTGAGGTCGGGGAGTTTGTCGCCGACTTTGAGGGTGGCGGTTGTGTCCTGCTGCTCGGAGTCTTTCTTAGGGGCGACCTTGTCGCCGGGGCTGGACGCGGCGGGCTTGGCGGCGGCGGGAGCGGAAGAGGGCGCGGCGGGAGGGTTGATCTGTGGAGCGGGTGGCGGTGTGGCCGCGGGGAGGGGGGCGGCGGAGAGGGAGAGGAGGAGGGAGGCGAGGAGGGGGCGGAGGTGTGGCATGGGGGCGAGATGCCGGGTGCGGCGTGGAGTTACGAACGGAATGCGGCGTTCGGAGTGGGAGCGTCTGGTCCGTCAGCGAGCTTCACGCGGCTTCACCGGTACCTGCACCTCCGCCCACTTCGGGCTGGTGAACGGGTCGTTGTAGTACAGCGCGCGGGGCGGGCCGGACTCGATCCATGCGGGGTTCGCGGCGAGCCATTGGCGGAGGGTGTCCAGCGCGGGCTCGATGGAGGTTTGGTCATAGGAACCGGAGGCACCGAGGGCGAGGACGGTGACGGGCGGGATGTCGCGGACGATCACGCCCCGGTCGGCGGGGCCGGTGGGGCCGAGGTCGGGGGTTCTATAAAGGAAGGACATGGTCCAGCGATCGGCGGGTGCGGGGGTGTCTTCGGCGGTGGGAGCGGGGACATCCATTTCGACAGGCGAGGTCATGGGGATGTTGCGGGATTGGATGTGGCGGAAGAGGGGCCAGAAGGCGGCGTTGCGACCGCCGACGAGGCCGAAGAGCGCGCCGTCGGGGTTGTCGGTGCGGGCAATCTCGGCGCGGCGGACGGCGGGGTAGCTCTTGAGGTCGATCGCGCCGGGGGGTGTGGGGGCGGGATAGCCGTTGGGGAGTGGGGTGTCGATGAGGTGGCGGGCGCTGCGGTAGCGGGTGAAGGGTGCGTCGGAGTCCTTGTCGGTGGCGGGTTCGGCGGTGGCGAGGGCGGCGGAGTCGCCGCCGACGCGCAGGGATTGGCCGGGGGTGATGGTCATGGGTTGGTTTTGAGTATTCAGGCCGGATGCGAGTATGGCTAGGGCGGGTGAGGGCTTGGTCTGCGAGTTGCAGCCGGAAAGGGCGAGAGTGAGCAGAGGGAGGAAGATGCGTTGCGAGGGCATAGAGGGCTTTCGGTTGGTGAGCCGATACGGAGAATCCGGCGGAGTGCCGGGAAGCAGGAGATCGCCGTGACTGTTCGTACTGATTGGAATGTTGGAGTCAACGGGGGTCGGGTTCTGACGCTGGATGTGAGCGAAGGGGAGGGTGCGAATGTCGGTGCGGAAACGCGCGAGTTGGTGAAGGTTCGGACTCGGGTGGTGGTGGTTGGGACGGAGAGCACGGCGCGGCAGGTGGTGGGTGGGCTGGCGGGGGTGGCGGGGGTGATGGTGGCCGGGGTGGTGATTACATCGCACATGGCACATGGCCACATGGCACATTCGGAGTTGCAGGTGCCGGTGCTGGGGACGGTGGGGGATTTGCCGCTGGTAGTGGGGCGGTTTGGGATCAGGATGGCGGTGGTGTGCTTGCCGAGTTCGATGGAGGGAGAGACGCGGCGGGTGGAAAAGATGTTGAGGGAGATGGGGGTGGTGGTGCGGCGGGTGGTGGCGATGGAGGATGTGGTGGGGGGGGTTGAAGGGGAAGAAGGCATCGAGGCAGGGAGGCATCAAGGCATCGAGGCGGGGGAGAAGGTGGGACACCGGTTTGTAGGGGCCGCGCCTTCGATTGATTTGGCGAAACTGATCGGGCGGACGCCGTATGAGATGGATCGGGGGGCCATCTCGGCGATTCTGCGTGGGAAGTGCGTGCTGATTTCGGGGGCGGGTGGAAGCATCGGGAGCGAGCTGGCGAAAGTCGCGGCGGAGTTTGAGCCGTCGCTGCTGGTGCTGATGGAGCGTTCGGAGAATGCGCTGTTTGAGATTGATCGGCAGATCGGGCGGCACTTTCCGGGGGTGAAGCGGAAGCCGGTGCTGCACGATGTGGTGGACGCGGAAGCGACGCTGCGGGTGTTCGAGAAGGTGCGGCCGCAGGTGGTGTTTCATGCGGCGGCCCACAAGCATGTGCCGCTGATGGAGGATCATCCGGCGCACGCGGTGACGAACAACCTGTTCGGGACCAAGAGCATCGCGGACGCGGCGGTGGCGGTGGGTGCGGAGCGGTTCGTGATGATCTCGTCGGACAAGGCGGTGAACCCGACCAGCGTGATGGGGGCGACGAAGAGGTTGGCGGAGATGTATGTGCGGGGGCTGGGGGAGAGGGCAAAATCGCAAATCGCAAATGGGCAGATCGCACATGAAGAGGAAGGCGAAAGGCACATGGGCGGGACGCCCATGCCACGGACGGGGACGCGATTGTCGATGGTGCGGTTTGGGAATGTGCTGGGGTCGAATGCGAGTGTGCTGACGATTTGGGCGCAGCAGATTGCGGAGGGGGGGCCGCTGACGATCACCGATCCGCGGATGACGCGGTATTTCATGACGATTCCGGAGGCGGCGACGCTGGTGGTGCAGAGTGCGGCGCTGGAGGTGACGGGAGTCGGGAGTCGGGTCTCGGGTCTCGGGTCCGAGTTCAGAGCCGGTGATGTCGGCGTGTTCGTGCTGGACATGGGGGAGCCGGTGCGGATTGTGGAACTGGCGGAGCGGTTTGTGCGGGCGCATGGGATGGTGGCGCGGGTGGTTGGGGCGGGCGCGAAGAGCTTCGGCGAGGACGCCGAAACACGGGCTGGAAAGCCCATGCCACAGAGCGGGAACACGGGCGGGATGCCCGTGCCACGGAACGAAGCACAAACGATTGATCTGGTTTGCACGGGTATTCGGCCGGGGGAGAAGCTGCACGAGGAACTGGCGTATGCGGCGGAGCAGTTGCGACCGACGGCGCATCCGGGGATTCGGGCGTGGGCGGGGCCGGGGTTTGGGGAGGATGTGGGCGCGCGGATGCGGGAGATGGTGGATGACCTGAACGCGGCCCGGTTCAGCACCGACCCGGCGCGGGTGGTGGAGATGATCCGGAAGCACGTTCCGGAGATGCGGACGGGGCCTGCTGGGGTGTATATATCCCCTGAACAGGCGTCAATTCCACAAGCTTGATGATTTTGTTTGGTATATGATTGGTCATCGGCGTGCAATTGGCGGTCGATGGACGTACCATCTGTATTGGTTGATGGGTTGCTCCGGGTTCTGTGACGCGGGGAGCACTACCTTGCTCAGGGCAGCAAGGTAGTGGCACGGGGTGGTGGGGTGTATCAGGAGTTCTTTTCGCTGATGGGTACGACGAGGCAACAGGTTGTGCTGGAGACCTTGGCCGCGCGGCAGCGCGCGGCGGAGTTAGTGAAGCAGCTTGAAGCGGTGCAGCATGAATGCGACGGGTGCCTGAAGTCGGACCAGCGTCAGGACATGATGAAGCAAGTGACGGGGAAGAGCAGCATCGAGACGGCGATGGCGAGCGCGAAGCGGATGGTGGAGATGCTGGATCGGGCTCTGGAAGAGGCGCAGAAGAGTGTGGAGGAGCCGCAGCCAGAGGTGGTAGTGCGGCCGGTGGAAGTGCTGGGGCGGATCGGGCCGGTGAGTGTTGGGCGGGTGGCTGGGGGTCGGTAGGTGTGGGGCTGGGGTTGGTTTGGGGATGAGAGTCCGCGGTGGGTGGCTACCGTCGGCTCATGAGCAAGGGCAGGTTGGAAGCGTTCAGCGATGGGGTTCTGGCGATCATCATCACCATCATGGTGCTGGAGATGAAGGTGCCGCATGGGGCGGGCGAGGGCGGGCATGAGGCGGGTGTGACGCTGAGTGATCTGAAGCCGGTGCTGCCGGTGTTTCTGAGTTATGTGCTGAGCTTTGTGTATGTCGGGATCTATTGGAACAACCACCACCACATGCTGCACGCGACGAAGCGGGTGACGGGCGGGGTGATGTGGGCGAACCTGCACCTGTTGTTCTGGCTGTCGCTGCTGCCGTTCGCGACGGGGTGGATGGGGGAGAACCAGTTTGCGGCCGCGCCGAGCGCGGTGTATGGAGCGGTGCTGCTGATGTCGGGATTGGCGTTTGTGGTGATGCAGCAGTCGATCGTGCGCGTGGAGGGGAGCGAGTCGGTGCTGGCGCGGGCGATTCGGCGAGATGTGAAGGGGAAGCTGTCGCTGGTGGTATACGCCGCTGCGATCCCGCTGGCGTTCGTGAGCGTGTGGGCATCGGGCGCGCTGTATGTGTTGGTGGCGCTGATGTGGGTGGTGCCGGATCGGAGGATTGAGCGGGAGATGGAGGAGGAAGAGGGCGCGTGACGGGTTGACCGCACCATGAATATTGAACGTTGAGTGTTCAATATTCATGGTGTGTTGAACCGGAACGGTGTGCGAGAAAGGGACGTGCGGCTTCATTGGCCCCGGCGTGACCGCCGGGGTACTGCATGAGGAGATCAGCCGCCGGCGATGGCGCCGATGATGAGGAGGGGCTCTTTTCCGGCGACTACTTCGGGAGGGAGGGGAGAGTCGGGAGGGAGGTTGGAGAGGTCATGGTTGCAGGCGAAGAAGCGGAGGAAGTCGCGGCGTTTTTTGGTGGAGTGGTCGCGGATGGTGCCGCGGAGCATGGGGAACTTGAGTTCGAGCGCGTCGAGAGTGGAGCCGAGCGTGATGGGTGCGGGGACATCGAGGAGGATGTCCTGATGGTGGCCGGAGAGGGTGCAGAGGTGGTAGGGGAGGGCGATGCGGATCATGGGAGCGTCTGCACTTCCACGCTCAGCACCGCTGGCAGATCGCGGACGATTGCGTTCCAGTTGTCGCCGCCGTCGGGGGAGCAGTAGACCTGGCCGCCGGTGGTGCCGAAGTAGACGCCGCAGGGGTCGAGGGAATCGACGCACATGGCGTCGCGGAGGACGTTGACGTAGCAGTCCTGCTGCGGGAGGCCTTTGGTGAGGGGCTCCCAGTGCTGGCCGCCGGTTTTGCTGCGGTAGACGCGGAGTTTTCCGTCGATGGGGAAATGCTCGGAGTCGGACTTGATGGGGACGACGAAGACGGTGTTTGGGTTGTTGTGGTCAATGTCGATGGGGAAGCCGAAGTCGGTGGGGAGGTCGCCGGAGATTTCGTGCCAGGTGTCGCCGCCATCGTCGGAGCGCATGACATCCCAGTGCTTTTGCATGAAGAGGGTGTTGGGGCGGGCACCGTGCTGGGCGATGCGGTGGACGCAGTGGCCGACCTCTGCGCTCGGATCGGGGATGTACTTGGAGATGAGCCCCTTGTTGATGGGCTTCCAGGTTGTGCCGCCATCTTCGGTGCGGAAGCAGCCCGCGGCGGAGATGGCGATGAAGATGCGGTTGGGGTTGGTGGGGTCGATGACGATGGTGTGGAGCCCCATGCCGCCCGCACCGGGGGACCATTGCGGGCCGGTGCCGTGGCCGCGGAGGGCGGAGAGTTCGTGCCAAGATTGGCCGCCGTCGGTGGAGCGGAAGAGCGCGGCGTCTTCGACGCCGGCGTAGACGGTGTTGGGATCCGAGAGGGAGGGCTCGAGGTGCCAGACGCGCTTGAACTCCCAGGGGTGCTGGGTGCCGTCGTACCACTGGTGAGTGGTGAGCGGCGCGGCCTGTGTGTCGTAGGCGAACTTGTTAGATTCCGCTGCGGGCATGCCGTCGGGAGTTGTGGTGGGCGCGCCGATGGGGGTGCCGGGCTGGTGCCAGGTCTGGCCGCCATCGTCGGAGCGCTGGATGATCTGGCCGAACCAGCCGGATGATTGCGAGCAGAAGATGCGGTTGGGATCGGCGATGGAGCCCTTGAGGTGGTAGATCTCCCAACCGGCGAAGAAGGGGCCGGAGACGGACCATTTTTTGCGGGTGCCGTCGGAGGTGAGGATGAACGCGCCTTTTTTGGTGCCGATGAGGAGGCGGAGGGTGCTCATGGGGTGCTCCTATCAGAGGCCCGGGCGCAAGCCCGGGCATGTCATGTGTGCGAGCGGGCATTGTCGCCGGAAGTCCGGGCGGATGCAAGCGGTTTGGGATCGGGATTTGTCGCGTTGCATGATGACGAAAAAAGAATGCCCGGGCTTGCGCCCGGGCCTCTGTTCGATTACTGCCCGCAGCCGGGGTAGAAGAACTCTTCCTGGGTGATTTTGCCGTTGATGACGGTGAAGAGGGCGGCTTCCTTCATTTGCATGCGCTGGCCGGCCATGGGGCCGTGCTTGGCGGTGAGGTCGATGGAGAAGGTGACGATGAAGCGGTCGCCGTGGGGCCAGGGGCCTTCGCAGGAGGAGGAGTGGATGGTGGAGTTGGCGGCGAACTCCTTGCTTTTCTTGACGATGGCGTCGAGGCCTTCGAGGCGCGCGGGGCTGCCGGGCATGGCCATGGCCTCGATGCTGACGACATTCTGGGCGTAGAGGGTCTGGATGGCTTCGAGGTTCTTGCCCTGCTGGCAGAGCTCGACGAGTTTCTTGCCGAGGGCGAGAGTGGAGGAGTGCGCGGTGGGGGCGGTGGGGGTTGCGGTGGCGGACATGGTCAGCGGTCCTTTCTTGGGTGAGCGGATGGGTGGAGTGGGCCGTGTGGGGGTGCGGGGTGATGCACGTTGGCTTGGGCGGTGAGTTTGGCGGCGGCTTCGGCGCGCCGCTTGATGCGGGCGAGCTTGTGATCCCAGAAGTGTTCGTACATCTTGATCCAGTCGTGGATGGTTTTGAGTCGCTCGCCGTTGACGGAATAGAGGCGTTCGCGGCCGCGGCGGCGGACGGCGAGGATGCCGACCTCGCGGAGCACGGCGAGGTGCTTGGAAACCTGGGGCTGCGGCCAACCGAGGGCGGCGACGATGTCGTTGACGGGGAGTTCGCCGCCGGCGTGGGCGAGGGTTTCGAGGAGTTCGCGGCGGCGCGGCTCGGCGATAGCGGAGAAGGGGTCGAGGGTGGACGGGGTGGGGGGCACGGGTTCAATATATACGCATATGGGAATATGTCAAGGGGGAAGTGGGGAAGAGGGGGAAAAAAGTGACGGAGTGGGGGAGTGAAAGGGAGAGGGGCGAAAGGGAGAAAGGGGGAAGGGGAGAGGGGCGCGGGGGATCAAACGTCGATTCGTGCGGAGTGCCAGGGTGTGCCTTTGCCGGATGTGATTGCACGCTTGGCGCGTGTAAGGCGTGTGCGCAGGGATGGGCGCGTGAGGAAGGCGGCGAAATCCGCGAGTGATTTCAGGTGTGCCGCGGGAACGGCGTCGTTGGATTTTTTTATCAGAGCGCGGTACTCGGCGGCGGTCATGTGGAACTCCACTCATGGAACTTGGTTGATCGTCAAGGCACCGTTGATAGTCCGCCAGATGGCGCGCGGGTTGGCATTCTGGAGTTCGGATGGGAGGAGGGCGTCGGGGCAGTTCTGGAAGCAGAGGGGGCGGCACCAGCGCTCGATGGCGCGGGGGCCGACGGCGGTGGTGTCGGGGCGATTGGTGGCGGGGAAGGGGCCGCCGTGAACGGTGGAGGTGGCGACGCGGACGCCGGTGGGGGGGCCGTTGAAAGTGATGCGGCCGGCGGTGGGGCATTGGTGTAGGAGTGTGGTGGCGAGCTGGACGTCGTGAGAGTTTTCGGGATCGAACCAGATCGAGAACGCGAGCGAACCTTGCTCGGGAAGGCGGGAGAGATCGGAAAAGTTCTTGAGCACCACGAGCATGGTGGTGGGGCCGAAGATTTCTTCGCGCAGCTCGGGGCGGTCAAACCAACTCGCGGCGGATGTCTCCGTGAGTATGGGACTGCCAGCGGAAGGGAGCGGCTGAGCGCGGTCGTACATCGCAAGCGTGTATACACCGCGCGTCATGGCATCCATGACTTTCTTGTGATACGAGCGCGCGATCCACTCGGCGAGCATTCGTCGGGAGGGTGAGGTTTGGAATCGGTCTTTGAGATGAGAGACGAACGCATTGGCACCGGGGCCGTTGCTGTGCAGGATCGCGCCTGGTTTGGTGCATTGTTGCCCACAGCGCATCAGGACAGAATCCGCTAGAGACATGGCGAGGCCGTATGGATCACGCTGCATGGCACCTGGGAGAATGACCGCGATGTTCATGCTTCCCATCTCGGCAAAGACCGGGATCGGAACATCACGTTCACGCGCGAGTTTTTCGATGGCGAGGCCGCCGGGGATGGAGCCGGTGAAGCCGACGGCTTTGATGTCGTCGTGCTGAACGAGTTGTTGGGCGATGGAGAAGTCGGTCGGGGCTTCGTTGTGGATGTATTGGAGGAGATGAGCGAGCGCGGTGATGTTGGTGGTCCCGCTCGCGGACGCTCGGGGCTCGTTGGTGGTGATGAGGATCCTCGCTTGCGCGTCGGGCTCGTTGGGGGCGTGCATGATGGCTTGTTGAGCGATGTGTGCGAGCAGGCGGCCGGTGATGGGGTGGGCGGGGTGTTCTTTGACGATGACGGGGCAACCGGCGGCGAGGGCGCTGGCGGTATCTCCGCCGCAGACGCCGTAGGCGAGGGGGAAGTTGGAGGAGCCGAAGACGGCGACGGGGCCGAGGGGGATGAGGAGGGAGCGGAGGTCGTGGTTGGGGCCGATCGGGGAAGAAGAGAGATTAGGATTACGATTAGGAGCAGGATTAGGACCGGAAAGGGGAACTGCGGTGTCAATGGCGGCGCGAACCCAGGAGCCGTCGCGGATGAGGGTGGCGAACATTCGGAGTGTGCCGGTCATGCGGGCGAACTCGGGGGTGAGTTCGTCGATGGTGAGGGCGGTCTCTTCGGAGCAGGTGTGGAGGATGGTGTCGCGCTGGGTGTCCAGCGCGGCGGCGATGGCGTCGAGGATGTTTGCGCGAGCAGTGGGTGCGAGTGTGGAGAACGTGGCGAAGGCGGCGGCGGCGTTTTGGCAGGCGGTGGAGATGATGGGGTTGGAGAGCGGGGGTGGCATGGGGTGTTGTAGGGGGCGTGTCCCCTCCGTCACTCGCTGCGATTGTGACACCTCCCCTGCCAGGGCGGGGGAGGGGGGTACAGTCGTCTTCGTGGTGCGCCCAGTGGTGGCGCGGAATCGTTGGTAGTCCATCGTGAGGGCGTAGCGCATGTGCTTTCAGGACTCGACAAGTAGTGGCAGGGGGAGCGGGCTGGAGCCGGTGCGCTCATTGTGGGTGGGGGATGAGCTGCCGGCGGCGCATCGGGCGTGTGTGGAGTCGTTCCTGCGGGTGGGGCATCCGTTTGAGTTGTTCGCGTATGGCGCGGTGGGGAATGTGCCGCGGGGTGTTCGGATGCGAGATGCAAATGAGGTGGTGTCGCGCGATCGGGTCTTCAAGTACGGGAAGGTGGCGGGCGAGAGTGAGGGCGGGCTGAGCGGGTTCAGCAATCTGTTTCGGTACGCGCTGCTGGCGCGCGAGGGCGGGTACTGGGTGGATTGCGATGTGTACTGCCTGCGGCCGTTTCCGACGGATGCGATGGTCATCAGCACGGAGCGGATGCGGAACGGACGGCGCGCGGTGACGTGCTGCGTGCTGAAGTGCGCGGCGAAAGATCCGTTCGCGAAGTACTGCCTGGCGCGAGCGGCGGCGAGCGATCCGGCGACGATGGTGCATGGGGCGACGGGGCCGGCGCTGGTGGCGGAGGTGGTGAGGAAGCGCGGGTTGGAGGGCGCGCTGGCCGCGCCGGATGGGTTCTGCTGTGTGGATTGGTTCGAGGCGGAGCTGCTGCTGAGGCCGGGGGTGATTCCGGCGGGGGCGTATGGGGTGCATCTGTGGGGCGAGGTGTGGCGGCGCGCCGGTGGAGTGCCGTGGCCGGGGGTGCGGGGGAGTTTGATGTGGGAGCTGGCGGGGGAGCCAGAGCCGAAGCGCGATGTTTCGGGGCGCGGGTGGTGGGGGGTGCTGCGCGGGATTGCGATGAAGAAGGCGATGCGGTCGTATGTGGGGAGTTGAGGGTGTAAGTTTTATCGACGACGGGGCGGTGGACACCCCCCCTCCGCCCTTGCTCGAAGCACCGCTCGGAAACCTCCCCCGCCGGGGCGGGGGAGGGGGGAAAGAAATAAGGGTTGGCGAACTGGCGTTCGTTCGGTATGCTGTCGCCCATGCTGGCTCGAGTGCAATCGTATTTTCTGACCGGGATCGACGCGCATCCGTGCGAGGTCGAGATCGATATCAATCCTGATGCGAACAACAGCGCGGAAGGGTCTGGTGAAGGGCGCGCGATGATTGTGGGGTTGCCGGACGCGGCGGTGAAGGAGTCGCTGGAGCGGGTGCGCTCCGCGTTGAGCAACAGCGGGTTCTTCTTTCCGCAGGGGAAGACGCTGGTGAACCTTGCGCCGGCGGATGTGAAGAAGGAGGGGCCGCTGTATGACTTGCCGATTGCGGTGGGGCTGATGGTGGGGCTGGGGATGATTGGGGCGAAGGGGAAAATCGCAAATGGCAAATCGCAAATAGCAAATGGGGAGAAGGGCAAGTCGGAGGTGGTGGTGAAGTTGGGGCGGGAGGCGATGGCGGGGGTGAAGGTTGGCAGCACGCCCCCTCCGGTTCTCGCAAAGCCTCGAACCACCTCCCCCGCTGAAGCGGGGGAGGCGGGGGATGCAGATGGGCTTGATCCGCGGCAGTGGTTGTTTGCGGGGGAGTTGGCACTTGATGGGCGGTTGCGGCCGGTGCGTGGGGTGCTGGCGATGGCCGCGCTTGCGGAGCAAAAGGGATATCGGGGTGTGATCGTTCCCGCGGACAACGCGGCGGAGGCGTCGGTGGTTCAGGGGATTGAGGCGATCGGGGTGCGGACGCTGGCGGAAGTGGTGGGGATATTGAACGGATCGCTGCACGCGGAACCGCATCCGCCGCTGGATGTGCAGTCGCGGCTGGCGACGGCGGAAGCGCCGGTGGACTTTGCGGAGGTGCGCGGGCAGGAGGCGGTGAAGCGGGCGATCGTGGTGGCGTGTGCGGGTTCGCACAACCTGGTGATGCTCGGGCCTGCGGGCACGGGCAAGACGATGATGGCGCGGGCATTGCCGGGGGTGTTGCCGCCGCTGACGGTGAGCGAGGCGATCGAGATCACGCGGATTTATTCGGCGGCGGGGCAGTTGCGCCCGGGCGAGGGATTGGTGACGATGCGCCCGGTCAGGACGCCGCACCACACGGCGAGCGGGTCGGCGATTGTGGGTGGCGGCGCGGTGCCCAAGCCGGGGGAGATCTCGCTGGCGCACCGGGGCGTGTTGTTCATGGATGAACTGCCGGAGTTTCCGCGCGATGTGCTGGAGACGCTGCGGCAGCCGCTGGAGGACCATGTGGTGACGATCGCGCGGAGCCACTCGGCGGTGCGGTTTCCCGCGTCGTTCATGCTCGTTGCGGCGATGAATCCGACACCGAAGGGGGATGTGCCGCGTGATGAGGTGGGGAAGAAGGCGATGGACCGGTATTTGTCAAAGATCAGCGGGCCGCTGATTGACCGGATTGATATCCATGTGGAAGCGCCGGCGGTTCCGTGGAAGGAACTGAGCGCGGGGCTGAGCGACACGCGCCCGAAGGGGACATCCAGCGCGGACATGCGTGCGCAGGTGCTGGCGGCGCGGGAGATTCAGACCAAGCGTCAAGGCGTGGCTACGCCGAACGCGCGGCTGAGCGGGAAGCAGCTCGACAAGCTGGCGGTGCTGAGCGAGGATGCGCGGACGGTGCTGGGACAGGCGATGACGGAGCTGGGGCTGAGCGCACGGGCGTATGACAAGATTCGGCGGGTGTCGCGGACGATCGCGGATTTGGCGGGAATCGAGGAGATCGGGGTGGAGCAGGTGGGCGAGGCGATTGGGTATCGGTTGCTGGATCGGAAGTTGTGAGAGAGAGTGTCTCTGGCAAGACGCGAAGACACCTCTGATTGGAAGCAAAATATGAAACAAATACCATTTGGGGCGGTGATGGTTTGGCGACTCGCTCTCCCGATATTGTGCGCCTTCCTGTCGGCATGTGGAGTGGGCGCGAACTTCCGACCGATCCCCATGACTCCGGAAGAAAGTACGTTAGTATCGCGAGCGCAAGCGTCGGATCCACACGAAGCAAAGGACGCACGGCGCTCATTTGTCGAGAAGCATCCGGAATGGAGTGATTCTGCAAAGATGGCGGTTGCTCGGGGTGAAGCGGTGCCGGAAATGACGAGGGTGCAAGTCCGTGCTGCGTGGGGGCCGGGCGAGTTGCGGCAGATGGCTGGTGGATTCATCATCGATCAAACGCTTCGTGAGCGATGGTTGTACGATCGCTCACCGCTGCTCGTCATGGCGTACTTCTTGGACGAGCGTTTGGTTGAGGCGAGGGCTTTCGACTTGGGTACAAATGCCGTGCCGATTGCACGCGGAGAGTTTGGCTTTGTCCTGCCTCAGAGGGAGAGTGGTAGCAGTCGCTATCCGGGTATTGAACTTCTCAAACATGCTCAACGTATCCAGCCGAAGTGGTGAGCGAGGCGATTGGGTATCGGCTGCTGGATCGGAAGGTGTGATTCTGTGGCAGGGGGTGTTCACCGCGCACAGTCGCGGAGAAGATGCGGCCACAGATGAACGCGGACAGACACGAATAGGAATTCGGGAATGCGGTGCTGGGGGTGTGGCTACTACCTTTGTGGCCGATTGTTCAGTTGTGTCTGCCCCTTATTGGAGTTCGCCGACGATGCTCATGCTCGCGAAACGCGTTGTGGTAGTTTTTGGAGTGTGGGTGGCGATCGCGGGAATGGGAGGTTGTGGGGTCGGTGGAGCGGCGGCTTCATCGCATGGGGAGGCACATGTGGATGCGGGGCTGGACAAGGACTTCCGCCGCGCGGACGCGGATGCGCGGACGATCTTCAGTGCGCCGCCGATGGAGCCGGTGAGCGAGCGGCGGCTGGCGAGCGGTGCGCCGGGGCCGGGGTATTGGCAGCAGCGGGCGGATTATGTGATTGAGGCGTCGCTGGATGTGGCGGGGCGGAAGGTGATGGGGAAGGAGCGGGTGAGGTATGGGAATAACTCGCCGCATGGGCTGGGGTTTGTGTGGATGAATCTGGAGCAGAACCTGTTCCGGGAATCCAGCGATGGCGCGCTGCTGACGAAGCCGAACTCGCGGTTCGGGAATCGGGATCGGCACCTCGGGGGGTTTGAGATTGCCAAGGTGATGGTGGACGGGCGCGAGGCGAAGTTGCACGAGTATGGAACGGTGGGGCGGATTGATCTGGACTCCGCGCTCGCGCCGGGCGCGAGCGTGGAGATTGCGATCGAGTGGTCGTTTGCGGTGCCGAAGTATGGGTCGGACCGGATGGGGATCGATGAGTGCAAGGATGGCGAGGTGTTCGAGATCGCGCAGTGGTTCCCGAGTATGTGCGTGTACGACGATGTGCATGGATGGAACACGCGCCCGTACCTTGGGCAGGGTGAGTTTTACACGGACTTCGGGGACTTTGAGGTGGCGATCAGCGTGCCGCAGGGGCAGATCGTGGCGGGGAGCGGGGAGCTGGCGAATGCGGCGGATGTGCTGACGGCGGAGCAGTATCAGCGGTGGACGAGGGCGCGGGAGGGAGGGGAGACGGTGGTGGTGAGGACGGTGGAGGAGGTGGAAGGGGAGAGAGGCACCGCCGCGGAGCGGCGGGCCACCCAGACGACGTGGCGGTTTTCTGCGAAGAATGTGCGGACGTTTGCGTGGGCGAGTTCGGCGGCGTTCATCTGGGATGCGTGCGGGTCGTCGATTCCGGGGCAGTCGGGGCGGACGCTGTGTCAGTCGTTCTATCCGCGCGAGGCGTTGCCCGCGTGGGGCGGCGCGACCAAGGAGGGCGGCTCGACGCAGATGCTTAGGCAGTCCATCGAGCACTACTCGAAGATGTGGTACGCGTATCCATATTCATGGTCGGTGAACGTGAACGGGATCGTGGGCGGGATGGAGTATCCGGGCTTTGCGATGTGCTCGGCGCGCGACAACGCCAAGGGGCTGTGGGGCGTGACGACGCACGAGATCGGGCACACCTGGTTTCCGATGGTGATGAGCACCAACGAGCGGCTGCACGCGTGGATGGATGAGGGGTTCAACACCTTCATCAACTACTATGCGGGCAAAGAGCGGTATCCCAATGAGGAGCCGTATCGCGGGAGTGCGGCGAAGTTCGGCAAGAATCAGCGGAGACCTTTGCCGCAGCCGGTGGAGACGCCGGCGGACCAGATCGCGGATGGCTATCTGGGCGTGCTGGAATATGAGAAGACGGCGGTCGGGCTGGTGATGCTGCGCGAGGTGATTCTGGGCGAGGAGCGATTCGACGCGGCGTTCAGAGAATACTGCAAGCGGTGGGCGTTCAAGCATCCGTATCCTGGGGACTTTTTTCGCACCATGGAGGATGTGTCGGGGATGGACCTCGGGTGGTTCTGGCGCGGCTGGTTCTATTCCACGGGCGTGCTGGATCAGAGCGTGACAACTGTGATGCAGCCGGAGGGGAAGGAGGGCTTGGCGCATCTGACATTCATGCAGAAGGGCGGGCTGGTGATGCCGGTGTTCTACAAGCTGACGTACGACGATGGGAGCACGGAGGAGCGGCGTGTGCCGGTGGAAGGGTTTTTCTGGAGCGACACGCGCACGGTGGCGATCCCGACGGGCGGGAAGAAGATCAAAAGCGTGGAAGTGGATCCGAACGACTCGCTGCCGGATGTGGAGAGGCGGAACAACGTGTGGAAGTGAAGGGACATCGCGGCCCTCCGGGGCTGGCGACGGTGTGAAAAACTTTACATGATGGAACTTTCGGCAAGGGCGGGCGGCGGCGGAATACGCGATTCGGGGTTGCGGGCGGGGCGGACATCGGAGAGAATGAAAAGGTTGACTGATGACACCGGATTGGTGCGGGTGGTGTCATGGCGACGAGCGGCAGAAGTTCACGAGAAATACAAGGAGTAGGCCATGATCCAGGGACGATTCATGTCGGGAGTTGCCGCCGCGGTGGCGGGTGTGGGGTTATGGAGCGCGCCGGTGAGCGCGCAGATGTATCCGGTGCAGGCGACGGGGTGGAACCGGGACATCGTGGTGGAGCGCACGGCGGTGGCGCCGTGGTCAGCAGCGGCGATGTCGTTTGATACGTTCAACAACTGGTCGTGGTACGAGCGTGGGCTGGCGGGAACGCTGGGGCTGCCGCAGGGTGGGGCGTTTGCGAGCGTGGTGGACCCGACAACGCTCGGACAGTTGCAACCGTACAACGCGCTGAACGCGCTGTTTCTGGATGTGACGACCGCGACTGGATCGCTGACGCTGGTTCCGGCGGCGCAGACGCGGTACGACGCGCTGGCGATCTTCGCGTCGTCTTCCAACGGTGGCGGCTCGGGCACACTGGTGGTCACGTTCACGGATGCTTCGACCAGCGCGAGCATCGTGCTGAACGCGGGCGACTGGTTCAACGTCACGACCAACAACGCACTCAACGCTCTGGGGCGGGCGAATCTGGGCACCAGCACGGTGGAGGCGACCACGGGCAGCAATCCTCGCATCTATCAGACGAGCATCGACATGGTGGCGCTGGGGCTGAATGGCCGCGCGGTGCAGAGCATCTCGTTCACCAAGCCGACGGGCGGCAACGCGCAGAACACGGTGGTGATGGGGATCAGTGGGCGGCGATCGGTGACGCAGATGAACCCGCTGAGCGCCACGGGCTGGAACCGCGATGTGGTGGTCGAGAGCACGGCGGTGGTGCCGTTCAGCGGGGCCGCCAGCGCGTTTGATGTCGCCAACAACCTCGCGTGGTACGAGACGGGTCTGCCCGGATCGACCAAGGGGCTGCCCCCTGGCGGCGGGTTCAACAGCGCTGCCAACTCGGTGATTCATGCACAGTTGCAGCCGTACGGCGGGCCGAACGTGTTGTTCTTGAACATCACGCTGACGGCGGCCTCTGGAACGCTCACGCTCGCACCGGGCGCGCAGGTGCCATACGAGTTTCTCGCGGTGTTCGCCAACTCCGCCGGTGGCGGGGGCGCGGGCAGCATGGTTGTTACCTTCACGGATGCAACGACCAGCGGCCCGTTGCCATTCAATGCGCAGGATTGGTTCAACGTCACGACCAACAACGCGATCATCAATGCCGGGCGCGCGAACCTCACGACGAACGTGATCGACGATGCCTCGGCGGGGAATCCGCGGCTGTATCAGTCCGTCATTGATCTGGCCACACTCGGCCTAGGCACCCGGCCGGTGCAGAGCATCACGTTCACGAAGCCGACGACAGGAACCAGCGCGGCGATCTGGGCGATCAGCGGCCAGGCGGCGTCCGCCGCGCCGGGGGCGTGCTGCGCCGCGACGGGTGTGTGCTCGGTGGTGGTGCCCGCGAACTGCGGCGCGACGGGGCTCTTCCAGGGTCCGGGCACAGCGTGTGCGAGCGGCGCGACCTGCTCGGTACCGGCGATCGCCTGCTGCAACATCACCAGCGGCGCGTGCGCGTATGTGAACGGCACCGGTTGCGTGAGTGGGAGCGTGAGCCAGGGCACGGGGAGCGTCTGCTCGCCGAATCCGTGCCCGGTAGTGGTCTGCTGCGATGCGACGACCGGCGCGTGCGCGACGGCGTTCAGCGCGTGTCCGGCGGGTTCCAATCTTGCGACGGGCACATCGTGCTCGCCCTCGCCCTGCCCACCCAGCGGCTCGTGCTGCTCCGGCTCGAGCAATCAGAGTTGCTCGGTGGTGGTGCAGACGGCCTGCACTGGCGTGTACAACGGGAACGCGACTGTCTGCACGCCGAATCCGTGCTACACATCTGATGAGTGCCAGACCACGACGCTGGTGCTGACGGTTGGCACCACGGTGACTGGCTCGAATGTTGGCGCGACCAACTCGGTCGCGGTCACGCAGACTGGCACCGGCTTCTGCACGCAGACGACCTTCAGCACGGGCATCGCGCTGGATGTGTTCTGGAAGTTCACCGCTCCGGCCACCGCCGTGTATGACCTGCACACCTGCGGCTCAACGCTGGACACCATTCTCTCAGTCCACAGCGGTTGTCCGGTGAGCAACGCGAACCTGCTGGACTGCAATGACGACTCGACGTCCGGCACCGGCAACCTTACATGTGCCACAGTCATTCCGGGTTCGAGCGGGCTTGGCTCGCACATCCCGACGATCACGCTGACGCAGGGAACGCTGTACTACATCCGCGTCGCCGGCTTCAACGGGGCTGTCGGCAACTACTCGCTGACGATCAACCTGGTGAGCACCACCGGCTCCTGCTGCGTCGCCACCACCTGCTCTGTGACCGACGCCGCAAACTGCACGGGCACCTACACCGACGGCGGCACCTGCACCCCCAGCCCGTGCGGCGGCGCGGCTGGCCTGTGCTGCCGCGGCGCGACGTGCAACACGACCATTGCGACGGCGGTGGATTGCACCAACTCGCTCATCGGTGGACAAGTGGCGGGCGCGGCCTTCGTGCTCGGCACTGTCTGCAACACCGGCGCGGTCTCGAACGCGCCCTGCTGCTATGCCGACTACAACAAGGCCAGCGGCATCACCGTGTCGGATATCTTCAACTTCCTGACCGACTGGTTCGGCGGCAGCCCCTTTGCGAACGTCGGCGGCACCGGCGCACCGGGAGCCCTGACCGTGCAGAACATCTTCGACTTTCTGGGCAACTGGTTCGCGGGCGGCTGCTGAGCCGATTCCACGAACATGACGCATCAATAGATACGGCCGCGAGCATGGGTGCTCGCGGTCGTTTTATTTTTGCAAACCGGAATCAATGTCCGCCGGTGGAACCGAAGCCGCGCTCGCCGCGGGTGGTGTCGTCCAGCGAGGCGACCAGCATCACCTGGGCCCGGGCGACCGGTGAGATGACCATCTGCGCGATGCGAGCCCCGTGCTTGAGGACATACGGCTCGCGCCCGAGGTTGATCAGCGGCACCCGCACCTCGCCGCGATAGTCCGCGTCGATGGTGCCCGGTGAGTTGGGGAGCGTGACGGCGAACTTGGAGGCCAGCCCGGAGCGCGGGCGCACCTGGGCCTCAAACCCGGGCGGGATCGCCATCGAGAATCCGGTCGGAACCATGACCACGAATCCGCCTTGCGTGATGGGAGCGATGGTGAGCCCGTCCGGGGAGTCTGGAAGGAAGGCGGCGATGTCCATTCCCGCGGCCAGTTCGGACTGATACGCGGGCGGCTGCACGCGCGGGTCCAGGGGAAGAATGCGGAGGTCGCAGCGCAGGATTTGCTCGGTGGCGGTATGCATGGTGGGCAGGATAGCGGGTCATTTGGAAACTGTTTGGAGCCAAAGTGCAATTCTGTATCGCGCCGCGCACCCCCTTGCCGATTGAACCGTCGTGATTACCGAAGGCACCATTATGCGGGCCGGCGCGGCCCGGTCGAAGTCGCGCGCGGCGGACGAAGAAACCACGGACAGCAAGCCCGCTCGCAGGAGTCGGGCGAGCGATGGTGATGGAAGGGGCGCTCCCTTTGATCCCGCCGTGCATCGCGAGTTGATGTGGATGCGCATCGGCTGGGTGGCCGCGTTTTTGGCGTGGGTCTTCCTCGCCATCGCGCTCATCAGCTATAGCGCATCGGACTGGCCGACGGCGCACCATGTGCCGGAGAATCATCCGGCGGCGAACCTGTGCGGGCTGGCCGGCGCGGCCGCGGCGCACGGGCTGTATAGCGTCTTTGGCGTCGGCATGTGGGTGCTCATGGGGCTGAGCGCGACGTGGCTGATTCTCACCGCGCTGGGTCGCCAAGTCTCGCACGTTCCGGTTCGCATTCTCGGCGGGCTTCTGCTCGCGACGGTGCTCTCTTGCGTGCAGGCGCTCATCATTCCCGGGAGCGGGCCGGTGCCGAACCTGCCCGGCGGCGTGATCGGCTCGGTCGGCGTGCATGAACTAGTCTTCCGATTTAATACCTTCGGCACGGTGCTCTGGCTGCTGCTGGGGCTGGTGGTCGCGGCGACGGTGACGCTGGATGTGTGGGCGTTGCTGTTTGCGATGTGGACGGGGCGAGTGCTTTATACAGGGGCACGCCACACCGGGATGGCCGCGCTGGCCACGGCCCGGACATTCGCCGAGAAGCGGGCCGCGATCAAGCAGATGCGAGCCGAGGAGCTTGAGGAGATCGAGGCCCGCCGTGCCGCGGGCGTGCGCGTGACGGATATAGATGATGATGAGCATCTGACCAACATCCGCGCCGGCGAGATGGGGCTGAGGGCCAACGCCAGGCAGAAGCTCGCCACGGCGCGGGCCACGACCAAGATCGACCCGAATGCCGGCGGCATCGGCGCGACCGAGGGCTTTGATGACATGTTCGATCGGAGCGCGGGCGGCCTGACCGCGGCGGCGGCGGGTGGTGGGGATGATGATGAAGATGATGATTCTGAAATCGCGGCGGAGATGGATGAGGGTGGGGAGGAAGAAGAGAAGAACACGGGCGGGACGCCCGTGGCACGGAGCAAGCCGTTTTCTCCCGATGAGCTGCGCGCCAAGATCGCCAAGCTCCCCGTGCGGTTTGCGGGCGATGAGAAGCGCAGCGCGACCGACGCGGACCTCCGCGACATCCAGAACACTGCCGAGCTGGAGGGATACAAGTTCCCCGGGCTCGATCTGCTGGAAGAGCCCGAGACCAACTTCAGTCAGACGATGGAGACCTACGTCCGCGAGCAGGCCGAGGCGCTGGAGCGTGCCCTCCGCGAGTATCGCATTGAGGGCGAGGTTGTCGGCGTGGAGAGCGGCCCGGTCATCACGCTGTATGAGCTGCGTCTGGCCCCTGGCACAAAGGTGTCGGCCCTGAGCGCGGTGAGCAGCGATCTGGCCCGCGCGCTCAAGGCGATCAACATCCGCATCGTGCCCAACATGGCGGGCCGCGATACCGTCGGCGTGGAGGTTCCCAACGCCCAGAAGGAGAAGGTCCGGCTCAAGGAGCTGATGACCAAGGCCGAGGTCTATAGCGGCATGCGGCTTCCGATGTTCCTGGGCAAGGACGCCAGCGGCGAGCCGATGATTGAGGACCTCGCCAAGATGCCGCACATGCTCATCGCCGGCACCACCGGCTCGGGCAAGTCGGTGTGCATGAACACCATCATCATGAGCTTCCTGTATACCAAGAAGCCCAATGAGCTCAAGCTCGTGCTGGTGGATCCGAAGATGGTGGAGATGAGCCAGTTCAAGGACATCCCGCACCTGATGTGCCCGGTGGTGACGGAGATGGGCAAGGCCGCGGCGATACTTGAGTGGGCCGTGAACAAGATGGACGAGCGCTACGAGCTGCTCGCCGAGGCGGGCTGCCAGAATATCGGCTCGTACAACGATCTGACCTGGGAGGAGCTGCGCGAGCGTTTCCACTTCAAAAGCCCGGAAGAGGAAGCGAGAATCCCGCGCAAGCTTCCGTACATGGTGTTTGTCATCGACGAACTCGCCGACCTGATGATGACCAACAAGGAGGTCGAGCACTCGATCGTCCGCATCGCCCAGAAGGCCCGCGCCGTGGGGATGCACCTGATTCTGGCGACGCAGCGTCCGCAGGCGAACGTCGTGACGGGGCTTATCAAGTCCAACATGCCGGCGCGCTGCTGCTTCAAGGTGGCCAGCGGCATGGACTCGCGGATCGTGCTGGACCAGAAGGGCGGCGAACTGCTGCTGGGCCAGGGCGACATGCTCTATCTCTCCCCCAAGAGCAGCAAGCTCACCCGCTCGCAGGGCACGCTGGTGGACGACAAGGAAATCCGGCGGGTCGTCAAGTTCATGCGCGATGTCGCCAGCCCGACCTTCGAGCGATCGCTCATGCAGCTCAAGTCCGCCAATGCCACCGAGTCCGACGAAGAGGGCGCGATGCAGGGCGGCGAGCTGAACATGCGTGGGCTGGAGAACGCCCAGAGCGACGAGCTCTTCGATCAGGCGGTGGAAGTGGTGCTGGAGGCCAAGCGCGGCAGCGTTTCCCTGTTGCAGCGCCGCTTCGGCATTGGGTTCACCCGCGCGGGTCGGCTCATCGAGCTGATGGGCGAGGCCGGAATCCTCGGTGCCCACAACGGCACCGTTGCTCGCAGCGTGACCATGACGCTGGAGGAATGGCACGCCATGAAGGCCCAGGCCGCGGCGGACGCGGCGGCCGCGGAGAAAAATCCATCCAAGCCGATCGCGGCGACATTAGAGCAGGCCCAGAGCATCGTGAACGACGGCAACCTTCGAGAGTCGCTCGAAGAGTCCTCGCGCAAGGCGACCGATGAGCTGGAGGATTCAGATGAGGAAGCGTCGGATGAGGATGGCGATGATGGAGATGAGGACGGCGACGAGCAGCCGCCGTTCAAGGTGGAGACGCGTGTGAAGGGCTGGAACGGGAAGCGGGAAGTGACGGAGTGAGTGAGTGGCGAAGTGACGAAGTGACGGAGTGGTGAAGAGAAGAAGTGATGAGTTGATGAGTTCGTGAGTTGGCAAGCGTGCGGCGTCCCGAGCGCGTTGCCTTTGAGCCCTTTGGGCTCAAAGGCAGAAGTCAGGGTTTCGCGGCCGGCGCTGGCGGCGTCGGTGTGCCGGGCTCATCCTTCTTGACTTCGGCTGGCAAAGGCGCCGTGTGGTTTTTCGTACTCACCGGCCTCACAATCGGCAGCATGGTCTTCCCATCCTTGTCCTTCGGCCATGTGCGCTCCGGTCCGTACAAACGATCGCGGGTTGTCTGCGCGTGGCAGCCCATACACGACTCGATGCGTCCGGAGCGCAGCACCGTCTTGCGGTCGGTGGAGACCACGGCGTAGATCCAGCCGATGTCGGTGTCCGGAGTTTTCGGATCGAGTTTGGTCATGATGAAGAGTTCAGCGGGCGCGCCTTGGCGAAAGGCGTGATCGCCATCGACGACCAGATCGCGTCGATACGGGTTCGGCTTCGGCTCTTCAGTCTTGGGTACCTCGATCGACTCGAATGTTTCTTTCACGAGTGTCAGCCCAATCGGCGCGATGATGCTCAACTTCGCGCCCGCGGCGGGTTCGATAACGGGCGGTTTGTCGTTGCGCGGGTCCAATCCGGAGAGCCGCATGTACGCGTCGAAGTCCGAGACCCAGAGTTTGTAAATCTTGCTTCCGTGGGTGCGCTGGTCGTCGGAGCGGCTGGGAACGCCGGTGATCTCGCCCGGGGTGACAACGCGGCAGGAAGCGATCGCCCACGCTGGCGTCGGGCTGGCGAGCCGGAACGTGCCGTATCGCTGCGCGATGTCCAGGAGCGTCCGCTCGCGATCCTTGTCCGCGTCCGGCGCGGCCTTCGCATCCGATCCCGCAGGTCCGGTTGTTGCCGGTGCGGGCGTACTCGGTTTCGGCTCATCACCAGCCAGCCCCACCCCCGCACACGCGGCCAGTGGCGACACAAACATCAGCATTTGCAGGGTTCTACGTGTGTGCATGGGGTCCACCTCTCTGACGCGATTTGCTACTGGAAGCCGGATGTGTGCCGGGGGATATCTGAGCGTACCGGCGCGGCGGCCATCCGCCGCGGCCAAGCGGCGTTCGTTCCCCGCTCGTTACACAGGTATACTCGGCCGCCAATCGGCCTCCAGTTGGGGTGATGGGCGCACTGATTCAGGCCGTTCGGGGATTGGGTTGAACATCGGAATGTCCGAAAGGGGATTCCGAACCAGCAAGCGAAGCACTGCTCTCAGCGTCATCACGGGATTCGTCGCTGGCAGCACTATAAAGGATTGACCATGAAGCGCGTACAGGGTTTGGTTGCGGTCTGTGGAATGACACTGGCTCTCTCGGCGGCGATGGCCGTGCCGCCGGTGGTCGAGAAGCTGCCGGAGAACGCCATGATCTCGGTGGTGATTCCCTCGCCGCAGACGCTGCAGAAGAATCTCGCGTCCCTCGCCACGGCGGTGGATTCGCCCATCCCGATGATGACCGTGGATGATCTGCTCTCCATGTCCGGCATGGGCGGCGGGATTGATACCAGCAAGTCCATCGCGATCGTGATCTATGGCCCGAAAGACAAGCCCGCCGACGTCAAGAAGGATGCCAAGGCCGACGCCAAGAAGGACGCCGACGCGGATGAGGGCGACGACATGGCCGCGCTGCAGCAGGGCCTGGAGCGCATGGTCGTGCTAATCCCCGTCACCAAGTACGAGGACTTCCTGGGCAACTTCGGTGCCAAGCCCGCCGGTGAGGGCAAGCTCGATACCTTCGCCACGCCCGATGGTGAAGACGCGTTTTCCAAGCTGCTCGGTGATGGCTACGCCGTCATGGGCACCGACAGGGAACTGGTCGAGAAGTTCACCGGCAAGTCCGACGCGGCCACCTCCCTCAAAGCCCGCATGGGCAAGTCCGGCGAGGAACTCACCGATTCGCTGGACATCATGGCCATCGTGAACATGGACCGCCTCCGCCCTATCGCCGAGAAGGGCATCAAGGAGATGGAGAAGCAGGCGAAGGACCAGCTGGAGGCCGTCGGTCAGGAGGCGCAGGAGAAGAACCTCGTGGTCGCCAAGTGGATCGGCGAGACGATCGCGCGCGACACGCAGGTGATCGTAAGCGGCTTCAAGTTCGGCTCTTCCGGCATCACCATGGAAGCCAACGGCGCGTTCAAGAGCGAGTCGTATCTGGCCAAGGTCTTTGCGGGCAAGGGCAACGCCGCCGCGCTGATGAACAAACTCCCCAGCGGCAACTACCTCTGGGCCGGAGCGATGGACATGAACACGCCCGGCATCCGCACGATGATGAAGGACATCATCGGCCGCGCCGAACTCCCCGGCGGCGACAAGGCGAAAGCCGCCGCGACCAAGATGATGGACACGACCGACGGCATGGGCGCGACGATCGGTTTCCCCGTCGGCGGTGTCTTCGCGGGGTTGCTCACGAACACGGTGGTCTTCACGCAGTCCAAGGATCCGGCCGCCGCGCTCAAGTCCTTCAAGGAAAACTTGATCGCGATGGACGGCCAGAAGGTCGAGAGCGTGACCTACAAGACCAAGTACATCGAGGGCGCCTCCAAGGCGGGTGAGACCAGCATCGACGCCTGGGAGACCAAGTTTGAGGCGGCAGACGGCGGCGAGATGCCCGCCGAAATGGCCCAGGCCATGCCCTTCATGTTCGGCCCGCAGGGCTCGCCCGTCGGATACGTGGCCAAGGGCCAGAGCGGGGTCTACTCGACTTATGCCAAGAACACCGAGCTGATGACCAAAGCGCTGAGTGCCGAAAAGGGGGAAAACCTGTCGGCTGATTCGATGCTCAAGCAGTCGCAAGCGATGCTTCCCAAGGACCGCATCGGCGAGATGTACATCGGCACCAAGGGCATCCTGGACCTCGCCCTGCCCTTCGCGGCCATGGCCGGAATGACCGTTCCGGCCGACAAAATCCCCGAGAAACTGCCCCCGATCGCGGGTGGGCTCTCCTCCAAAGATGGCTCGCTCCGGTTCACGATGGTGATCCCGGCACCCGTCATCAAGACTGGGGTTTTCTTGGGGATGGAAGCCCAGAAGGCGATGGAAGCCAACGGCGGCGACGCCCCGGCCAAGGGCAAGCAGGACAATGGGGCTGGACAGCCCAAGTTCTGACGGTATACTGGTTTCATATTCATCCGCACCCCCCCCCCCGAGGGGTCGCTGGCAACGTGCCGCGGCCCCTCTTTTATTTTTGGATTGTGAGAAGTGAGCCGGGGCGTATTCGCCCCGAACATCCAAACGCACGCAGAGGTGCGCAGGGGCCACGCCGAGGTTCGAGGAGGGAAGAGAGAAAGGATCGTGGAGTTCATGCGCAGTTCATGTGCTATCCGCGTGGCACGCGCCTGTGCATAGGTGGCAAGCAACGATCTTGGCATGACCAATGCGGCACGATGCTGGAAGGTGGGACACGTGCGCGTGCTCGCGCTGGATGCCGCGCGGGTGATGGGGATTGTGAATGTCACGCCGGATTCGTTTTCAGATGGTGGCGAGACGTTCACGGCTGACGCGGCGATCCGCGCCGCGGTGCGGATGGTGGCCGATGGCGCGGCGGTGCTGGATGTTGGCGGCGAATCGACGCGCCCGGGCGCGGCGCGAGTGGATGAGCACGAGCAGATTCGACGGGTGGTGCCGGTGATCCGCGAAATACGTCGAAGAGTCGCGGCGGTGATTGTGTCCGTGGATACCACGCTCGCGGGTGTGGCGGAAGCGGCGATCAACGCGGGCGCGGATGCGATCAACGATGTCTCGGCGGGGCGGGATGATGAGCGGATGTTTGCGCTGGCCGCGTCGCGCGGCGTGGGGATTGTGCTCATGCACCGCCTGCGCCAGCCGGGAACGGATGTGTTCTCGCATCGCTACGACAAAGAGCCGGAGTATGTGGGAGGCGTGGTGGAGTGCGTGAAGCGGTTTCTCGCGGAGCGCGCGGCGGCCGCGATTCGCGCGGGTGTTGATCGACAGGCGATTGTGCTCGATCCCGGTCTGGGCTTCGGCAAAGGCGTGGCGCAGAATCTGGAACTCATCGAGCGCACGGGCGAGATCGTGGCGCTCGGGTTTCCGGTGCTCAGTGGCTTGTCGCGCAAGAGTTTCACGGCCGCGTACGCGGGTATGAGCATGGATGCGATGGCGCGCGAGCGGCTCGGGCCGACGCTGGAGCTGAGCGAGAAGCATCGGCGCGCGGGAGCGAGCATCTTCCGGGTGCATGATGTGCGCGAGCATGTGGCACTGCTGCGATCCGAGAAATAAGCGATTACCGGCCCATGTCTACGTACAACTCGCGGACCGCCGCGAGGGCATCGGGGACATTCGCGAGCGCCTCGGCGGCACTATCGCCCTCGGTCAGCAGTTCTGGAAGGTCGGGGCTGGTCACGACAAACCCATCCTCGCTGGCGGGCTGAGCAGCAGGCGCACTCGGAATACGGCGGCGGATGACATGCAGGATTCTACGCGCTTGGTTTGGCGCATGAACTGGTAATCGGGCCTGAGAGAACCCCTCCCAGCCAGCGGGTGGGTGTCTGCGTAATATCGACAAATCTCGATACGTTTGGGTCTTGGCGGCATCCAAGAGTGGAGACCTGCCACGTCGGAGCGTGGCGGTACCCGGGACGGGGCGTACAATCCGCCCCCACGGATGGTGAAATCTGACAGGAAAGGAATACCCATGGCAGGCGCACATACCAAGACATTTACCGATGGCAACTTCAAGCAAGAGGTTCTCGATTCCAGCACTCCCGTGCTCGTCGATTTCTGGGCCGAGTGGTGTCAGCCGTGCAAGATGCTCGGCCCGACCATCGACGCCCTGGCCGATGAGTTCGAGGGCAAGGTCAAGGTCGGCAAGATGGATACGGACAGCAACCGCAACACCGCCGTGCAGTTCGGCATCAGCGCGATCCCGACGGTGATCCTGTTCAAGGGCGGGCAGGTGGCCAAGAAGTTTGTCGGCTTGCAGGGCAAGCAGGTGTTCGCCGCGGCCATGAGCGAAGCGGCGAAATAGAACCGAAGCGGCGAAGCAACTCGGATTCAATCGCCCGAAACCCTTTGAGATTTCCATGAGCACACCCACGCCCAAAGACTCGAGTTCGAGCAAGCAACTGCCGCGCCGCCGCGGGCTGGGCTCGCGCCCGCTGCGCTGCGGCGTGATCGGCGTGGGGCGCATGGGTCGCCACCACGCGCGGGTGTACGCCCAGCTTCCGGACACGGAACTTGTCGGCGTGGTGGATCAGAACTCCGAGCGCGCGGGCGATGTGGCGGAGCAGTGGGGGTGCCGGCACTTCCACAGTGTGGAGAATCTGCTGAATGCGGGTGTGGATTGTGTCTCGATCGCGGTGCCGACGATGGGGCATAAGGAGGCCGCGCTGGCCTGCCTAGCGGCGGATGTTTCCTGCCTGGTGGAGAAGCCCTTGGCGGGGAGCGTGGAGGATGCGCAGGCGATCAAGTCCGCGGCGGATCGCTCGCGCGGCGTGCTGATGGTCGGCCATATCGAGCGGTTCAACCCGATCATGCGTGCCCTGCGCCAGGAGCAGCAGGCCAACATGCCGATCATCCCGCGATTCATCGAGGTGCATCGCGTCAGCCCGATGACGTTTCGCTCGGTGGATGTCGGCGTGGTGATGGACATGATGATCCACGATCTGGATGTGGTGCTCATGCTCATGGGTGGCCACGAGCCGGACGAGATCCACGCCAGCGGCGTGCCCGTCATCACCAAGCACGAGGACTTCTGCAACGCGCGCTTGGTGTGGAACGGCGGACCCAACGGCGCGAGCGGGCGGTGTGTGGCGAACATCACGGCGAGCCGGCTGGCGCTCAAAACCGAGCGCGTGACGCGGATCACCGGCGAGAACGCGTACATCAAGATCGACTACGCCGCCAAGAAGGGGCAGGTCATCCGGCGAACGGCCAATGAATCGCAGATGCACGAGGTGCGCGACCAGCTCCGCAAGGGCGCGGACCTGACGGACCTGAAGTGGCAGGAACTGGTGAACATCGAGAATCTGGTCGTGGAAGAGGCCGAGCCGATCCTGATGGAGATCAAGGCCTTCCTGGACGCGGTTCGCACCGGCACGCAGCCGGAGATCGACGCGACGGCGGGCTTTGTGAACGTCCGCACCGCAGAGCGCATCGTAGAGGCGACGCGCCGCGACTGGACGAGCTGGAAGCCGGATGTGCAGGTGAAGCAGGGTGTGGCGTTGCCAGCACCGAGGTGATCCGCGCGACCGCGGAGTATCCGCGGGATTCGCTCCCCGAGTAGACACGGACTCGCACATCCCGGGCGTGTGTTCTTTGTCCGATTGGTATCAGCCGTTCGGCTCTGGCATCTTCTCGGTTGGGGCCACCGGCGATGCGTCGGCGGGTTCGATGATGGCATCGGGCGCGCCGGGCGTGTGGGTGCGGAAGCCGCGCACGGGGGAGAAGGTGCCGCCGATCTGCGCGAGGTCCGCGAGGTATCCGGCGCCAAGTGCGAGCAGGACGACGCCCGCCATGCTCAGCACGCCGGTGAGGCGGCGGGCCTTGTAGAACTCGGAGGGCTCGATGATCGGCGCGCTCGGGAGCGACTCGGGCTGCTCGATGAAGCAGGTGTACGCCAGACGCAGGTAGTAGTACGCCGCGATGGCGCTGTTGATGCCCAGCACGATGACCAGCGCGATCTCTCCGGAGCCCACGCCCGCCGTGAACAGCGGCACCTTGCCCAGGAAGCCCAGCAGCGGCGGCAGACCGAGCAGGCCCATCGAAGAGAGCACCATCGTCCACCCGAGCAGCGGGCGCGTGAGCGCGAGGCCGCGGAGATCGTCGATGTCGTCGGCCTCTTCAACGGAGCCGTCGGCCTTCTTGCGCTGCAACGAGGCGAGCACGGCGAAGCCGCCGAGGGTCATGATGGCGTACGAGGCGAGGTAGAAGAGCACGGCCGCGATGCCGTTTCGCGTGAACGGTGCGTGCGCATCGCCGGGGCCGGCGAGAACGCCCACGAGCATGTACCCAGAGTGCGCGATGGAGGAATACGCGAGGATGCGTTTCACGCTGTGCTGCATGATGGCCAGCACGTTGCCGGTGGTCATGGTGATCGCGGCGATCACCCAGAGCGTGGTGCGGAGCGCGCCGGGGAGCGAGTTGTGCAGAGCGGGATCCGGCCCGACAAACTTCCAACCCACTAGTGAGCAGAGCAGCAGAATGGCAAAGAACCCCGCCGCCTTGGGGACGAAGGCCAGAAACCCGGCGACGCTCGCCGAGGAGCCCTGATACACATCGGGCGTGTAGAAGTGCATCGGCACGGCGGCGATCTTGAAGCAGACACCCAGCACGGCGAGGACGATGCCCAGCAGGGCCATGGTGTTCAGCCCGCCATTGGCGACCTGCGAGGCGAAGACGCGCGAGATGGCGTCAAAGTGGGTGGAGCCGGATGCGCCGTAGATGAGGGCGAAACCGTAGAGGAAGACGGCCGCGCCCATCGCGCCCAGGAAGAAGTACTTCACGCCCGCTTCCATGGAGCGGTTGCGTGCGGTGGAGAGGGCGACCATGACGTACGTGGGGAGCGAGGTGAGCTCGAGGGCAAGGAAGAGAAAGATCAGATCATCGGCGGAGGCGCAGAGCATCAGCCCGGAGAGGGAGAAGAGGAAGAAGGAGTAGAACTCGCCGCGTGTGGAGCGGAGCGCGTCGAAGGGCTTGCCGCGCGAGACGGCGCGTTCCAAGTCGCTATCGGCGGTTCCGGCCATCATGGGGAGCATGGCGAGGCCGACGAGCGCGACGATCATCTTGCCGAAATACGGCAGGTGCGGGAGCGAGGTCTGCACGGTGACGGCTCGGAAGTACCACGCGAGGAAGCCGCTGACGCACAGCCCGAAGGCGCACAGCCACGGGGCGAGGTTGCGCGAGTCCTTGTGCTTGGATTGGCCGAGGATCATCACGAAGCAGGTGGTGATGAACAAGGCGATCTCGGGCCAGAGAAGTGTGAGCTTGGAGTCCATTTAGTGCTTGCCCTCCGGCGTGGCATGGTCGGGGGCGTGTTCTGGAGCGTGGGGCGTTGTTGCCGGCGCGGCCTGCTCGGCGCGGCGGCGCATCTTGTCCTGAATCGTATCGAACTCCGGCCCGGCGACATAGCGCGGATGATCCGCTGGGAGATAGGCCGGGGTCCGCCCGTATTTATTGATGTTCTCGGTGATCGTCTGCGCGGGAAGCTCCAGCACGCGGAGGATTGGCGTCGGATACACGCCCAGAACGAGGCAGAGGATTGCCAGCGGCAGAAGAATGCTGATCTCGCGGCGGCTCAGGTCTTTGGGAAGGGTGGGCTGGCTCTCCGAGCCAGCGGGATGCGCGGCACCGTGAGCGAGGCCGTGATCGTGCCCACCCGGCTCCATCAGCGGCCCCCACACGATCTTGCCGAGCATGTAGAGCAGATACATCGCGGTGATGATGACGCCCGAGCCCGCGGCGAGCGCGAACCAGGGGCCGAGCTCGCCCCACGTCGCGCCGGGAAGAACTTCCAGCCCGACGCCGGTCTTCCAGTGCAGGCCGCTGGCCTGGAAGGTTCCGAGCATGCAGAAGAGTTCGGAGATGAAGCCGTTCAGGCCGGGCAGCCCTACGGAGGCCATGGCGAAAAAAACCATGAACGAGGCCCATACCGGCATGACGTGGGCCAGCCCGCCGATCTCCTTCAGCGAGCGGGTGTGGTAGCGCTCGTACATCATGCCGATCAGGAGGAAAAGCGCCCCGGTGGACAGGCCGTGGTTGATCATGTACAGAATCGACCCGGAGATTCCCACGGAGTTCAGCGCGAAGAGGCCGAGCACGCAGTAGCCCAGGTGGCTGACCGATGAGTACGCGACGAGCTTCTTGACATCCGTCTGCACCCAGCAGATCAGCCCCGCGTACACGATGCCGATGATGGAGAGCACGGCGAGCGTGGGGGCGTAGTAGGTGCAGGCGGCGGGGCAGAAGCCCAGCACGAACCGCAGGATGCCGTAGGTGCCGAGCTTGAGCAGCACGCCCGCGAGGATGACCGAGCCAGCGGTCGGCGCCTCGGTGTGCGCCAGTGGCAGCCAGGTGTGTACGGGGAAGAGCGGCACCTTCACGGCGAACCCGGCGAGCAAGGCCCAGAAGACCCACTTCTGCTCGTGGAAGGACATGGTGTGGGCGTATTGCTCAAGCACCTTGATATCGAAGGACCAGATATGCGTTGCGTTCTGGTGCTGGAAGGCGACGTACAGCAGGCCCGTGAGGGCGATGATGGAGCCGGTGAAGGTGAAGAGAAAAAACTTCGTGGCGGCCTGCTTGCGATTCGTGGAACCGTACAGGTTGATGAGGATGTAGAGGGGAACGAGTGTGAACTCGAAGAAGGTGTAGAAGAGGATGAGGTCGCGGGCGAGGAAGACGCCGGTCATCGCCGCTTGCAGGATGAGCAGCCAGGAGTAGTAGGTCTTCAGCCGCTCGGTGATGGCGGTGTATGAGCAGAGCACGCAGATGGGGCCGAGCAGGACGGTGAGGCCGACCAGTAGCATGGAGATGGTGTCCATGCCGAAGGAGAACTTCAGGCCGATTTGCGGGAACCAGGAGGTGGTGCCGGAGTTGACATCAAAGTTACCGCGTGCCCAGTCGAAAATGGCGAACTGCAGGCCGTACCAGAGGATCGGAATCAGCGTGCCGATGAGCGCGAGAGCGCGGATGCGCTTGCCGTTGTTGGCGGGTGAGACCGCGATCAGCGCGGCGAAGACCAGCGGGATGAGGATCCCTACTGAGAGCGAGTACGGAAGCTGCATGAGTTCGGAGATTTCCATTCAGACCACGCCCCCCTTGAAGAGAATGACCACCAGCAGCACGAGCGTGATGCCCGCGGCCATGCTGACGGCGTAGTCGTGCAGCACGCCCGTCTGCTGCTTGCGAACCATGTGGCCCGCGCCCCTGGGCAGCAGGCCGGCGAGGTTCACCAGTCCGTCCACAAGGAGTTTGTCGAAGAGATGGAAGATGTGGCTGAGCACGCGGAGCGGTTTGACGATGGTCCAGTCGTAGAACTCGTCCACGTACCACTTGTTCTGGGCCCACCTGGGGATCGGGCCGAGCATGGGGAGCAGGGCATCGGCGCGGCTGGTGGCGGCGGAGGTGCGCCCGGCGAGGTGCAGCCACCAGGCGACGGTGATGCCGAGGAGCGCGACGATGCCGGAGATGATCTGCATCGCGGTGTGGGCATCTTGTCCGAGGAACAAGGTGTGTGCTGAGTGCGGTGGTGCTGCGCCCGCGGTGGATGTCAGCACCATGTGACCGACCCAGTGCTCGTTGTCGAGTTGGAGCACCAAAGGAATCGCGGCAAACGCGGCGACAGCGAGCAGCGCGAGAACCAAGCTGACTGCCAGGCCGGGGGCGTGCGGGTGAAAGTCATGGGTGGTCCGGCTCTCCGAGGCGGACGCGTGGCCGTGGTCGGCATGGCCGTGTGAGTCGTGCCCGTGCCCCGTCGCCGACGCTCCGGACTCGTCGTCGTGAGCGTGGACCTCATCGCCGGGCTCGAAGTGCTTCGGCCCCATGAAGACCCGGAAGAAGACACGAAAGGTGTAGTACGCCGTCAGCCCGGCGGTGAGCAGGAGAATCCAACCGATGGCGTGCGTGTGCGGGTTGGCGAAGGCATCGCCCAGGATGGTGTCCTTGGAGTAGAAGCCCGAGGTGATGAATGGAAGGCCAGAGAGATTGATGCAGCCGACGAGCATTGTGAAGGTGACGACCTTCCACCCGGGCATCTTGCCCAGCCCCGAGAGCTTGCGGAGATCGAGCTGCCCGGCGAAGCCGTGCATGACCGCGCCGCAGGCGAGGAACAGCAGGGCCTTGAAAAAGGCGTGCGTGAAGACGTGGCCGACGCCGCCCGCCGCGCCCATCACGCCCAGCCCGCAGAACATGTAGCCGAGCTGCGAGACGGTCGAATACGCCATGATCCGCTTGATGTCGAACTGGGCCATGCCGATGGTGGCGGCCAATAGCGCGGTGATCGCGCCACCCCACGCGACGATGTCCAGCGCAGAGACATGCGAGAGCCAGGCGAACATGGACGAGGAGTCGATGAACCCGAAGGGTGTGCCGCCGCAGAGGTACAGGGGGAAGAAGCGGGCGACGAGATAGACGCCCGCCGTCACCATGGTGGCGGCGTGGATGAGTGCGGAAACCGGCGTCGGGCCTTCCATGGCGTCCGGCAGCCAGACGTAGAGTGGGAACTGGGCGGACTTGCCGAACGCGCCGATCGTGAACAGCACGGGGATGAGTTGCACCAGCAGCGGGATCTCGTTGAAGTGGCCGTGCTGCGCGGATTCCAGATAGCCCTCGAGTGCGGGGAAGAGCCGCGCGTACTCAACCGTGCCGAACTGCACGAACGTGAGCATGATGCCCATCGACAGACCGAGGTCGCCGATGCGGTTCATGATGAAGGCCTTCTTGCCCGCCGCGACTGCGCTGGGCTTCTGATAGAAGTACCCGATGAGCAGATACGAGCAGAGCCCGACGCCTTCCCAGCCCAGGAACATCAGCAGCAGATTGTCGCCCATCACCAGGCAAGCCATCGAAAAAACGAACAGGTTGAAGGCCACGAAAAAGCGGCAGTAGCCGGGCCCGAGGTCGTGGCTCATGTACTCGCTGGCGTACAGCGCGATGAGCGTGGCTAGACCTGTTACAAAGAGCATCCACAGGCAGGTGAGCGGGTCGATGTAGAAGGAGAAGTTTGCCACCACCGACTGGGCTTCGGTTTTGCCGAACTGGAAGTTGATCCAGTCCGCCAGATGCACGACGCCGTGCTGGCCGCCGGCTGTTGCCGTGGTGTTCTGATAGGTCAGGAAGGCGATGACGAACGCGACTGCGAGGGACGCGACCGTGATGATCGCGGGGAGTTTGCTCTTGACCTTGAAGATGGCGCACAGAGCGCAGAGCACGCAGGCGAGCAGGGGGAGCAGCGGCAGATAGCCCGCCCATTCGGGGAGTCGGCCGACGGGCGCGCCGATGGTGGCCGCTGCGTGTGCGGCGTGGGCGATGTCCGCCGCGCCGTGCGCGGGAGCTGCGTCGTGCTGTGCGAGAAGGTTGGGTAGGTGGGCGAGGAGGTCGGTCACGTGGCTGGGTCTCGGGGCGAGGGCCGGGAGTGGCGCGGCGGAGTCGGGTGGGGAGTGCCAAACGGCGTGAAAGGCCAAATGCCCGGGCTTGCGCCTGGGCCTCTGTTTTAGCCCTTGAGCTGCATCCAGGAGGATGCGTCGAGGGTTTCCTTGCGCTTGAAGAGCAGGACGACCAGAGCGAGGGCGAGGGCGGCCTCCGCCGCGGCGACGGTGAGAACGAAGATCACGAACGCCTCGCCCGTGTGGTTGAGGTGGAAGCGGCTGAAGGCGATCAGGGCGAGCCCCGCCGCCTGGAACATGAGCTCCGTGCAGAGGAACATGATGATGAGGTTGCGCCGCGTGAGGAAGCCGATCAGCCCGATGCAGAACATGAGTGCGGAGACCACGAGGTAGTGGTACAGCGTGGCCTGCGTCATCGGGGCGGGGAAACCGGCTTGGGCAATCGTGAAGTAGAGCGTGTTCACGCGGCACCTCCGACGTGGTGGACGGGTGAGGTGGAAGGTGCGCCGTGGGTGTCCGCCTCGCGCGAACTGGGCGAGGGCTGATGCGAAGGAGCCATCAACGGGCTGTTCTGCGGCGTGAACTCATCGCCGAGCGAGCGGTTCTGCGCGGCCAGTTTGGCACGCTCGTCCAGCTCCACCTTCTTCTGCGCCAGCACCACCGCGCCGAGCATGGCCATGAGCAGCACCACGCCCGCGATTTCGATCGATCCCGGGTGGTCCTTCAGCAGCGTGAACCCGACGCCCTCGATATTGCTCACAAACAGGTCATTGGGCCACTTGGGGTCTTCGGTGGTGATGATGCGATTCTTGGTGAGGCCATCGCCATACGCGATGGTGACGGTGCCGATGCGCCCGGAGTCCGGAGCGATGTCGATCAGCGGCGTATCGCCGAGCATGGCGATGTGTTCGTCCGCGTCCATGAGCCCGGCGGAACGAAGGGCCGCGTCCACGCGACCGGGAAGGTCGTCGATGCTCTGCATCGCGGTCGTGGTTGTGGGCGGGGTGAGCTGGGTGACGCCCGAGCCGATCAGCGTCGTCAGCGCGGCGACCAGCATGAAGCCGACCACCGTTGCAACCACCGGCTCGCGCGAGTAGCGGTCATATTCGCTGAGCGCCTCGACCTGATCCGCCGTGGGCGTCTCGGTGGCCAGCATAATGACGAAGAGATACGTGATGAGGATCGCGCCCGCGTACACGATCACCAGCGCGAAGGCCAAGAACTCCGCCGAGAGCAGCACGTACATGCCGGCCGAGGCGAGGATGGTCAGGATGAAGTACAACGCGGCGTACACCGGGCGCGGATGGCTGATGACCCGCAAGGCCGCGCCGAGCGCGATGAACGCAAACAGATAGAAGTTGAAGTTCGGCAGCCCCGCCGGCCCGGCCTTCACGCCAAGCCCGACCAGCACCAGCCCGAGCGCCAGCGCGCCAATCAGGACACCGATGATCTGCGGGCTAATGCCCCGGCGCGGCAGGGCCATGCAAACGCCCAGCGCACCCAGGATGCAGCCACCATACAAGAGGATCGGACTGATGAGACCGTCCAAGCAAAGCTCCCCTCACCACCGCCCCAAAGCCGGTCCCAACCACCCAGAACACGCCGCCCAACACCCCCAAAAACCATCCGATCAAGGACCGACCGGAACCGGGGGAACTGGGAAGGCGGTGAGGATAGTGTGGGCTAGGTGTGGCTTCAACCGGGCCAATCCGACTGTGGATGGATGATCGAGTGTCAGTTTTTCACATCTGCGGGGTATGTTGGTGCGGACAGCAAGCGTGAACCCGATGCACCACGGAAGCGGATCCATCTTGGCGGGCTTGGCCGGTGCGATATTCGCCGCGGCTGTGAGCGCGCAAACGGTTGAAATGCGGATCGTGGAGCGGCAGGGTCAGGGGTACATGCCGTGGCCGCCGCAGATGTCGGTAATTTCTGACAATCAACTGAACTTTGCGGTGCAATCCCGTGTTGTGGGGGGTGTTGGAGTTGGAATCCGATCATTGACGTTCAATATTGTTGCGGCGTGCGAGCGAGACTCATGGGGAACCCTTGATCGACTGCTCATCAGCGGGGTAGATGGGCTCACGGTGAGTAACCAGAATCAGGGGGTCAGCAATGTCCCGGCGCAAGGCGGCCTCGCCAGCCAGTTTTGCGGCCTGCTGCAAACAACGCCCGGCGCAAACGGGTGGCTGAATGCTTCGGGTGATGGGTTTGGGAACAACCTGAGCGCACAGGACATCGGTGGGGTGCGGGCACTGGCGCAGGGAGTGACGCTGCTTCGGGCGGTGGACTTGGATGTGGATGGGATTCCGGATACCAGTCCGCTGAACGGGACGCAGGATGTGGTGCCGGATGGCGCGACGGCGAACCTTGATCCACGGGTGGCGGAGACCATGTATGGGGCGGATGGAAACTGGGTGGATGTGTATCGGTTCCGATACACCAAGACGGGGTTTGGCGGCTGCCCGGCGCAGGTGCGCTTCCAAGTGCAGGTGGTGGGCGTGCCGACGGTGTTCGACATGATGCAGCGCGTGGGTGGGGAGTGGACGGCGCAGAGCATAAGCGTGGCGGAAGTGCGTGCGGGATCGGTCGCGGTGTTGCTCTGCTCCGGCGGGGTGGCGTGCAAGGCGGACCATGATGGGAACGGGCGCATCGACGCGAACGATATTTTTCTGTTCATCAACGATTGGTTCGAGGGATGCTCGGGCGCGGGCGGGTTCTGGTGCTCGACGCGCTCGTCGGATGTGGACTGCAACGGAGTGCTGACGGCCGAGGACATTTTTATGTATTTGGAGCGGTGGTTTGCGGGGTGTTGAGGGTTGCGTAGTAGATGGTGGGGAAAAGGCACATGGGAAGTGCCACTGACCTGTCGCTTTGGACAGGTCAGTGTGATTGCAACGGGCACTGACCCGCTCAGAGCCGCGAATGCCATTCAGATAAGCCGAACGAACGGGTTTCCCGGGTGGTTGCCGCAATCACAGCCGACGAGGACTCTTTCAGAGTGCGAGAAAAACTCGCGTCTTTCCCGGGGGTTGCGCAGCGAAGCGCGGCGACCCCCTGGCTACTGGCGTACAGGCCCTCGGCCTGAAAACCAAGAAGGAGATGCTTATCTGAATGGCATTCCTCAGAGCCGCGGGTCAGTGGCACAAAGACATGGGCTGGAAAGCCCATGCCACGAACATGGGCGGGACGCCCATGCCATGAGCACCACGGACTAGGATCGGGCCGATGAGCGTGCCGGTTCCGAACACACCCGCGATGCGGACGATGGCGAGCGGCGTGAAGCCGACGCGGTGGGAGCTGGCCGCGCCGAATCTGCTGACGGCGGCGCGGGTGCTGCTGGCGGTGGCGTTCTTCGCGGTGCTGGCGCCGTTCAAGTATCACAAGTCGGTGCTGGTGACGGGGGGCGGGCCGGATGCGCTGCTGCTGATTGCGGCGGCGATTTTCATCGTGGCGGCGATCACGGATGTGCTGGATGGGTATCTGGCGCGCCGGTGGAACGCGATCAGCACGTTTGGGCGGATCATGGACCCGTTTGCAGACAAGTTTCTGGTGATCGGGGCGTTTGTGTTTCTGGCCTCGCCGGGGTTTACGTTCTACGAGAGCGAGGCGATTCTGCATCTGCCAGGGCGCCCGACGCCGCCGGTGGGGAGCGTGACGGGTGTGCAGGCGTGGATGGTGGCGGTGATTCTGGCGCGCGAGCTGCTTGTGACGAGCATTCGCGCCGAGGTGGAGGGAAGGGGGTTGAGCTTCGCCGCAACCTGGAGCGGGAAGTGGAAGATGATCCTGCAATCCATCTGCGTGCCGACGGTGTTGATTTTGATGAACGTGCGCGGCGAGCAGGGGCACGCGCCCGGGGACGCGGCGGGGTACGCCATTCTGGCGATGGTGTGGGCAACGGTGGCGGTGACGGCGTGGAGCGCGGTGCCGTATGTGACGAGGGGGATGCGGGTGCTGCGGGGGAAGGGGACGTGAGGGCGGAGTGCAGAGTCGGAAGTCTTGGGTGGAGGCAGAGTGGTTTGCGTTGGATTTCGCTTTTCGACCTAGGACTTAGGAACTCCGATGCCCGCACTCTCACACACCGGCAAAGCGCTCGTCACCACCTTCGGGCTGGGGCTGATGCGCCCCGCTTCGGGGACGTGGGGCTCGATGCCGACGGTGGCGATCGCGGGGGTGCTGATGCTCTCGGGGCTGCGCCCGTGCGGCGATGGTGTGCTGGCGAGCGTTGTCTATCACGGTGTGCTGGCGGCTGTGCTGCTCATCTTCTCGTGGGCGTGCATCGCGTTTGGGGATGGGGCCGAGGTGTATTTCGGGAAGAAGGACCCGGGGTCGGTGGTGGCGGATGAGACGGCGGGGCAGGCGATTCCGTTGCTGGCGCTGCCGGCGATTGCGACGGGGACGTTCTGGCATTTGGTCTTCACGCTCGCGCTGGCGTTCGTGGCGTTTCGAGTGTGCGACATCGTGAAGGCGTGGCCGGCGCGGGGCTGGCAGCGGTATCCGGGCGGATGGGGGATTCTGATTGATGATCTGGTGGCGGGGGTGCAGGCGATGGTGATCGTGCAGGTGGTGGTGCGGCTGGTGATGTAGGAAAACGCAAAGCGCAGAGCGCAAAGCGAAAACAGTGAGCAGGCGTACCATCACGCGCGATTCGCCAATCGCTTTGTTCACTCTGCGATTTGCGTTTTACGCTTTGTATTCTGGAGAGTTTCATGCTCGGCTGCCTCCTCGGACTCATCGCGTTCTTCACGCCCCGCATCGTCATCGTGCTGCTGCTGCTCACCAGCGACTGGGTGCAGACCTGTTTCCGCACGTTCTCCAGCCCGTTCAACGGGTTGCTGGTGCCGATCCTCGCGCTGATCTTTCTGCCGTACACGCTGCTGGCGTATTGCCTGGCGATCCATCAGCATGGGAGCGTTGGCGGGATGTGGACTGTGCTGGTGGTGGTTGCGGTGCTGTTTGATCTTGGGGTGATCGGGCACGGGAAGCGGGCGCGGAGCAAGGCGAAGAAGAAGGGGGCGTGAGTTGGGGTGAGGTGATTGGGATTGCGTGCCACGGGTTCGCCGCGCTTCGCGGCAACCCGTGTGTGGGTCCGATTGATTCGTGCGCTCACCGCGCGCATCACGGGTTGCCCGCTCAGAGCAGCGGGCGAACCCGTGGCACGCGGAACCGTGGCACGGTGGGGCTACTTGATCTCACGTTCGGGTCGATACCCCTGCGCGATCGGGAATCTGCGGCCGGAACCAAAGGCGAGGCCGGTGACTTTGAGGCCGATGGCGGCTTGCTTGCGCTTGAACTCGCTGAGGTCGATCAGCCGCACGATGCGGGCGACTATTGCGGCGTCGAATCCGGTCTCCTGCACGATGCGCATCGGGTGCTGACGCTGCTCGATGTAGCGGGAGAGAATCTCGTCGAGCATGTCGTACGGCGGGAGCGAGTCCTGATCCGTTTGATTGGGGCGGAGCTCGGCGGAGGGGGGTTTGGTGATGGAGGCGTCGGGGATGAGTGGGGTCGAGGGGCTCGGCGATGTGGGATGTGGGATGTGGGATGTGGGATGTGCGGAGTGATTCATATCTGAAATCTGAAATCTCACATCCGACATTCCCGCGCCGTTCATCCATCGTGCCAGTCGGTACACCCATTGCTTGGTGACATCGCTCAGCACGGCGAGGCCGCCGTTCATGTCGCCGTAGAGGGTGGCGTAGCCGACGGCCATCTCGCTCTTGTTGCCGGTGGTGAGCAGCAGGTGGCCCAGTTTGTTGGAGAGGGCCATGAGGATGGTGCCGCGGATGCGGGATTGGAGGTTTTCCTCGGTGACATCCGACGCGGCTTTTCCGTGCGAAGTGAAAACCGGCGCGAGCGAGCCGAGCATGGCGGCGTGCGCGGATTCGATCGGGATCATCTCGAAGGGAATACCGAGATTGCGGGCCAAATCGGCGGCGTCGGTCTTGGAACCTTCGGAACTGAATCGGGAGGGGAGCGCGACGCCGAGCACGTTTTTCGGCCCGAGCGCGGCCGCGGCGAGCACGGCGCAGACGGCCGAGTCGATGCCGCCGGAGAGGCCGAGGACGACGGACTTGAAGCCGGTTTTGCGGCAGTAGTCGCGGATGCCGAGCGTGAGGGCGTGGAAGAGCAGGGCCTCATCGGACGTGGTGAGCAGCGGATCGGCGGGGAGCGCGGGGATGTCGTGCGTGTCGGGGCGCGTGTCGGGAATGTCCACGATCAGAACATGCTCCACGAATCCCGGAGCCGCCGCGAGCAGCGCGCCGCCGGGCGCGAAGACGGCGGCGTGGCCGTCGAAGACCAGATCGTCATTGCCGCCGACTTGGTTCACGGCGGCGACGAAGACATGGTGCGATCTCGCGTGTTTGATGAGGATGTCGCGGTGGCGTTTGCCCTTGCCGAGGACAAAGGGGCTGGCGGAGGGGTTGATGATGAGCATCGCGCCGGGTTTGCCGCCGGCTTGCGGAGCGCAGAGTTCGGCGACGGGGTCTTTGCGGCCGTGGTAGCGATGGGAAAAGCCGGCGTCTTCGCCGCGCCAGAGGTCTTCGCAGATGGAGAGGCCGACGCGGCATGCACGGCTCTGGAGAGCCGTGCCACCAGGAGCCGTGCCACTTCGGACGGGGACGTCGATGACGACGGCCCGATCGCCGGCGACAAAGTAACGGTCCTCATCGAAGACGTCGTACGTCGGGAGTAGCCGTTTGTCGTAGGAGTCGATGTAGGTGTTGTCGCGGTACGCCAGCAGCGCGTTGGCGATGGCGGTGCCTTGTGCATCGGGGTTGTGCGGATCAACCGGGAGCGGGAGGCCGAAGATCGCGGTGATGCCCGCGGTGTGCTTCTCGCCGATCTCCTGCGCGGCCTTGACGCACGCTTTGACGAATCCTTCCTGAAGGAGCAGGTCTTTGGGTGGGTAGCCGCAGAGCGCGAGCTCGGGGAGGACGACCAGATCGGCACTCTTGGCGCGGGCCTCTTCAATGGCTCGCACGATCCGCGCGGCGTTGCCGGCGATGTCGCCGACGGTGGGGTTGATCTGGGCGAGGGCGAGACGCATGGGGGAGTGTATTGGCGAAAAGGTAAGGGGAGAAAGGGGGAAATGGAGAAGTACGTTGGCTTCTGCTTTTCGCCCCTTCTTCCTTTCACACGCTCTTCACTTCGACTTTCCCCGCATCAGCCGATCGGGGCGCAGATACGCACCGGCGGCGATCGATCCGACGATCATGACGATCGCCTCGACGGCGGTAACAGTCAGCACGATGGTCGCGAAAGTTTCCATAGCGATGCCCGGGAGGAACTTGGTGAGCAGTGAGGCGGTGCCGGCCTCGCGGACGCCGAGCGCGCCGGTGGGGGCGGCCGCGCCGATGAGGAAGAAGGATGATCCGGCGAGCAGTGCCTGTTCCCAGTGCAGCGGCGAGCCGACGATGGCCGCGGCGACGGCGATGCGCCCGGCCTGGGCGGCGATGTCAATGACGCGGAGCAAGGCGCAGCCGAAGACGACGCGCGGCGCGGCGAGCATCCGCACGCCCTCGTGGGATTTCTCGAAGAACATGGTTGCGAACTTTGAGTCGGCGCCGATCGAGCGAGGAAGCGGGAGCTTGGCGTAGAAGCGCTGCGCCCAGGCCCAGCCCGCGTCGCTCCGAAACGTGCGGGCCACGAGCAGGACGGTGAGCAGCATTGCGAGCATTCCGGCGCCGGAGGCGATGAACCAGAGATCGTCGGCCTTGCCGCGCCAGACGCTGGCGCCGATCATGGGGAGCAGCACGCAGAGAATGACAACGCCGACCGCGCCGAACCACGCGCCGATGGTGAGCACGGGCACGCCGTCGCGGCGGTTGTGGATGAGCACGCGAAAAAAGACGCTGAGCTTGAAGGGGAGCAGCGCGAGCAGACTGGCGATGACGTTTGTCGCCTGCACATCCAGCATCGGCAGACGCTTGATGGGACGGAGCGTTTCGCGGAATGCACCGCCGGAGGCGAGCAGGACGATGATCGAGAGGCCGATGAGCAGGGCGATGTCCAGCGCGGAAGCGGTCTGGAGCTGCTTCAGTGCCGCACGGTTGCTGGGGCGTAGCGCGATGGAGACGCACCAGCCGAGCAGGCCGATGCCGATAGCGCAGCCGAGAATTTGCACGGTGAGCCGGAGCACGCGGCCGACGCCGCGGCGTGGGGCTGTGCTGCCCGATGGCGGAGAAGTGGTGAGTGTGGGACCGTTTCCGGATGTCATCGCGCGGTTCCCGTGGTTGTGCTGGCGGGTGCGGGCGCGTTCGGGTCGGGCAGGATCTCGAAGAGTTCGCTGAACGCGTTGCGCCAGGTCCGCACCACATTGAGCCGGCTCTCGGGAGCGCGGAGCCACTTCTGAACATTTTCCATGGTGACGCCGGGGTCGTAGTAGTGGCTCTTGTCGATCAGGCGTTCGAGTTCGCTGTAGTTGACGAGGACGTAGCGCACGCCGCGTGTGCGGAGCGAGCTGGTCCACGCGGCGAACATGGATTCGCCGGGGCGGGCGGGCGATGCGAGCAGCGGCGAGGAGTCCCAGGTGGTGTGATAGAGCACAACGCTGCGCGAGTTGTCGCGCGGATTCGGATCGCCGATCGCGCCGAGAAAGTACAGCGGCGTGGAATCACCGAGCAGAAACACGCCGGAGTTTGGGGTTTCTTGCGGGCGAATGACCATGTTGACATACACCATCGGGCCCATCGCGTCGAGGAACTCGGCGCGGGAGCGATCATCCGCGGCCCGGAACTGCTCGTCCATCGCCATGCCCGTCGCGGTCCCCACGCCGTACACCAGCCGGTTGTTGGGCAGCCAGTTGTTCTGCTCCAGCACGAGTGAGAACGAACGAATGGCCTGCGAGAGGGGTGCGAGCGCGAGCACGGCGAGAGCCGCGATCGGCAGCGCGGCGGGGTGCTTGGGTCTTGATGATATTGACGGACGTGTAGATTTCGGCCGGTCCACCCATGCCACCAACGCGGCCCCCGCGAGCGCGAGCAGCAGCGCGATCGGTGTCAGCATCGGGAGCAGAAACCGTGATTGCAGGTGCGTCAGGGCCATCCAGCAGATTGCTTGTGCCGCCAGCCCGAGCGCGAGTTGTGTGCCGAGGCGGCGTGACTGTTTCCAGGCGAGTGCGCCCGCGAGTGTGATGGCCAGTGCGAGCAGCGCGATGCCCCACTGGGTGTGCGTGATCCCAAACTCAGCACTGAACAGCCGTGAGAGTCGTTCGATGAACGATGTATTCGGCGGCGCGTGGTGGTTGGTCGCGTGGCGTGCGATCTGTTCGGCCGTCCAGTGACCGTTGCCGAAGACTCGGGATGCGAATGGGAAGACGGGGTTGCCGCAGGCGGACCAGTTGCGAATGAGCCACGGGGCGATCGTGACAGTTCCTGCGAGCACACCCGCACCGATCATCTTCGCCCACATGCGCGGCGTCTCGCAGCCGAGCAGGAGCAGACCCACGACCGGGCCGACCATGAAGAGCGCGGTCGGTTTGCAGCCGCAGGCGACGCCGACGGCCAGACCGGCCGCGCTGCCTCGTGCCCACGGGGCGATGTCAGCGTCGATGGCGATGAAAATGCCCGCCGCGCCGAGTGCGAGCAGCCCGGCCTCGTTGTATGGAAGCGAAGCGACCACGATCATCCACGGCGTGCAGAGCGTGAACGCGCCGGCGAGCACGCCGAGCACGCGGGCGGCGCGGTCTTCGATCTGGCAGCGTTTGGCGATCGCCCATCCGGCGCGGGCGGTGAGCAGGGCCGCGGCGATGGCGAGCAGGACGTGCAGATACTGGCAGCAAATGACCCAGTTGCCATCGCCGCCGATCATCCGCTGCACGGGATCGGTCGCGCTGGGCGTGCCGATCATCATCGTGCCGACGTGCAAGTACGCCGCTTCGACATAGGAAGGAAGATACGAGTACACGTTGTGGTCGGTCGGCCACAGCCGCGTTCCCGCGGCCCATTCCTTGGGCAGTTGCAGGTGGTAGCTGAGCGAATCGAACGCGCCGTGCTCGGTGGAGGTCCAGCTCCAGAGCGTGCCGGGTGGGTTCGCCGCAGCGATGAGCAGGAGCGCGAGGCCCGGGCCCCAGAGCATCGCGCTGGCGGGGAGCACGGGCCAGCGCTCCGGGCGAAGCGGGCCGCGGAGGAACTGGTCGGCCAGCAGCGCGATGCCCAGCGCGACGATGCTCCACCCGACGATGATCGGACGCGTGCCCGGGCCGCTCAGGAGACCGAAGACGCCGAGCAGATGGCTGAGCCAGAGCATCGCCGCCAAGCCGAGGCCGAGCTGGATCCACAAGCGATGCGCGGAGCGCGGCGCGAGCAGCGCGGCGAGCGGGCGACCCAGGCCGAATGCGCCGAGGATGTACGCAGCGGCGATCGGCGCGGCGAAGAGCAGCAGATAGATCAGCGTGATCGGCCCCATGCGCGTCGGCGTGCCCGGCGGAAGCCCGAAGCAGGAGAGCGCGAGCGCACCGAGGATGGTGATCGCGATTAGGCCCAACGGCCCGACCAGACGCGCGGCCCGGGAATGCTCGGAAGGGTGCATGGGCGGGAGTGTAGTGGGGAGGGAAAGTAGAGATGCGAGGGGTTGTGGCTGATTGGAGATGCACGCAGAGGTGCGCGGGGGGCTCGCAGAGTTACGCGGAGGAATGCAGGTGGGAGGGCGAACCATCCTTTTCTCTCTTTCTCCGCGAACCCCCTGCGAAACCTCGGCGGACCTCTGCGTGCTTCTACCGTGTGCTAGCACTTCCCTCCCGCATCTACACTCCTCTCCCGTGCACCCCCCCGCCTCACCACCAGTCACGCTCAACGGCATCCGCATCATCGAGCCGCTGTGCGCTGTGTTTCGGCGCAAGCTCAAGAGCGAGGGGCTGAAGTACACGCCCGAGCGGGCCCAGATTCTGGACGCGATCATCCGGCGTGATGACATGGGGGGCGTGCAGAGCGTGTTCCAGGCCGATGAGCTGCTGGCCGCGATGCGCATCGCGGGGTTCAGAGTTTCTAAGGCGACGATCTACCGGACCATCAAGCTGCTCGCGGAGGCGGGGATCATCCAGCAGGTGTTGTTTGACGCGGAGACAGCGCACTACCAACTCGCGTATGGGCGGAGTTCATCGGGGCTGCTGGTGAACGTGGACACCCGCGAGATCACGCCCATCGAGCTGCCGGAACTCGCCGAGCTGCGCGATCGCGTCTGCCGCGAGCGCGGGCTGGTGGCGGAGGGGCATCGGGTGGTGATTTATGCGCGGGGGAAGTAGTAGCCCGGACTTTGTCGTCAGGATTGGTTTTCCAGCAGAGTCAGAAACGCTCTGGGAGTCAAGACTGTCACGCCAAGCACACCGTCAGCGGCGAGCAGGTCTTTGTCGCCGCTGACGAGGATCGCACCGGCGGCGGCGGCGCAGGTGAGGAACTTGTCGTCGTCGTGGTCGCGGCAGAGTGGATGAATGGAGGTGACTGGCTCAACGATCACTCCGGTAGTGTTCATCTCATGGAGCATCGTGACGAGTTCGGGGATTCTTGCGGGAAACAACTCGAACGCGACTCGGCGATACTCGACGAGCAGTTCGTGCGAGAGAGCGAGAACGACTCGGCTGTTTTTCCAAGCATCGAGAGTGCGCCCGGGAACTCCGCCAAACGCGAAACCTGATACGACGACATTCGTGTCGAGCACGATCCTCACGCCGCCTTCCTCGCCCGGCCGCGAACCTTGGCGATGGCGGTGGTGACATCGCGGGGCTTGAGTCCTGTGTCACGGGCGTGCTTGCGCAATGACTTGAGGATTTTGTCGATCCTCGCTTTGTCGGGTTTTTCAATCACTTTGAGAAGCAGATTTCCGTTGCTCTCCAGAACGATGAATCGGCAGCCCTCCTTCAGCCCGAGGCGATCGCGGATTTCCTGTGGAATGACGAGCTGGCCCTTGGAAGACAGGCGAGTGACCGGGACCGATTCCATGGAAATGCTCCTTCAAGATGCGATCTTACCAGTAAGATTGTAGGTCGCAACCTCGGCATTCGCCCATGTCTCCTGGGGTGCCGACCTCTCCATCCTCACCTTGTAAGACTCACCGAGTCGTATGTGGCGCGTACGCGGAGCGCGGGCTGGTGGCGGAGGGGCATCGGGTGGTGATTTATGCGCGGGGGAAGTAGGACTTGAGTCCAAGTCGGCAACTGACGCGATCTTCCGCGATCTTGTGCGCGCCCGCGTCGGAGCGGCGCACGTGGCGATCTAAGGATCGGCGGCGACGGAGAATCCCCCGAAAGCGGGCGAGAAATGGCGGGCATGATTGGCGTCGGAAGCCGTGCTGAGGGCGTGCGAGGGCGCGCTGAAGGCGTCAGAGGTCGCGCTGAAGGTGTCAGAGGTCGCGCTGAAGGCGTCAGAGGTCGCGCTGACGCCGTCTTTCGCCCGGGCGAGAACGTTCTGATGTGCTCTGGCGACCCGGAATGGCCCTCCGGAGAGACGGAACGCCCCCGCAGCACGCTGGCCGCGCAGTCTTTGCCGATGTATATCCGTCGCCCTCAAATCCCAGCGTGTTTGGGCCGATCAGGGAGCAGCAGACCTGCTCACCCCATACCCCACCTTATAAATCCCCACCTTATCGCACGCCGCGTGGGCGCGGACGGTGTCGGCGTAGGGCACGCGGCCCGTGGGGCGGAGCATCACGATGATATTTCGCGTCGCGTCGCTCCGAGGGAACTCGGCGATCCGCTGCTCGAACTGCTCCATCGAGACGCGCGAGAAACTCAGGAACGTGACCACGGTCTTGCCCTGGGCGTCCACATCCAGCACCACGTCCAGCTTGGTCTCGGGCACGGCGAGCGGGTCGTTGGGCTTGCTGGCGCTCGCGCCGCGCCCGGCGTCGAAGGGGATTGCGCCGCGCAGGAACCACTCGTTGCCGAGGAACGCGGCGAAGGACATGAAGAAGATCAGGATCACCATGACCACATCCACCATCGGCGTCATATTCGGGCCGAAGTGCAGGGAGTAGCTGTGCAGGGCATCGCGGCGGCGCATGTGGCGGCCCGAAGCGCGGCGGCGCGTGGTCGGTGCGCCGCTCTCTCCGCCCGCCCCGGGTGACGCGGGGTGTATGGTGGTGGGGCTCATGGCAGTCGCTCCGTCGCCAGCCGCACGCTCTTGGCTCCGCCCTGGCCGATGGCCACCAGCACGGGATTGACGTTCGCCCAGAGCAGGTCCTTGTCCGCCCGCACCTGTACGCTGGCGGAGGCGTTGGCGGCGAGCTTGCCGCGCACGGCGGATTCCAGCGACTTGGCGTTGTCTAGGGGCATGCCGTCGGCGTGGACCACCACGCCATAGGTGCCCCATCCGACCTTCGGATCGGTTTCCATCAGCTTGGTCACGGTCACGATCATCAGAGACGCCGACTGCTCATCCTGCCCCACACCGGTCTGCGGCAGGCGCACCAGCGGGCCGTTCTCCGACGAGAGCTTCCCCACGATCAGGAAGAACAGAATGAGACACATCACCACGTCGATCAGCGGCGTGGCGTTCACCGCTTCGGCGGTGGGGGGGGATGTGATGGAGCGGCGAAGTCGCATGGGAGGAAGCAGTGACGAAGTGATTGAGTGACGGAGTGACGAAGGAGAAGAAAGATGCGATCAGCGCGGCGCCGCGACCGGGCGCGGCATCGGCTGCGGCATGGGTGCCCGCGGCGTTCCGTTCCCGGCGGCGGGCGCGGCGCCGAGGCGGACGCGGGCATCCGACGGGAGCAACTCGACCAGGTCCGAGGCCTGCACCATCACCCGCGTGCAGTGCTTGTCCACGATCTGCCGGAAGAAGCCGAACACCAGCAGGCAGGGCACCGCGAGCATCAGCCCCAGCAGTGTGTGGAAGAGGGCCTTAGAGATGCCCAGCGAGAGCACGGCCGGGTTGGCCTGCCCGCCGCTGGCGCCCAGCGCGGCGAACGCGATGATCATGCCCCAGACGGTTCCGGCCAAGCCGAGCAGCGGACCCATGTTGCCGATCACGTTCAGCGGCTCCAGACGACGGAACCACTTGGCGGATTCCTCGCTGGCGGCGAGTTCCGCCGCCTCGCGCATGGCGTTCTTGTCGCTGGTCGGCGTGTTCACCGCGGCCCGAACGATCTTGCAGATCAGCGCTTCATCTTCGTTCACGAACTGGCGGAGATCGTTCCACCGGGCCGGCTCGGCGCGGCAGAGCTGGTCGATGATTCGCGTCGGCTCCTCGGGGGCGATCTTGGACTTTCGCACCTCGATCAGGCAGATGATGATGATCGTCCACGCAGCCAGCGATCCGCCGATCAGCAGCACCGTGAACAAATCCCACGAGCCGAGAAAGAGCGACATCAGCGATGTCTGCCCACTCGCGGTGGGGGAAGTGCTGGGGGCCGCGGGGGTCGTTGCGGCGGGTGGTGTGGTGGTTGAGCCCGGCGTGGACTGCCCGAGTACCCGCGCCGAAACCATCAGAAGAACGCACGCGATCGTGAACATCGTGGCCCAGCGGGCCAGGACGAAGATGCGGCGACGTGCGATCAAACTCGTCAATGACATGCTCATAGGTATCCAGAGGATAGTGTGGTTTCGGCCGGTGGCACGGGGATCAGTTTGATTGTCCAAACAGAGGCGCGGGCGCAAGCCCGGCAGTTCTGACGATTGTTGCGCGGCCGTGCCCGGGCTTGCGCCCGGGCCTCTGTTATGCATCCGGGTCCGACAGATCCTCTTCCATCAGCTCCCGGCTGAGCATGTACTGCCCTGTGAGCCAGCGTCCCAGATCGGCCATCCGGGCCTTGTCGTCAACAAAGGGGAACGTCGGGGAATCGGGGCTGACCGGCTTGCCCGTCACCGGACACGCCGCCCACCCGGGTGCCAGCCCGCCGGAGCCAGTCAGGTCCGCGAGCAGCTGCACGCCCTTCCATTGCGGGCGCAGTTTCCAGCTCGGGGGTGCGAGCAGGTCCAGCCGCCGCGCCGAATCCGGCTCATGCTGTATCCGCACCCGCCCCAAAGAAGGTTCCTCCCGAAGCCCATCCGCGATCCGCTCGAACCACTCGATCACCACGACACCGAAGCCCTCCATCACCCGGTCCCACCCGAGCGAATCCAGATCATCCGGGCCGGTGAGCCGGTAGGCATCCACATGATACAGAGGAGTTTCCACAAATCTGCTCGGTGCCTGCTCACCGGGAGTCGCGCCCAGCGGCACGGTGTACTCGTGAATCAATACGTAGGTCGGACTGGAAACCTGCGCGGGATCGAGAGAGAGCCCCTCGGCGATGCCCCACACCAGGCGCGTCTTGCCCGCGCCCAGCTCGCCATCCAGCCCGAGCACATCCCCGGAGCGCAGCAGCCGCCCGAGGGCAACGCCGAGCGCGATGGTCTGGTCCTCGCTGGTGGTGCGGAAGGTCAGATGCGGCATGGGTGATTGTTGCCTTGTTTCGGTGGCATGGGCATCCTGCCCATGTTCTTGTTTGTGGCATGGGCTTTCTAGCCAATGTTTCGGGGGCTTCGCCCGAAGTTCGTGTTTGACATGTAGACGCATTCACCCTTCAAGGCATTCGGGCCGCCGCGGCCCGAATCCGCCGCGGAGCGGCGGACCACCCAATGCACATGGGCGGGACGCCCATGCCACGGAATCAATGCTCCCACCCCATCTCCCCCGCGTCCATCACACGCCCATTCCGGATTTCCAATCCGCACCCGTTCCCAGGGACCACGCGCCCGATCTGCGTGGCGATCGCGGCATCAATCTTGGAACCGGCCGCCACGCAGAACAGCAGTTCGTAGTCCTCGCCATCCGCCGCCGCGATGATGACGTCCTTTGCCTCCGCGTGCAGCGGCACGCGTGATGCCTCGATCACGATCCGCACGCCGGACGCCGCGGCCATCCGTCCGGCGTCGCGGCCAAGCCCGTCGGAGATGTCCATCATCGCGTGCAGGTTCGCGCCGAGCGTATCGCACAGCAGTGCCCCCTCGCGCACGCGCGGCTCAAACGTCAGGTGCCGCCCGCTCACGAATGACCCGCCGATCTTCCCCGTCACCCACACCTCATCGCCCACACGAGCCCCGGATCGCAGCACCGCCCCGCGTGTTCCATGTGGAACACCGATCACGCTTGCACCCAGAACCAGTGGCGAACCTGCCTGTCCCGCCGCAATATCCCCACCCACCAGCGGGGCGCCGAACGCGCGTCCCCAGTGGGCCAGCCGCGTGCAGAGTTCATCGGCGTGTGGATATCCCGGCGGCAGCACGCCGCTGGCCATGCCCCAGCGGGGGGTACCGCCCATGGCCGCGATGTCCGAGACGGCCCGCGCGATCGCCTTCCGCGCGATCAGGTCCACCGGCGTCTCAGAAGTGAAGTGCCGCCCCTCCACCACCTGATCCACCTTGAGCAGTAGTTCTTCGCCGCCACTGGTCCGGACCACGGCGCAGTCATCGCCGGGGCCGACGATGATCCCCGGGAACGCCGCGGCGAGGTCGGCGGATCGAGCGAAGATGTTGCGGTGCAGGGCGGATTCACGCATGACACAAGAGGGTATGAGCCCCAAACAGAGGCCCGGGCTTGCGCCCGGGCCTCTGTTTTGCTATCCTCCGATGTGAGCGCTCCGGAAGTGCATGTTGACGTTCTCATCTTCGGCGGCGGCATCGCCGGGCTGTGGACACTCGCGCGGCTTCGCAAAGAGGGCTACTCGTGCCTGCTGCTGGAATCAAACGCCTTTGGCGCGGGGCAGACCATCGCCAGCCAGGGGATCATTCACGGCGGCATCAAATACGCGCTCACCGGCCAGCAATCCGCGGCCAGCAAGGCGATCGCGGAGATGCCGGGCATCTGGCGGGCGTGCTTGAAAGGCGAGGGTGAGGTCGATCTGCGCGGTGTGAAGGTTCTCAGCGAACACCAGTATCTCTGGACCGCGCCGGGCTTGCTCGGCCGTCTTGGGGGGTTCGCCGCGTCTGCGTCGATGCGGGCTGGAGTTGACCGGGTGCCGCAGGAATCGCGCCCCGAGTTGCTGCGCGATGCGGCCGATGTGTATCAAGCGGATGAGCCGGTGCTCGAGACTCGTTCAATTCTTCACGCATTCGCGGACGCGGTGGGTGAGAATTGCAGGTACGCGAACATTCTGGAACTCACGTCCGGCAACGGATCGAGTGTGGAGTCGGTTGCTATTCCGATGGCCGCGCCTGCCTCGGGCGTTGTCATCCGTCCCCGTGTCGTTGTGTTTGCTGCCGGGCAGGGCAATCAGCGGCTGATGTCGCGGCTCCCGTTCGCGTTTCCGCTTCGCCAGCAGATTCGCCCGCTGCACATGGTGATGGCACGGAACGTGCCCGGCCCGCTGTACGCGCATTGCGTGGCGGCATCGACCACACCGCGGCTGACGATCACATCCGGCAAGCTGGGTGATGAGTGGGTCTGGTACATCGGCGGCAAGATCGCAGAAGAGGGTGTTGCTCGCACACCGGAAGCGCAGATCAACGTCGCTCGGGAAGAACTGCGCGCGTGTCTGCCGAATCTCGATTTTGGCCGCGTGCGGTTTGCAACGCTGCGCATCAATCGCGCGGAGGGTGTTCCTACTGACTCGGCTGATACAGGTGCCCCGTCGCGCCCGGACACGCCGACGGTCGCGTGCGTCGGAAACGTCATCGTCGGTTGGCCCACCAAGCTCGCCTTCGCGCCGCTCTTTGCCCGCCAAGTGGCGGAGCATGTGCGGAGATTGGGCATTGATCCCAGCGGCGATGCTTCAACTCGGGTGCCTCCGAGATTGCAGGTCCATGCCGCGGTCTATCCGTGGGAAGTTGCAACGCAGGAACGCGACAAGAAAGTCGTAGAGATCGAGGTTCCGTGGACTTAGTCCTCCTCGGCCGCACCACCCTGCTCGTCTCCCGCCTCGGCTTGGGCACCGTTCGGCTTGGGCGCACGCGCGGCCTGAAATATCCCGGCTCCGAATCCGGCGCGCCGCTGCCGCTCCCCACCGACGAGCAGGCGGTCGATCTGCTCCGCACCGCCGCGGATTTGAGCATCAATCTCATCGACACCGCGCCCGCGTATGGCGTCAGCGAGGAACGCCTCGGCGAGTTGATGTCGCGACAGAACTGGTTTGGCGGGCGCGATCGCTGGGTCATTTCCACCAAGTGCGGCGAGCAGTTCGATGATGCAGCGAACGCAGTGGGGGGAAGCGGCTCGCGCATCGACTTCACACCCGAGCACACCAAGTTTAGCGTCGAGCGTTCGCTCCGCCGCTTGAACATCGACACACTCGACATCGTGCTGGTGCATTCGGATGGGCGCGATGAGTGGATCATCAATCAGGCGGGGACGATCGATGCGTTGCGTGAGCTCAAACGCCGCGGCCTGATTCGCGCCATCGGCATCTCCACCAAGACCATCGACGGCGGCTTGCTCGCGCTCCGCGAATCCGCCGGGGCGTGTGATGTGGTGATGCTGCCGTACTCGCCACTGGATCGTGCGCACGCGGTCGTGATCGACGCCGCGCGACATCGCGGCGTCGGTGTGCTGGTGAAAAAAGCTCTTGCCAGCGGGCATACCACGGAGCTGCTGGCCAAGATGCCGCCGGACATTCGTGCCGTTACGGATGATCCGATCGAGGCCGCGATGCGGTTTACATTTGGGCGAGCGGGGGTGAGCAGTGTGATTGTGGGGACGACAAGCCCAGAACATCTGAGGGCGAATGTGACGGCGGCAGAGCGCGCGACTGCACTGCTATAGGTTGTAGACGACCCATGCTGCGTATTCGAGCTGGCGCCCGTTGCGCTCATCACTGGCGGGCAAGCCGCCAGTGCCACCCCATGCCCAATCTCCGGGAACTCTCATTCGCGCCGCTTGGCTTCAACGCGTTCCAGTGCGGGCACGCGGATATTCCGGGCCAGCCCGATCAGCCCCATGAAGCGGATGATCTCAAAGCTGAGATCAAACTGCCACCACGCGAGGCCGTGGCGCGCGCTGGTTGGGAAGGCGTGGTGGTTGTTGTGCCAGCCCTCGCCCATCGCCAGCACGCCGAGAATCGGGTTGTTGCGGCTGTGGTCGTGGCTGTTGAAGGGGCGCGAGCCCCAGATGTGGCAGACGGAGTTCACGCTCCAGGTGACATGGTGGACCAGGAAGATGCGGACCAGCCCGCCCCACAGGAAGCCCAGCAGCGCGCCCGACCAAGTCATGGTCAGCAATCCACCCAGCGCGGCCGGAAGCAACAGCCCGATCAGCACCCAGAGCGGAAACAGCACGCTCACGGTCTTGATCATCTTGTCCTTGTCCAGATCGCGGACGTAGCGGCCCATTCCAGCGGCCTTGCGCTTGAAGAGCCACCCCGCGTGGGCGTGCCAGAAGCCGCGGACGACACCGAGAACGCCGGCCCAGGTGCCGCGCGAAGCGTGCGGAGAGTGCGGGTCGCCCTCATCGTCCGAGTGCTGGTGGTGGCTGCGATGCACGGCGGCCCACTCGATGATCGACCCCTGCATCGCCATGGAGCCGAAGACCCCGAGCAGGAACGCGACCGGGCGCGAGGTGCTGAAGGACTTGTGCGTGAAGAAGCGGTGGTAGCCGACGGTGATCCCGAGGCCCGAGACGATGTACATCCCGGCCATGATCCCCAGGTGGACCCAGTTGAAGGCGATCCCCCAGAGCAGGAAAATTGCCGTAGCGAGGCCCGCGAAGGGCAGAATGACGCCGAGGATGTTTGCTACACGCGTGGAGAGCGTGGTGGTGTGGACCTGGTCCTCCAAGGGGAGGTCCTTCTTGCGAACCCGAGCGCGCGGCGCGATCGTTTTCGGGTTGATGGGCTTCACGACCGGCGACGGAACGGATTGTGGTTGTGTGGTCTGCATGTGTTGCGGCGTCATTCGCCAGAGAGAGGGTAGCCGAACCCCCGCGCGGCTCGCGGGATGAGGGAGTCATCATTATCATCGGTCCTACGCCGCGTGGATCGTCAAGGTCGGCCAAGCCCAACATCCGGCGACGATCGAAGGGAAACCCGCCTGCCGGAATGGCATGGCAGCGTGCTACGGTCAGCTCCATGCCAATGTCACGCGCACAGCCAATTCTGCTTCCAACCCCTCAAAAGATTGAGATGTCAGGGCAAACCGCGCGCCGTCCCGCTTGGCTGGATGAGGCCTGCGAAGACCTCTGGCGGCAAGTCTGCGGCCAAGTTCCAAAATCGTGGGACACGACACGGATCACGCTCGACGAGAATCGCCACAACCTTCCTCCAATCGGCTATCGCCTGTCGATTGATTGTGAAGATTCCGGGCTGGCGAGAATCTCGCTGGCATCGCGCGGGCGTGAGGGGCTGCGATTTGCAGTTGCGACGCTGCGGCAACTCTGCCGCGTGTATCCGGGGGCGCGCGACCTGCCGTGCATGGTGATTGAAGATTCGCCTGCCGCGGGCTTTGCCACCCGTGGCGTGATGCTGGACGTTTCCCGCGACAAAGTTCCGACCATGGAGCAGTTCCGGGAGACGATTGACCTGCTGGCATCGCTGAAGTTCAATCACTTGCAGCTCTACACGGAGCACACGTTCGCGTATGCGGGGCACGAGGAGGTGTGGAAGGAGTGGTCGCCGCTGACGGGGAGCGAGGTGCGGGAACTGGATGGGTACGCGGCGGCACGGGGGATCGAGCTGGCGGCAAACCAGAACTGTTTCGGGCATCTTGCGGCGTGGCTAAAGAAGCCGAGGTACCAGCATCTTGCGGAAATTGAGGGGAATAATGCGTGGTATTTTCACCAGTGGGAGCGCCGCGGGCCGTTTTCGCTGTGTCCGGTGGAACCGAAGGCGGAGCGGTTTGTTGGAGGGTTGCTCGATGAGTTGTTGCCCTGTTTTACGTCGGGACTCGTGAACATCGGGTGCGATGAGACGTTCGACGTGGGATGGGGACGATCGAAGCACGAGGTGGATCGACGAGCCCGAAGCGCCAGCGAGCAAGACCGGAGCCACGCGCGGGCGGAACTCTACTTCGAGTTCGTACAGAAGATCGCCAAGCATTGCGAGAAGCACAGTAAGCGGCCGATGATGTGGGCGGACATCGCGCTGACGCATCCGGAGTTGTTGCACCTGATGCCCAAAGGTGGGGGGGGCATGATCGGGCTGGCGTGGTGGTATGAGCCGACGGAGAAGTTCGAGAAGTGGGTGGGCGCGATCAAGGATGCGGGGCACGAGGCGTGGGTCTGCCCGGGGACATCAAGCTGGCGGACCTTTACGGGGCGCACCACCGAGCGGCGCGGCAACATCGCCGACGCCGCGGAGCAGGGAATGAAGGCCGGCGCAACTGGGTTTCTGGTCTGCGATTGGGGAGACATGGGGCACCGGCAGCAGTGGCCGATCGCGCTGGCGGGCATCGCGCAGGCGGCGGAAGCGGCGTGGAACCCGAAGGGTGCGCGGCTGTTCAACTCGTTTGCCACCGGGCTGCATGTGCTCCATGAATCTGTAGAACTTGGGGCGTGGCTGGAGGAACTGGGCGAGTGCGACCTGCCCATCCGGCAATCGGCCAAGGTGCTCAACGCCAGCGCTCTGTTCAACGAACTGCACCCGCCGGTGCCGGGGCAGCTCAAGGCGATCACGCACGAGGTGGATGCGACGGTGGAACAGTGGCAGGAGGCGAAGGAGCGGCTGAAGTGGTTGCGAGGCGTACATCCGACGATACGGAACGAGCAACTGTACGACGAGGTCCAACACGCGCTCGAGTGCGCGATCTACGCGGCGGATCATGCGATTCACGTCCGTTCCGAGGGTGGACAGCCGCTCCACGGCGGTTCCTCCAAGGCCACATCTTTGCATACCAGTTCTGCCAATCTCATCCACCGTCTCGAACTTATCCTCGCGGAGCACGAGCGGCTCTGGCTCTTGCGCAATCGACCGGGTGGTATGAGTCACGCATCCTCGTTTTATCACACGGTGCTACGGGCGTTGCGACAGCGCGGGTAGTGCGGTGGTGCTGGTGGAAGGCCGAAGAGCCGCCGCGGAGCGGCGGGCCACCCTGATCCACAGATTTAGTGCAGCACTTCGACGGAGGCGACGGTGGTATCGTCATCCAGAAACGGCCGCCCTGCATGTTGTTGCACGAGCCGGATGAGCGTGTCGGCATCGGATTCGGCGGAGGTTGTTCCGCGCACGATGCTGGCGATGCGCTCGACGCCGAACTCCTCGCCGGTTGGCGCTCGCTGCTCGGAAAGGCCATCGGAATAGAGGATAACGCGGTCGCCGATGCTGATCGGTTGCGTGCCGGTCTGGTACTGATACTCGGGCTCGATCCCCAGCGGAATGCCAGCGCCGCCCTTGGCTTGCTGGATCGAACCATCCGCCCGCCGGACGCCCCAGTGGCCGTGGCCAGCGTCAACGAACGTGAGCGTGCCCGCGTTCAGGTCGATCAGCCCGACCCACGCGGAGACGAAGCGGTCCAGCGGGGAGTGCTGGCAGACGTAGCGATTCAGTTCGCGGACGGCCGCGCCGAGGTCGCTCTCGCGCCGCAGTGCGGCGTGCAGATATGCCTGCGTGGAAGCCATGACGATCGCGGAGCCCGCACCCTCGCCGGAGACATCGCCGATGGCGATGGCGACGCGCCCGCCCGCGCCGGAGTCCAAGTCGATCGCATCAAAGAGATCACCCGCGACGAATCGACCGGGAATGTTGCGAACGGCGTAGCGGATGCGCCCGCCCGCGAGCGTGGCGTCGGGCGGGGGCATGACGAGTTGCTGGGCCTCGCGTGCCGCGCCGAGGTCGCTCTCCAGCGCGACGCGGCGCTGGTCGATCTCCGCGCGCATGGCGTTGCCGATGGCCATGCCGTACATGCGTGCGAGCGCGGCACAGAAGGACTCGGCATCGGCGCGCACGCCGACGCGGGATTCCTCGCCACGGGCGTCGAGGTAGAGGAGGGACGTGACCGTCGCGCCGATGAAGACCGGCACGCAGACGGCGGAGTGGATGCGCAGCTCGCCGAGGGTGTGCAGCCCGACATGCTCGGCGGCGGATCGTTCGATGATGGAAGCGGAGTGCCCCGCAACGGCCTCGCGGATGAGCGAGCGGCTGAGCCCGGCGCGTTGCCAATCCTGCGGCGATCCGCCGTGGGATTCGATGATTTCTACTTCTTTATCGTCGGCGGGGCAGGAGAGAATCGCGCCGCGCGTGAAACCGGTGCCGGAGAGCGCGGCTTCGAGGACGACACGGGCCATGGTGCCCGCGTCGGGTGCGTCCATCAGCCGAAGCGTGCAGTCGATGAGCTGGTCCAGACGCTGATTCGCGGCGGGGTGCTTGTCGGTGTGGGCGGCGGACGCGGGCGAGGAGCGGGAGCCCGAGTCGTCGAGTGTGCGAGCGGTGACGCGCGAGTCGGCGTGGGAGAGGGAGGCGGCACCGATGCGGACGCGGAAAGTCCACGGGCCGACGCGGACGAGATCGCCGGCAGCGAGAGCCGTTGGCGAGTCGGCCGCGAGCCGCACGCCATTGACGAACGTGCCGGGCGAGGAGTTCAGATCGGTGATGAACCAGCGTCCTGCGGCGGACGCGGTGGTGCTGGAGCCGGGACTGGCACGGGTCGCGGCGTGATGCTCGACCATGGCGTGCCGGCGCGAGACGCCCTCGCTGAGAAGCAGGACATCGCTGCCGACGGCGCGCCCGAGGATCGCGGGCTTGTCGGGCGCGAGCGCGGGCAAGTTGATCGCGGGGCCGGCGATGAGTTCGAGACGGAGTGTGCGGTCGGGGGTGGTCATGGATGTGGGGCGATGCGCTCATCGCGGATCAGGGAGTTCATCCGGAGGAAGTGTGTCGCGTTTGGCATGGATGACTCGGAGCACATGCACGGTTGAGGGCTGGATGTTGAAGATGACGCGGTACGAGCCGACAAGAAGCTGTCGGACTTTGATCGAAGCGTGGCCATTCTCGCGAGCATACGGGCACGCGGCCGAGAGGCGTTGCAACGACTTGATGCTTTCCGCAAGACGAAGCGCGAAACGCGCTCCATTGAGCGGCGAGTCTGATGCAATTCGGGTGATGATCTGATCCAGATCATCCTCGGCGCGCGGGTGAACGACAATGTGGAATGTGCGGAGGGTCGCCACGTCACGACGCCTTGCGCCGGCGTGTGCGAACGCGCCCGGAGGCATCGAAGTTGCGGTCGTAGATCTTTGTGAACACCTCATCGAACGGCTTTCCACCGCCGCGATTGATGGACTCCGCCCCTTCTTCGAGAGAGTCGATCAGTTCGCGCGTTTCACGGGCACGCTGGTTCGCCTCATATTCCGCGGCATCGTTGAGCACCACGGCCGCGCGGCCGTTGATGGTCAGGACCAGGGGTCTGCCCGACTTTTTCAGGCGTTTGATGTGGGCGCGGGTATGGCGCTGAAAATCGGTCAGAGAGATAACGTCGCTCAGATGGAACATGCTTTCCTCCAGCAGGCAATTGACTGCGTAAAGCATGATATGCAGATCGCCGGTTGGCCACAAATCGGCCCAGCGAAGTGTCGCGTAGAGTCGTTGGATGAGGACGCCTGGCATGTTTCTCGGTATCGATATCGGCGGCACCTCCGTCAAGGGTGCTCTGCTGGATGGAGGTTGTGAGGTGTGGACCGGCAAGAGCGGCGCGTACGCGCGGCCCGGCGTGGCGGAGTTAGAAGCCGCGGTGCGAGAGGTGGTCCGTGGTGCGATCGCGGGTACGGGTGGCCGCGAGGTCGTCGCGGTGGGCGTGTGTGCTCCCGGCTTGCGGGACGCGATCGGTGTGATCACCAAGGCACTGAACGTGCCGGGGCTGGTGGGGGTGTCACCGGCGGCACTCATCGCGCGGGCCGCGCCGGGACTTGTTGCCGTGCGTGTGATGGAGTTCACGGATGCCCACGCGGCCGCGGCTGACTACTGGCGCACGCGACCCGCGGTCGGACGTCACCTCGCGCTCAGCATGGGCACGGGGATCGGCGCGTGTGTGCTGGATGCGCCAGAAGGTGGGAAGCCGGTGCCGCTGATTGTGACGGGGAGCGGGCCGGGGCAGATTGGGCAGATGGATGTGGGGGTTGAGGAGTGTGAGGAAGAGACATGGGCTGGAAAGCCCATGCCACGGGGGACGGGAACATTGGAATCGCACATGGGCCTGCCCGCGCTGCGGGCGCGGTTTGGGGAGGATGTGGGCGTGCTGCAAGCGGCGGTTGAGGATGGACGGTTGCGAGCGGATCGGTGGCCGCTGTGTGGGTTGGTGCGGGCGATGCGGATCGCACACGCAATTTATCTCCCCGAGCGGATCGTGCTACTCGGCGGCGTCGGTATTCGGCTGCGGCCGCTGCTCGGGGAGATGCGAGCGCTGGTCGCGGATGGATTGACCTCGCTTGCGAAGCCGGATTGGACGCTGGAAGCGGGGGAAAGTGATTTCCATGCGGCACGGGGGGCGGCTTGGATGGCGGGGGAGTGAGCGATCGGGCATTGCGCGGGCGTTTGAGCAAGGAATATCCGCGGGATTCGCGTCGGAGCACGCTCATCCCGGGCGTGTGATGGGGGCCGTCTCAACAAATGTTCATGGACAAGATGCCCCGAATCGGTGTACACCGGGTTGTACGCTTGGCACCGTTGGCGGGTTTGCGGTACCTTCCGAGCGCGTGGGACTGTTTCAGGAACCGTTTGAGGGCCCGTCCATGGTGGAAGAACTCAAGAAACTCCGGCAGCATCTTCTGACGGGTGTCTCGTTCGCGATTCCGTTCATCGCGTGCGGGGGCATCCTGATCGCGCTCTCTTTGGCGTTTGCGCCGATGACGGCGGATGGCCCGAACATGGACGGCATTCAGCCCGCGTGGTTGCAGAACTTTTTGAAACTGACGTTGACGATCGGCGTGGCATCTTTCACGCTCATGCTGCCGGTGCTGGCGGGATACATCTCGTACTCGATCGCGGGCAAGCCGGGCTTGGTGGCTGGGATGATCGGTGGATTTCTCAGCGGGCACCTGCGGGTGCCCTGGGCGGACGCGAAGATTGTTCCCGAGGTGAGCGCAGGGTTTCTCGGCGCGTTGGTCGCCGGTCTGATCGCCGGGTATCTCGTGCAGGGGCTCAAGAAGATCCCGACGCACAAGTTCGTCAAGCCGATCATGCCGATCCTGGTCATTCCGGTGGTTTCGTCGGTCATCGTCGGCGCATTGATGCTGCTGGTGATCGGACCGCCGATCGCCAGTGCGCTGCACGAACTGAACGGGTGGCTGCTGTCGATGAACGCGAACGCTGACAAGACGCACCAAGTGCTGCTGGCGATGATTTTGGGGGCGATGATCGCCTTCGACATGGGCGGCCCGGTGAACAAGGCGGCCTTCTTCTTCGCCTCCGGGCTGATTGCCGAGAAGAACTACTCGATGATGGGGCCAGTGGCCGCGGCCATTTGCGTGCCGCCGCTGGGGCTTGGGCTGGCGACCATCATCGGACGAAAACTCTGGACCACGGAGCAGAAGGAGTCCGGATACGCCGCGCTGGGCATGGGGACGATTGGCATCACCGAGGGTGCGATCCCCTTCGCCGCGGGCGATCCGCTGCGGGTGATCCCGAGCATCATGGTCGGTGCGATGACGGCGAGCACGATCGCGATGCTGGGCAACTGCGGCGACCGAGCCCCGCACGGCGGTCTGATCGTACTGCCGGTGGTGGATAATCGTGTGATGTATGTGGTAGCCATCGCCGCTGGCATGGTGGTGACGGCGGTGTGCATCAATACACTCAAGGCAATGTGGAAGCCAGCGGGGGAAGGGGAGAAGTAGAAGAGGGCATCTAGGCACGAGGCACGAGGCAGGAAATACCAATGAAGATTGTTGCGATCACGGCGTGTCCCACGGGCATCGCCCACACCTACATGGCGGCGGAGATGCTCGAGAAAACGGCGAAGGCCGCCGGGCACATCATCAAGGTAGAGACCCAGGGCGCGATGGGCATCGAGAACGAGCTGACCGCCGCGGATGTCAAGGGAGCGGATGTGGTGATCTTCGCCGTGGACATCGAGGTGGAGAAGAAGGAACGCTTCGACGGGAAGAAGATCGTGCAGGTTGGGGTGGCGGAGGCGATCAAGAACCCCAAAGGCGTGCTGGCGAAAGCGGGGGCGTAGAGAATGTCGGATGGGCGATGTCGGATGGGCAGGCGAGCCGACGCGAGGCCATGCTCCACGTCTACCGTCGCTGAACCGCACGACCCGCAGGATCGTTTTCTGACATGGCAACGACCACTTTTCGATTTGTCTGTGAACTTCCCACCGGCCTCCATGCTCGCCCCGCGAGCGTGCTGGCGGAGGCCGCGCGGCTGTTTCACTCTGCCGCGACCATCACCAACATGGCGACGGGCGCGAGCGCGGAACTGCTCAGCGTGCTCTCGATCATCGGTCTTGATGTGCAGCGCGGCCACGAGGCCGAGGTTGTGGCGATCGGTACCGACGCGGACGCGCTGATCGAGCGTGTGCGGGCGATCGTGGCGGAGCGGTTCGGGGAAATCGAATCCGAGCCGGTGAGCGCGATTGATGAGCTGTTTGTGCCGCGCGTGCCGGTGCCGCTGCGGAAAGCCGGGGCACAGACGATAGCGGGAGCGCCGGTCTGCCCGGGGGTTGGGCATGGTGTGATAGTGATAGTGGGGGGGAACGCGCTGCCGGATGATGTAGCGTGCGAGGGGATGGTGATCGGCACGCAGGTGCAGGAGTTGGCGCGGGTGGATGGGGCGATCCGGGCGGTGCGCGAGGGGATTGAGCGGGAACTCAAGGGCGCGCGGCACGGGCCGGAGCGGGAGATTCTCGGCGCCCACCTCGGGATCATCATCGACCCCGCGCTCGCACAGAGCATGGCGGCGTTCGTGGGTGAGGGCGTGGGCGCGCCGCGTGCGGTGCTGAAGGCGACCAAGAAGTTCGCGTCGCAGCTCGGCTCATCCGCGAGCGCGTACATCCGCGAGCGGGCATCGGATGTGCGTGAGGTCGGGCGGAGGTTGCTCAGCGAACTCTGCCCGAAGGAACTCGCGGAGCGGCCGATTCTGCTGGATGGGCCGTCGATCGTGGTCGCCGAGTCGCTCGGGGTCGGGCAACTCACATCGCTGGACCGCGAGAAGGTGCGGGGACTGGTACTGGGTGATGTTGGGCGAACCTCGCACGTCGTGATCATCGCGCGGTCGCTGCGGATACCGACACTGATCGGCGTGAACACCGGGAGTGCCGGGCTCGTCAGCGGCGGCGAGGCGATCGTGGACGCGTTCGGCGGATTCGTCCTGCCCGCGCCGACGGAGCAGGCGAAGGGCTATTACAGGCGCGATGAGCGGATGCGCGCCAGGCGACTGGTGAAGCTCGCGCCGGTGCTCTCGCGGCGCGGCGCGACGCGCGATGGAAAACCGCTGGAAGTCGCGGGCAACGCCGCGATGCCGCCGGAGATTCGCGGGGCGATGGAGGCGGGCGCGGACTCGATCGGGTTGCTGCGCACGGAGTTGCTGTACTTGGATCGCGTGACGCCACCCACCGAGGATGAGCAGTACGACCTGTACCGGGCCGCGGCGGACCTGGCTCGAAAAGCCGACGGCCAGCGCGATGTCATCATCCGCACGCTGGACATCGGCGGCGACAAGCCCGCGCCGTATCTGCATATTCCTGCGGAAGAAAACCCGTTTCTGGGTTGCCGCGGCGTGCGGGTGTATCAGAAGCATCCGGAGATACTGCGAACGCAGCTGCGGGCGATCTGCCGCGCCTCGGCGCACGGGCCGATCAAGGTGATGGCCCCGATGGTGGCGACGGTGAGCGAGGCGAAGTGGTTTCGGGAGCGCGTCGAGCAGGTGCAGCGCGAACTGGGCGATGAGGGCGTGCTGCGCGACGACAAGATGCCCATCGGAATCATGGTGGAGGTCCCCTCGGTCGCGCTCATCATGGACCAGCTCGCGAAGGTGGTGGACTTCATCAGCATCGGGACCAACGACCTGTGCCAGTACGCCTTCGCGGCCGATCGTGGGAACGCGGCGGTGGCGCAGCTCAACAACCCGCGTGAGCCCTCGTTCCTACGCCTGCTGCACATGATTGTGTCGCGGGCCGCGAAGCATGGTGTGTGGGCGGGCATCTGCGGCGAGATGGCGGGAGAGATTCGCCATGCGGGCTTGATGGGCGGTCTGGCGGCGGCGGGATTGAAAGAGATCAGCGTGGCCGCACCGAGCATCGGTGGGATCAAGGCCAAACTCGCGGAGCTTGAGAGCGGCGCGTGCACGCGGCTGCTCGATCAGGCGATGGCGTGTGAATCGGCTGCGGAAGTTGAGAAGCTGCTGGAAACATTCATGGCCAGCGCGGTGACGACGCCGGGCGAGGGCGAATCGCATCACGGCCCGCTGCATCCGGAGTTGATCCTGATGGACTCGGATGCCGTGACCAAGGAGCAGATCATCCAGGAACTCGTCGGCGCGCTTTACGCGGCGGGGCGCACGGATGATCCCCGCGCCGTCGAAGAAGCGATCTGGGCCCGCGAGGAAAAGTACGTCACCGGCATGGGCTTCGGGTTCGCCATCCCGCACTGCCAGTCCGATGCCGTGGCCTGCCCGTCGATCGCGGTCGCCAAGCTGAAGACGCCGATCGACTGGGGCGCGGCCGATGGCCAGCCGGTGGGGCTAGCGATCATGCTCACGGTGCGGGCGACCGGCGCGGACCAGACGCACCTCAAGCTCCTTGCTAAACTCGCGCGCCGGTTGATGCACGAGGGATTTCGCGATTCGCTGCACGGCGCGGCCGACGCCGCCGGAATGCTCACCATTTTGGGAACCGAGCTGGAACTGCCGCGTTCTTGAGACCCGCTGGATTGGGTGGGAATCACTGGGATTGATACCCGTACGGATAGCGGATTGGGAATCTTTTAGCCCGTGACTTGCTCGGGGCAGATTACACTTTGCACTCGTCCCTTCGCACGCCTCTTTTTGAGAACAACGCATGATGAATCACCGCCGCCATATCGCAGCGATTGTTGTTTGTGCCGGTTCTGTGTGTCCGATGGCGCTGGCCGATGACGCCATGCTGGCGGCACCAGCTCCGGTCTCCGCGTTCGCTGCGAATGCCGACAACGCGCCGCCCCCGCCGAAGGTGGACCTCTCCAAGCAGCCGACGCTCTTCGTAGTTGGCTATGCCCACCTGGATACCGAGTGGCGCTGGGCGTATCCGCAGACCATCCGCGAGTTCATCGCCAACACCCTGCACGACAACTTCAAACTGTTTGAGAAGTACCCCAGCTATGTCTTCAACTTCTCCGGCTCGCGCCGCTATCAGATGATGGAGGAGTACTACCCGGAGGACTGGGGCACGCTGAAGAAGTATGTCGCCAGCGGCCAGTGGTTCCCCTGCGGCTCCTCCGTGGATGAGAACGACGCCAACGTCCCCAGCGCCGAGTCGTACGTCCGCCATGTGATGTACGGCAACCGCTACTTCCGCGAGAACTTCGGTCTCGCCAGCGAGGAGTTCATGCTCCCGGACTGCTTCGGCTTCCCCGCGTCGCTGCCCAGCTTGCTCACGCACTGCGGGCTGAAGGGTTTCAGCACGCAGAAGCTCACATGGGGTCTGGCGATCGGACAGATTCCCTTCAAGGTTGGCATGTGGGAAGGCCCTGATGGCAAGAGCATCATCAGCGCGCTGGACCCCGGCGCGTATGTCGGGGAGGTGAAAGAGAACCTCGCCACCAGCGAGGGATGGGCCAAGCGCATCGACACCAACGGCCAGAAGTCCGGCGTTTTCGCGGACTACCACTACTTCGGCACCGGCGATCAGGGTGGCGCGCCGAAGGAGTCCTCCGTGGACATGGTGCAGCAGTCGGTCCACACCGATGGGCACACCAAGGTCATCTCCGGTCCCGCCGACTGGCTGTTCAAGACCATCACGCCCGAGCAGGCCGCTGGCCTGCCGAAATACAAGGGCGAACTGGAACTCACCGAGCACTCCGCCGGCTCGATCACGTCCGCCGCCTATATGAAGCGTTGGAACCGCAAGAACGAGTACCTCGCTGATGCCGCGGAACGCGCGGCGGTCAGCTCCTGGTGGCTCGGGGCCGCGCCGTATCCCGCGCAGCGACTCGAAGACGCCTGGACGCTCGTCCTCGGCTCGCAGATGCACGACATCCTCCCAGGCACCAGCTTGCCCAAGGCGTATGAGTTTGCGTGGAACGATGAGGTGCTCGCCTCCAACATGTTCGCCGATGTGTTGCAGCGCAGCGTCGGTGCAGTTTCGGACTCCATGGACACCCGCGGCACCGGCGTCAGCGTCGTCGTCTACAACGCGCTGGCGATAGACCGGGAGGATGTTGTCGAGATGACCATCCCGTGGGCGGGCGAAGGCGTGCCGACAGGGGCCAGCGGCCCGGATGGCAAGGTCGTCCCCGTGCAGATAATCGAGAAGGGCGCGGGCTGGGCGCGCGTCGCGCTGACGGCCAAGACCCCTTCCGCGGGTTTCGCGGTGTATGACGTTCGCGCCGCGACCAAGCCCGCCGCGGGTGCGGGAACGCTCACCGTCACCACCGACACTCTCGAGAACGATCGCTACACCGTCAAGATCGACGCCAATGGCGACGTCTCCTCCATCTTCGACAAGCAGGTGAAGAAGGAGATGCTCACCGGCCCGGCGCAGCTCGGCCTGCACTTCGAGCGCCCGCGCGACTGGCCGGCATGGAATCAGGACTGGGCCGATCGCCAGAAGCCGACGCGCTCCTTCGTTTCCGGCCCCGCCAAGATCACAGTCTCGGAGTCCGGCCCGGTGCGCGGCGCGATCCGCGTCGAGCGCGAGCACGAGGGTTCCACATACGTGCAGGAGATCCGCCTCGCCGCTGGCCCCGCTGGCGATTCGGTGGTCTTCAACAACCGCATCGACTGGACCACCCGCGAGCGTTCCCTCCGCGCCCACTTCCCGCTCGCCGCGGCCAATGCAAAGGCGACATATGACATCCAGACCGGCGTGATCGAGCGCGGCAACATGACGCCGAAGGCGTACGAATACGCGGCCCACACCTGGATCGACACCACCGACGCCTCCGGCGCGTTCGGTGTTTCGCTGTTGAACGATTGCAAGTATGGCTCGGACAAGCCCGACGACAAAACCCTCCGGCTCACGCTCCTCTACACCCCCGGCGTCCGCGGCGGATATCAGGATCAGGGCACCCAGGACATCGGCCGTCACGACATGCAATACGCCTTTGCCTCCCACGAGGGCGACTGGCGCGCCGGTAAGACGCCGTGGAAGGCCAGCCGCCTGAACCAGCCGCTCACGGCGTTCGTCGTCCCCAAGCACGAGGGCGCGCTGGGCAAGTCTGTCTCGCTCCTCTCCTGCGACAACCCGAACGTCATGATCACCGCGGCCAAAAAGGCCGAGGACACCGGCGAGATCGTCGTCCGTCTCCGCGAGCTTTCCGGCACACCCGCGCTGGGCGTGAAGGTGAAGTTCGCAGGCAGCGCAACCGCCGCCCGCGAGCTTGATGGTCAGGAGCGCGAGATCGGTCCCGCCAAGGTCGATGGCGGCGCACTCGTCGCCGATGTCCACGGCTACGGGCTTCGTGCCTATGCCGTGAAGGTTGCCGGTCCCGCCAGTGCCGCCAAGCAGGCGGCCTCCACGCCGATCGCGCTCGCGTTTGATACGGATGTGGCCAGCACCAACGGCAAGCGCGACGATGGCGCTATGGAAACGGGCCGCGCGTACCCGGCGGAGCAGATTCCCAAGGAACTCGTGGTGGACAACATCACCTTCAAGTTTGGCCCCACCGCCGATGGCGAGAAGAACGCCCTCGCGTGCAGCGGCCAGAGCGTCAAACTGCCCGCGGGCGAGTTTGATCGCGTCGAGATTCTCGCCGCCAGCAGCGCCGGCGACACCACCGCCGCATTCACCGTCGGCGGCAAGCAGACCACGCTCTCATTCCCAAGCTGGCGCGGCTACGTCGGCCAGTGGGACAACCGGCGCTGGGGTGGCACGGTTCCTGAGCAGGCCTTCCAATGGACCAACCCGCTGGTTGGGTTGGACCCCGGTTTTGCCAAGCCCGAAACCGTTGCGTGGTTCTGCTCGCACCACCACTCGCCGAAAATGGATGAGCACTACATGTACAGCTACATCTTCCGCGGCACGCTGGAACTCCCGGCGGGCGCGAAGGAGATCACGCTTCCCAGCGCTCCTAGTGTGAAAGTGTTTGCCATCACCGCCGTGCGCGGCTCGCACGACCACGCGATGGCGGTCACGCCGCTGCGCGACATGATGTCCAACCACGCCGCCAGTCCCGTCCGCATTTCTTCGACAGGTCCGGCTGGCGATGCCCTGCAGGTCCGCGTTGATCCCTCGCTCTACTTCAGCGAGGGCTCCATGCACTACACCACCGACGGCACCGACCCGACGCCGTCCTCGTCCAGCTTCGACAAGCCCTTCTGGCTGAGCAAGACGGCCACCATCAAGGCCGCGACCTTTGACGCTTCCGGCAAGCCCGGCCCCATCGCCTCCCGCACCATCGAAGTGAAGGACACCACGGCCCCCAGGGTGAAGAACGCCTGGGCGGAGTATCAGGCACCTCGCATCCATGTGGAGTTTTCCGAGCCGGTGGACGCCGCGACCGCCGCGAAGGCCGCTTCGTACACTGTCGCTGGCGCGAGCGTCTCGTCGGTTGAACTTGCCACGGACGCATCCTCTGCGGTCCTCGTGCTGGACAAGCCCCTTCCCGCGGATCAAACCGTGGAGCTCAAGTTCGGCGCGATCAAGGACGGCGCGGGCAACGCCATGTCCGGCGTCGCCACCCAGGTCGCCGCCCGCGGCCCCATCTACCGCCTCGAAGTCGCTGGCAAGGATCAGGTCAACGCCACCATCAAGGGCGTCAAGAAACTTCCCACCGGCGGTGATACCCCGTGGTCCATCAGCATGTGGGTCAAGACCGACCGCCAGCCGCAGGACCGCACCGTCATCGCGGGCTTTGGGCGCTGCGAGGACACCGTCAACGGCACTGGGCGCTACATCTGCAAGTTCGCTGGCGGCATCCACTTCTGGAGCCGCAACGCGGATGTGATCGGCAAGACTCCGCTCGATCTGGACAAGTGGCAGATGCTCACCGCCACCTCCGACGGCACCACCGTCAAGCTCTACAAGAACGACAAGAAAATCGCCGAGCAGCAGCAATCTCTCGCGGACGATGAGCCGGTCATCACGATTCTCCCTCCTGACCCGTGGGAGAAGAAGCGGACGTTTCAGGGCGATCTGCGCGAGTTCACAGTCTGGAACTCCTGCCTCTCCCCCGAATCCATCAAGGTGCTCCACCAGTCCTTCAAGCCCCCCGCCGCGCAGTGACTTTGGGTGGCCCGCCGCTCCGCGGCGGTCCTTCTGAAAAATCGGGAACCATCCGTACAGCGTATCTTCCCCCGTGCCCGCGACCACCCAACCCATTGTCCCCACAGCATTCCGATCGCCCCTGCGGGCGGTCGGGATGTTTCTTTGTGTTTTCGTCATAGCGCTGGCGCCAGTCATTCTGCGGGCCGCCCCGCACCCGCTGGTGGCGGCCTCCGCCGTCGTCACCATCACCCGCGATGCAACGGTGGAAGTCGTCGTCCGCTGCGATTCGCTCGCCCTTGCGCTCGGCGCGCCCCCCGCGACCATCAACGACGACCAGATGCTGCGTGTGCTGGACGGCCCAAGGGCCGATCTTGACGCCGCGTATGCCCAGGCGAAAGAGCGTTTTACCGCCGGATTGCAGATCAATGTGAGCGGCGTGGCGATACCGGTGCGTGAGTTGATCGCGCCCACCGCCGCGCAGGCCGTCGCCTACAAACAGGCCAACCCGAGTGCCCCGCTTCCGGTGAAGCTCGAGTTCATCGTCCGCGCCGATCTGCCCCGTGATTCCAAGTCGCTCTCGCTCAAGTTCCCCGAACTGCTCGGCGACGTGATCCTCACTGTGCAGACCCCCGGCGAGGAGCCGCTGGCAACACCCGTTCGCGCTGGTGAGCAATCCGACGAGTATGGCTACAACCTCAGCGCACCCGTCATTCCGGGCACGGTCCCCGCGACCGCCGGTCCCGGTCCCGCTGCGTCTGCGCCACTGCCGAATGCCGCGACTCCGGGCGATCCGCCGCACGCCGCGCCGAGCGCCGGAACGTGGAAGGCCGCGCTCGGCTTCATCCGCGTCGGTTTCCTGCACATTATCCCCGAGGGGCTGGACCACATCCTGTTCGTACTCGGTCTCTTCTTCCTCAGCCCGAAAATCCGGCCCCTGCTCGTGCAGATCACCTGCTTCACAATCGCGCACTCCGTCACGCTCGCCCTCAGCGCACGCGGCGTGATCTCCCTTCCGGGTTCGGTCGTGGAGCCCGCGATCGCGGGTTCGATCGCCTTCGTCGCCATTGAGAATCTCTGCACGCAGAAAGTTCACGCCTGGCGCCCGATCATCGTCTTCTGCTTCGGACTCATCCACGGCCTCGGCTTTGCATCCGCCATGAGCGAGGCGATGGGCACCAGCACCACGCCCCTGGGTGTCGTGCTGCTCTTCAATGTCGGCGTGGAGTTCGGCCAACTCGCCGTGATGGCGATCGCGCTACTCACCGTCGGCTGGTTTCGCAACAAACCGTGGTACAGATCGCGGATCGCGATCCCGGCGTCGGTGCTGATCGCGGGGATGGGTGTCTACTGGGTGATCCAGCGGGTGTTCTTCGCGTAGGTTTGCGGCGGTTTTCTGCGGGAACATGCGTCTTGAAGACGCGGTAGACTGGCACGCTCGCTACCCCTTTCACCCCCGGAGCATCCGCATGATTACCCGCCGCACCGCGCTTGGCGCACTGGCCGTTCCCGCTGTCGTCGGGCTGTTTCCGTCGCGGGTGGCTCAGGCGGGCGTTCCGTCGCGCCGCGAACTCGGCGAGCTGGCGCAGCGCCCCGGCGATCCTCAGTCCCTCGCGGGCGATGAGGACTACTGGTCCGTGGTGCAGCGCGCGTTCACGCAGGATCGCTCGGTCATCAACCTGAACAACGGCGGTGTCTCGCCCGCCCCCGCGGTGGTGCAGGAGGCGCAGCGCCGGCACCTGGAACGGGCCAACTTCGCGCCCCCGCCGGTCGCGCTCTGGCGCGAGCAGGAGCCGGCGCGAGAACGCGTCCGCGTGCATCTGGCCCGCATGTGGGGTGTGGACCCCGAAGAGGTCGCCCTTACGCGAAACTCCTCCGAGAGCTTGCAGATCTGCCAGTTCGGCCACGACCTCTCGCGCGGCGATGAGGTGCTCACCACCACTCTGGACTACCCGCGCATGCTCACCACCTTCCGCCAGCGCGACCGGCGCGAAGGAATCACCATGAAGCAGATCAAGCTCCCCATCCCCTGCGAGGACCCGACGCGGATCGTCAAGCTCTTCGAGGATGGCATCACCGAGCGCACCCGGCTGATCCTGATGAGCCACATCGTCAATATCACCGGCCAAGTGCTTCCGGTGAAGGATGTCGTGGCGATGGCGCGGACCAGGAACGGTGGAATCCCCGTGATCGTGGATGGCGCGCACGCCTTCGCGCAGATCGACTACAAAATCAGCGATCTCGGCTGCGACTTCTACGGCGTCTCGCTGCACAAGTGGCTCTTCGCGCCGCACGGAACCGGGCTGCTGTATGTGCGCCGAGAAAAGATCAAGGGCTTGTGGCCGCTCATGGCATCCAGCGCAGAGAACGACGCGGACATCCGCAAATACGAGGAGATCGGCACGCACCCCGTCGCGGCGACGCTGGCGATCGCCGAGGCGCTCACCTTTCACGAGTCCATCGGAGGCCCACGCAAGGAGGCCCGTCTGCGATTCCTGCGCGATCGGTGGGCCAAACGGCTCCTCGCCCACCCGAGCGGGCGCATCAAGCTGCACACCTCGCTCAGGCCCGAGTTCTCCTGCGCCATCGGCACCGTGCAGGTGGAGGGAATCGACAGCGGCAAGCTCTCGAGCTGGCTCTGGGACAAACGCGGCATCCTCACCACCGCCATCAAGCACGACGAGTTCGAGGGCGTGCGCGTCACCGCCAGCGTGTACACGACCCTCGAGGAGGTTGATCGCTTCTGCGACGCGATGGAGCTGGCCATCCAGAACGGACTGCCGGAGAAGTAGCGTCAGCGATAGTCCCGATCATCCCAGTTCGAGAGTGTGGTGATGACCTCCGGCTTCACGCTCGTCACATGCCCGTCAAACCACGCCGCGTTTGTAGAGCCGTTGTGCCGCTTGGTCGCCAGCCGCTGCGCCCGGCTCGCGTCGATCGTCTGCCCCGGCGGCACGCCCTCCAGATTCGTGAGCGACCACATGTCGTAGAACTGCGAGATGTACAGCGTGCTGGAGGTTGCGTTGAACCAGTTGTTCGAGCGAAAACCATCTACATCATCCGTGAAACAAGTCAGGTAGATCGTCGTGGACGGAAGCTGCACCAGGTCCATCGGGCTCGGCGGCTTGGTGCCCGGCCCGAGCACGCCGGGCGCGATGAATCGCAGCCCGTTGTTCGCATAGTGAACATTGTGCGCATCCTTCGGACGCGCCGGATCGTGGTAGTAGGGGGCGAGCGTGAATCGGTCATCGTCCAGACCGCCCGTCTTGTTCTGGACATCCGCCCGTTGGTCCAGATACGGGCGCAAACTGAACGGCCACGAGATATCCAGCCGCTCGCCCGCGTCCAGAGCGGGCACCGAATCCTGCGGCACGGCAGGAATCGCAAAGTGCCCGCTCCCGCACTCGCGCGGAATGTACCGCTTGGAATCGTCCGCATACTGGGCAAGCACGGAGATGATGGACCTCTGATTTGCGAGGCAGACCGAGGCCCGAGCCGTCTCGCGAGCCCCGCGCAGCGCGGGCAGCAGCAGCCCGACCAGCAGCGCGATCACCGCGATGACCACGAGCAACTCGATGAGTGTGAACCCGGCGTGGCATCGTGTCAGTAGGCATTCAGTGGCAGGGGCTGGATGTTCCACGCCTCCAAGATACCCCGATTCGGCTGCATGAGCCATGAATGTTCGCACATCATCGCTCAGTTTCGCTGGGGAACGCCTTACTCTTTCGTGCTTATCTGGCGATTGGCCGCCCCGATCTCGAACGCCAGCCGCCACTGTTCCCGCAAAATCCGCTGCGCCTTCCAGAACCGCATCGCCGGGTCGTAGATATTCGTGGATTCAGAGAGCAGCCCGTTCAGCTCCACGATCTGAAAGCCGCGTCCCGCCGCAAACTCATGCTCGCCCGAGTATCGCACATCGAAGCGCCCGAAGTAGAAACCCGGCGTGCGCAGCGCGATCGCATCAAACGCCTCGACAAGCGCGGGCGTGATGAGGTGCCCCCCATCCAAAAACATCGCCCCGCGGCAGTGATTCCCCGCGAATCCGATGCGCACGAACTCCCCCCGCCCGGGCACCTCGCGTGCCCGCTCCCCCAGATGCGCCAGATACGCGCCAAGCTGCATCCGATGCCGCGCATGGCGACGGATCAGCATCTTGATCGACGATGAGCCATCGCCCATCACACGCGCGAACCGCTTCTCCGTGATCGAAAAAATCGCTCCGCGCGGCTGATCCGGATATCGGTAGTAGAACACCCCCGCCTCAAACGGCCCGGGATGAAACGGCTGCACAAGTATCGCGGCGGGTTGCGATTCCAGGTATCGCCGCGCCGTTTCCTCGCTCTCAATCAGCGTCACACCCGTGCCCCGCTCTCCGACATCCGGCTTGAGCACCAGCGGATACGCCCACGAGCGATCGCGTAACACGCGAGCCAGCGCATCGCATCGCGGCTCGACCGGCCCAGGTCCAAGAAGCGCCGTCGGAATAATACTCTCCGGTGGCAGCAGTTGCAGAATGTCCCACTTGGATTCGCCCACCAGCCCGCCACGCGGGATGCCGGGATTCGCGTGCGTACACACCGCCAGCCCGCGATGCTTGAGCGCGAGCCACGCGATGTACGGCAGCAGCGGCAGATACACCATCGCCGCCGGCCAGAACTCCCAGTGCGTCAGCCGCCCAAGTTTCGCCGCAAGCTGCCCACGCACCCGCTCCCAGCGCGACATTTCCCTGGCCGCGCCAGTGGCGATCGGATGGACATGCTCCGCGGCCTCGGTCTGCATGGCGCTCATGCGTTGCTCCGCTCTCTGATGTGCGGCGCGAGACGTGAATGCTTGATGGCGAGTTGCTCCAGCGACACTGATTCGGCGAGCAGATCATCATCCAGCCGCGCGTGCCGAACAGCGATGTGGTTCGCATGAACGTCTATGCTCGTCCGGCTCAGCGTACGGGCATCGGGGCGCGACATCAGCACACTCAGCCGAGTCTCTGCGGGCCAGCAGTGGCCGTGATATCGCGCCTGTGCTTCCAGCGGATCGCTCGCATCCGCGAACATCCGTGCAAACAACGCACGCCGCGCTGGCTCGACGAGCGCATCCCCAAGCCCCGAGGATGTGAGCATCAGCGGGCGCTCCAGCGGCCCGGTCAGCGACCACGAGAGCGATGTGTCGTCGGATGTCCCGATCGCGTGCGAGAGCTCATCCAGCAGCAGCAGTCGAAACGGCGGAAACTCCTCTGGGTTCAGTTGTCCCAGTCGCTCCATCGCATCGTTCGCGGAGTCTGCCGCGAGTGCTGTCGGCACAATCTCCCCGCGCGAGCGGCAACCGGGCAACCTATGCCCCCGTTGCTCATACGCACCCGGATTCGCATTCAGAAGACACGCCACCAGCCCCGCCGAGTTCGCGCCGATCCACGTTCCGCCGGATTCCGGATCCACCGGCATCACAACCGTGTGCCGCCCGAGCGTGCATCGCACGAGCTCCGTTGAGCGTGCGCGGCCGCGCTGTTCATCCCGATTGCACACCAGCCGAAAGCGCAGCCGATCCCCACCAGCCGATCCGCCCGTCGCCGCGCCCGGAACCACCGTCACCGTACACATGCGCAGCGGTCCTTCTGAGGGTGCGAGTGTGTGGCCGCATGCGCCAGCGTCGATGGCGCGTACCCAAAGCCCTCGGGTACGTCGTGCCCCGCCGCCACGGCCATCCCGCAGATCGTCGCGTTGTGATGAATCGAGTGCGAGAGCACGAATGCCAGTTCCCGTGCCAGCGATGAAGTGAGAGTCACGCTCTCCCCATCGCGCGTCGGCATGATCGCCACGCCGACCTGCTCGCCGACCTGCTCGCCGGCATCGTGGCCGGCGAGCAGACGGGTGGAGTTGATGAGGTATTCCAGTTCCCGCAGCGCGGCCGCCGGATCCGTCTCAATCGCCGTTCCGCGCACGCGATGGTCATAGTCAATCGTGCCCGAGGCCGCGCCGTCCACCAGCGCCCGGGCATGGTTCAGCACATGCCGCACATGCGCGCCGATGCTCGAGTTGCCGAACAGAGCACCCATCTTGGCGGCGTATCGCTCGCTGTCCAAGCCGGACAGAACCGTGCGAAGTTCGTCAAGAATCGTGGAGAGCGCATCCGCAACCGGACGACGGGTCGTCGGAACAATCGCCTGTGGTGAGAGCGAGGTGGCAAGTGTGTCGGCGATCATGGTGGTCTCCTGGGAATCTTCCTTGTGATGCTGCGATTCGGAGAACGGTGACACGCCGATTCATTCCAACCGTCGAATGTCATCGGCACGCACGCGCAGCATCCGCTGCCCGGACCAATCCGCCCATTCACCGGAAACCTCAACGAAGTCACCAATCAGATGATGCGCCGCCGGATCAAGGGGACCGCCCGCAGGGTTTGTCACGAGAACGTAAAGCAGCGTGCCATCCGCCGTCCTCGTCACAAGCATGGGCGGTATGCCGCCGCGGATGCACAGCGTCGCGCACTCCTTGTGGGTCTTTCCCTCGCCCGGCTTCATCGCGCCGTAATAGCACTTGGAATCGACAATCTCGCCGCGCAGGGTGATCGGTGAGAATGAAACAGGCGGTGACAGAGTTTCCGCGACTTGTGAACCATCCGGCGAAATCGCATCATCCCCCGGTTCCAGTTCCATCATCCGCCGACCATCCCGATGCAGCGGCCATCCGGAGACCGTGACGCGCTGCCCGCTGAGCGCCCCGTGCTTCCGCGCCCCGTGCTTCCCCATCTCAACTAGCAGAACGGCTTCGCGCTCTCCACTCGCGGTGCCCGTAAACAGCATCGGATACGGCGCCGTCACCAGCGTGCCGCTCAGCTTTACCGGCGTCGCGTCATCCCATACGCCCGTGCCCGGCGCGTGCTGCGCCCGCGCCCACAGGAAACTCGCAACGCACATCATCCACAGGGTCCCAGGAACGACGTACCGCAGGAACCGCTGATCCCGCGCCGGAACGGGAAGGTAGTTGACGTACAAATCACCCGATATCTCGTTCGCGTCAGGCATGACTGGCCTCCGTCACTCGCGCCGGCGGTGTCGCCGTCCCCGCCGGAAGTGCGGCGGCATTCACCTGCACACGCCCCGCCACGATTCGCACCTGATACGTCGCCACCTTCTCCTGAAACGGCGGCGGCGAACACCCATCACCCGGTCGATACTGCCATCCGTGCCACGGGCAGGTGATGCACCCATCAATCACCTTCCCCTCTCCCAGCGGTCCACCCTGATGGGCGCACAGATTCGTCACCGCTGAGATCGCGCTATTGTGCTTGAACACCGCGATGCGTTCGCCCCCCGGCGTGCAGACCGTGCGCGCGAGATCGTCTGGAATATCTCCCGGCACACCCACATCAACCCACAGCGCCGCGTCCTCCGCGACGGGCACCGTTCCCGAGTCCTTCCGCACTTCGCGCAGCCCCGCGAGTATGTGCAGCGTCACCACCACCGCCGCGCCCGCGCACACCAGCACCGGTGCAAGCACCGATCGCTCCGTCTGCAACGCCCCGAACGCGACATGACCGATCAGCAGCACGAACGCCCCGTACACCAGCATGTGCAGTCGCTTCCAGGTGGACGCGGAGAGGTTCTTCAGCCAGAAATCATGGCTCGTCGCGGCCAGCAGAAATAGAATCAGCAGCGCGCCCAGCCCAAGTATCTGGAACGGAAACGCCGAGAGCGAGTTGTAGTTTGTGTTGCTCGTCAGCAGCGAGAGCAGCGGATTCACCACCCCAAATCCGTGGTAAAACGCCAGCGTCACAACCGCATGAACAAGCGCCATCAGAAACGTCATCACCCCCAGATGCCGACGGTTGAACACGATCGGCAGAAATCTCGCATCCAGCCGCGCCAGCGGCCCGATACACAGAATGATGTGCAGCAGAATAATCGCGCACGACCCCGTCGCGCGGATCAGCACAATCTCATCACTCGGCGACTGATTGCCCGTGAACAGCAGCTTGGTCGTGACAAAGAACAGCCCGACATACAACGCCGCGCCACCCGCCGCCACCGCGTCGTACACCCGCTTGTGCTTGCTCCACTGCACCCATGTGTAGCCCACACTCATGGGGCGACTCCTGGAGTCTGCCGCTCGCCTGACACCCACGGCGCACGCTCAGCTTGCAAACGTGCATTCGGCCGCGCTTGCAGCGCGAGCGCCAGCACTGCCACCACCACAGGTGCCAGCATCAGCCACGCGATCAAGTGATTCCTACGCAGCGTCCGTGTCATGGATGGTCACTCCCGCCACCCCGAGTAGATCGCACCCACCACACCAGCACCAGCGGCCACAGTGCCGCGGCACCGGGCAGAACTACCAGCCGAAAGTGCCACGGCCCTCCCGCCCCGCGCGCCGCATGGTCCACCACCTGAACCCCTTTGAGCGCAAACGCGATCCCCACAATAACACCGATCGCCGTGTACGCGGCGAGGCCGAGAAGAATGACACTTGCGATATCCATGCTGGCTTGTGCCTCGCTCCGTGTGCGGCTCTATCAGGAATGTATGTCCGGTCCAGAGTCAATCGCCCCAACCCCCAGCATCCGCATAAGTTTCGCCGCGTGCCCTGTCAGGGTGAGCCGCGCCGGGTTCTCCGCCGTGTGATGCAGCGCCATCAGCGTCGCGTCATCATCCAACGGCCGAGCTCTCGCGTGCAGAAGCACGCGGTCGTGGAGCGTCCGTGCAACCTCCGTGCGCTCCCCCGCAGAGAGCAACGCCGCCATATCCAGCAGCCCCCGCTCGCCCAGTTGCTTTCCACTTGCATCCGACGCTTCCATGAGCGCATCGGTGTACATCACCACGATGTCGCTGGGCTCCAGCCGGATCGCGAACTGCTCGTAGTTTGTCGGATCAATGATCCCCAGCGGTAGATTCTTGATACCCACCCAACTGTGCCCGTCTCCGGCACCGCCAACTGCACCCGGCGTGCTCGCATCCAGCAGCATCCACATCCCCGTTCGCTCCCGATACAGCAGCGGGCGCGGATGTCCCGCGTTGCACACGATCAGATGGTCCGTCGGCGCGAAATACGTGGCCAGCAGCGCGGTGGCGAACTTCCCGCCCGTATCGATTGCCGAGAACGCCTCGTTGAGCGCGCGGCAAACCGCGTCTGGTCCGCCGTGTTGATGTGCGTCCGCATCAGCGCCCGCAGCGCGAGCGCCACTTGCGCGATCGTCTCCCCATGCCCCGCGATGTCCGCCAGCACAAACCGCGTGATCAGCCTCGCCGCGCAGCTCGAGATGTAGTACACATCCCCCCCGCTGGCATCCCCCGCGTGCGGCCTGCAACTGATGCGCACATGGTTCCCGGGAACGCAAAGACACGCCTCAAACGCCGCGCTCCCGCCCCACACCTCCATGAACGCAATCGGGCGGGGGTGCGTCTCCCCGCGCCTCGCCGCGCCGCGCTCGCGTCCTCCAGCTGAGCATGTGACGCAGCCGGTGGCATCACGACCCCTTCAGCCGCGCCGCTCGCACGGCTTGGATGAGTGCATCAGGAATGTCCCCGCAAATCGAGGAGTCCGCGTCGCACATCGCGGACTTGCCCAGCATGATGGTCGTCTTGTACGTGTCCAGATAGTTCACGCATGACGGGCACACCCCAATGTGCCGCTCGAACTCGTGACGCTGTTCCACGGTGAGATCGCCGTCCAGATACGACATCACAAACTCCAGCACCTCGCGGCATGTGATGTACGGTCGTCGCACCCCCGCGCCAGCGGAAGACGTGCCCGGTGGTTGCTGGCTCATGGTGCCTCCTGCTGCGAGAAGTGCGGATCAAGCAACGTCCGAAGCGCTTGTCGCGCTCGGTGCAATCGGGTCTTGACGGCGTTGATGGTCATGTCCAGTGCCTCCGCCGTCTCTTCCGTGCTCAGTTGCTCGATGTCGCGGAGCATCAGCACCACGCGGTACTGCTCCGGTAGCTCGTTGATCTTGGCACGCACCAGATCACGAACCTCCGCTTGTTCGATGCCGCCCAAGGTGCTTGGTTTCCATGCCACCGAATCTCGCGTCTGGTGGCCGTCACCGGTGAAGGTGGGTAAGAACTCATCAATCGACCGCTCCGGCCCGCCGCGCCGCCGCCGCGACCGTAGCTTCATCAGGCACACGTTCACAGTGATCCGGTGCAGCCACGTCGTGAGCAGCGAACGCCCATCAAACTTGTCGAGTGACTTGAACGCGCTCAGAAACGCCTCCTGCACCGCGTCCTGCGCATCCTCCTCGCGGCTCAGTATCCGCCGCGCCACCGCCAGCATCCGCCCGCCCGCCACCCGGGCCAGTTCATCAAACGCGGCGTCCTCGCCAGCGCGCAACTGCGCAAGCAGTTGCGCCTGCATCGCGTCCTGTGCTGCGTTGGCAGATGGAGGGCCAGCCATAACGCTGAGTCTATCCGCCCGGGGCGGGTTTCCACTCTTCTGTTCCGCTCGTCACCCGTGCGTCCACGGTGTGTGAGCCCCGTCAGCTTTCGAACCCTTTGGGATGCCATGAGTTGTGCCGAGTAACGGAATGTTCCGCGAAACTCTCAAAATACTCATCGGCAAGTGTTCGGTATCTCGCGCAAGCACGCTCGTTATGCCCTGCATTCCGCCGATCTCGCGTGCCCTTCCAGCATCTCTATCCGTGCCAGCGCGGCCGCGTCTTCCAATATCGGCGCGGCCCGCGCCACCTCGTCGATGCGAATCCACGTCCTGGCTCGAAGAAACGTGAACACCGAAAGCCCGGCGCGGAACCGTGATGTCCCGCCGGTCGGAAGCACATGGTTCGGACCTGCGCCATAGTCGCCCAGAACTTCCGCCGCTCCAGCCCCGATAAACACCGCTCCCGCGTTGCGGATGCCACTCGCGATCCGCTGTGCATCCCGTGCATGGATTTCCAAATGCTCCGGCCCGATGTCATCACTCAGCGCGGCGGCCTGCTCCATCGAACGCGCAATCACCGCGTATCCGTTTCGCAGCGCGGCCCGCGCCGTGGCGTGCGTCGGCAGGATTGCCAGTTGGCGGGCCAGCTCTCCTTCCACGGCTGAGTTCAGCGCCGCGCTGGTTGAAATCAGGATCGGAATCGCGTCCTCGTCGTGCTCGGCCTGAGCGAGCAGGTCCGCCGCAACAACCCTTGCATCGGCGGTCTCATCCGCGAGCACAACCAGCTCGGATGGCCCGGCCAGCATGTCGATGCCCACTTCTCCGGAGATAAGCAGTTTCGCTGCTGTCACCCAGCGATTCCCAGGCCCGACAATCATATCGCACCCGCCTTGCGGCACACCAAGCAGCCCGCGCGCGAGCGCCGCCACACCTTGCACGCCACCGATCGCCAGCAGCCCGTCCGCACCGGCAATCGCGGCCGCCGCAAGCGTCGCATCTGTTGGCCGTGGCGACGCGACCCACACCCGCTCCACGCCCGCCGCGCGAGCCGTTACCGCCGTCATCAGCACCGATGATGGCAACGGAAATCGCCCGCCCGGCGCGTAACACCCTGCGGATCGGACCGGGATGCACGAGTGACCCGCTTCTCCGCCGGGAATCGAGAGCGTGAGGTCGTTCAGACACCCAAGCTGCGCAAGCGCGAAAGCTCGGATGCGCTCCGCCACGCGCTCCAGCACATCCCGCTCACGCACGGGCAGCCGATCGCGCGCCTCTCGCAAGTCATCGGCCGTGTACAGGTGTCGGTCTCCATCACGCAGATCGCCGAGCCGCACCGCGTGCCTAAGCGCCGCCGCATCGCCGGCGCGCGTGATCTCATCGAGCATTGCCGCCGCAGTCGTAAGCGTTGCTGAATCGACGGCCCCACCGCTTCCCGCGCGCCGGGGCACAATCTCGTGGGGATGCAAAGCACGCAGAAGTGGGGAAGTCACAGTTTTTCTCCGGGATTGGCCTTCGCATTGCCGGGTCGCCGCGTCACGCGGAGCCCACGTCGATCCAGCTCCGCCGCGACCTCAGAAAATCCGATGCTCGCCCGGCGCATCGCCACGCTCGTAAAGTACAGCAGATCGGCCGCCTCATGCGTGACATCCGCCCGCCCCCGCGCTTCCGCAAGTTCCGCGGCCTCTTCCACCAGTTTGGCACGCAGCAACTCCGCATCGCCCAGCAGTCGCGTCGAATACGAACCCGCGCCCGCATCGCTTGTTGAACGAGTGCCAATGCGATCTTGCAGTGCTTGCAACCCGCGTGCCGGTCCCCAGCACGTCCGTGTGCCGACATGGCAGAACCCGCGCCCACTCTGCCGCACGGTGAATCGCAGTGCATCCCGGTCACAGTCCAGGTCCACGCGCAGCAGTTGCTGGGTGTCGCCGGACGATTCCCCCTTGATCCACACGCCGCGCTGGCGCGATTGATATACGCCGCGCCCCGTCCGCACCGCCTGACGCAAACTCTCCGCGCTCGAATACGCCAGCCCGAGCGCAACGCCCATCTCGTCTACCACAACCGTCGGCCAAAGCCCATCAGCGCGATCCGAGCGCAGCGGCGCGCCGATCGAATCGCCCAAATCCAGCCGTCCGGTATACAAGGCCATCCCCACCTGAGCATCGGCCCCCATCGCGTCCAGCCGCGCGATATCTTCCGCCGATGTGATGCCACCCGCAATCGTCACGCGAGCATCGCCCGCGGCCTCCACCAGCTCCGCCACAAGCTCCATGTTCGTTCCCCCCATGCGTCCCTCGCGCTCGACGAACGTCACAAGAAAGCCACCGACGAGTCCCCGCAGCCGGTGCATGCGATCGAGAATGGACTCTCCCGTGCCCGTGCGCCAACCCTCGACGACCACCTGCCCGTGGTCGGCATCCAGTGCGGCCACCACGCGCTCCCGTGGCAACTGCCCCAGAATCTCCGGCGTCGCCGCGGTGCCAAGCACGATCTTCGTCGCCCCGGCATCCAGCCAGCGCACCGCGCTCTCAATATCCCGGATGCCTCCACCCACCCGGCATGGCGCGATCTGGACCAGTTCGCGGATCAACTCCGAGTTGGAGCCGCGCCCCAACGCGCCATCCAAATCGACGACGGCGATCTCGCCCGCGATCGCGAACCGCGCGGCTATTGGCCTCGGATCGCCCGCGTCCAGCGCGTGCTCCTTGCCGCCGATGAGCTGCACCGTCTGCCCGCCCATGAGATCAATCGATGGAATAATCACGCTCGAACCTCCATGCCGCGTCCGGCGAGATAAGTCTTGACCGCCCCGATGCTGCATGTGCTGTCATGGAAGATGCCGGCCGCCAGCACCGCGTCCGCACCCGCAACAAACGCCTCGAAAAAGTGCGATGGCCCCGCAGCACCGCCAGAAGCGATCACCGGCACGCACACGCTCGGCGCGACGGCCCGAATCAGCTCAAGGTCGTAGCCCACGCGCGTGCCGTCCCGATCCCAACTCGTCAGCAGAATCTCTCCCGCACCAAGCGCCGCGCCCCGACGCGCCCACTCGACGACATCCAGCGATGTCCGCTCCGCCCCGGATCGCACCACCACGCGCCATTCCGGCGCGCCCTCACCCACCCGCGCCGCGTCGATCGCCAGCACGATGCACTGCGCGCCAAATCGCTCCGCGCACACGGTCAGCAGTTCGGGTGTTCGCACCGCCGCCGTATTGATGCCCACTTTGTCCGCACCAACGTTCAGCAATGCCGCCGCGTCTTCAGCGCTCCGAACACCGCCACCGACCGTGAGCGGGATTGACAGCACCGCACGCACCCGCGCCACGGTCTCCACTGCGGATCCGCGCCCCTCTGGCGTCGCCGAGATATCCAGCACTGTGACTTCGTCCGCGCCCTCGTGCTCATACCGCGCGGCCAGCTCCGCCGGATCGCCCGAGTCGCGCAAGCCCTGAAATCGCACGCCCTTCACCACCCGCCCATCGCGCACATCCAGACACGGAATGATCCTGCGGCTCAGCATGGTAACGCCTCCCCACACACCGCCATCGCAACCCACCGTTCCAGCAAGCGCATCCCCGAAGCGCCCGAGAGTTCTGGATGAAACTGACACGCCAGCAACGGGCCGCGCTCAATCGCGCCGACGAACGGCCCGCCGTACTCGCTCGCCGTTCCCTCCCATCCCTCCGGTATCACTCCCAGTCGGAACGAGTTGGCGAAGTACACACTAGCCGGTTCCAGCATCAACCGCGACGCGCTCGGAACGATCCTGTTCCACCCCATCTGCGGCACCCGCACTGCGCCCGCGAATCTCTGCACACGCCCTGGTATCACGCCCATGCCAGGCACCTCCGGCGACTCCTCGCTCCCATCGCAGAGCATCTGCATCCCCAGACAGATCGCCAGCATGGCCCGGCCCCGCGCGATGCGTTCGATGATCGCGCTATCTAAGCCGCGCTCGCGCAGCGACCGCATCGCCGGGCCGAAGTGCCCCACACCAGGGAGCACGACGCCCGCTGCTCCCGCTATCTCTTCGGCATCCGTGCTCGCGCGTGTCCGGACCCCGAGCCGCGCAAACGCCGCGGCCACGGACGCCAGATTCGCGCACCCCGTCTGAACAATCACAATCTCCGGCGTGCTTGTGCTCACAAAACCCCCTTCGTGCTTGGCACGATTGTGTCGTCGGTTCTCGCAAGCGCCTCGCGCAGCGCGAGCGCGAGCGCCTTGAACGCCGCCTCCGCGCGGTGGTGGTCATTCCCGCCACGCAGCACATCCACATGTATCGCCGCCCGCAGTGTCGTGGCGAGTGAAACAAAGAAGTGCGTGACATTCTCGCACGCCAGCCCGCCGATCGCTTCGCGCGTCAGCCCCAACTCCACCACCGCGCACGGGCGACCCGAAATGTCCACCACCGCCCGCGCCAGCGATTCATCCAGCGGCGCGTACGCGCTCCCAAAGCGTGCGAAGCCACGCCGCTCGCCCAGTGCCTTGTCAATCGCCGCACCCAGCGTCAGCGCACAATCCTCCGCCGTGTGGTGGTCATCCACAACCAAATCCCCGCGACACACCAACGAAATATCCATGCGAGAATGCCGCCCCAGCGCCGTCAACATATGGTCAAGAAACCCGATTCCTGTGTGGATGTCCGTCTGTCCGGTGCCATCGATGTTGATGGAAACGGTGATCTCCGTTTCGTTGGTCGTGCGCTTAAGTTCGGCGGTTCGTGGTTTCATGGCAGCAGCATCTCCAGTTGGTCCAGTGAGGAAAGAACAATCGCGGCACCCGCCCAGGTCAGCGTGCTCGCGGCATCTCCGGCATCTCCTGGCGCGCCGATCCCCAGCGGCACCACGCCCGCGCCGCGTGCCGCAACCATGTCGTCCGGCGTATCGCCAACAAGCCACGCGGAGCGCACACCCAGCAGCTCAAGCGCGAGCCGTACCGGTGCCGGATTCGGTTTCGCCGCCGCGTCCTCCATGCACACGCACACCGGGAACAAGTCCGCGATCCCGAAGCGCCGCAGAAACCGCTCGCAGTCCGCCCGCGGCCGCCCCGTCACAATCCCCAGCCGCAACCCTTGCCGATCCGCGAGTCGAGCCAACAACGCCACATCCGGAATCAGCGTCTCGGTCTCTCGCAGCCCGGGTTGCTCCGGCGTTCCCTGATAGATGGACTCAAACCGCTCGGTTATTCCAGCAAGCGAAACGCTCATCCCACGAGCCATCACCAGTCTGTGCGTGAGCACCCAGTCGTTGTTCGCATCCCCCAACCGCTTCGCCTCGCTGATCTCCTTCGCCGTCACATCTACTCCGAACCATCGTGCAGTTCGCACGATCGCCCGCCGATACGAACCGGAGACATTCGCCAGCACCCCATCCATGTCCAGCAAGAGTGCCTCCGGTCGAAGTGCCGCCCGCAGCCCATTGGTGAGCCGCGCGAACGCGATCTCATCTCCCGGACATGTAACTCGCAGACAAGAATCCAGCCCTCTTCCCGCCGAGAATCGCCGCATCGCGATCCCCAATCCCGCGAGCGCATTCCACACCCACTCCGCGCGTGCGTTGCCCTCAAAGTCCGCCAGCACAAAGTTTGCCTGCGACGGCCGCGCACGAACGCCCAGATCGCGCAGTGCGTGACCCAGCACGTCCCGCTCCTCCCGAATCCTCGCCACCACCGGCGGCAGCCGAGACGCTGATCGCTCCAGTGCCGCTTCCGCCACCGCGAGACTGAGCGACGACACCGGATAGGGCGATCCCATCGCCCGCATCGCCGCAATAATCCGCCGCGGCCCGATCGCATACCCCACACGCAATCCTGCCAACCCGAACGCCTTTGAGAACGTCCGAATCACCACCGCATTCGGCAAAGCAAGCGCCGCGCTTGTTAGATCCACATCCGCAAACTCCGTGTACGCCAAATCCACCAGCAGCAACGCCTCCGGCACCGCCGCGGCCAGCACTTCCAGATCACCCGTCGTAGCCACCGCCCCCGTCGGGTTGTTCGGTGAGACCACCGCGATCATGCCCGTGCGTTCATTCACCGCTCCCAGCACCGCCCGCGTCGGATACGCACCTTCGGGCCACGGCACGCGGAGCACGTCCGCTCCCGCCAGCAAAGCATCGCGCTCGATCATCTCAAACGTCGGCACCGGCACGATGATCGTTCGCCCCGGCTCCAGGCACACCCGGCACGCCCGGTCGATCGCGTCGTCCCCGCCCGCCGTCACCAGCACGCTCGCCTCGTCCACACCCAGCCGCGCGGCCAGCGATCGTTCCAGCGCGCCGGTGCTCGGATATCTCCGCATGATCTCCGGGTCCAATCGCCCCAGGTCTTGCAGCGCATCAAATCCCCACGCTGGTCCCTCGTTCGCATCCAAAAACAAGTCGATCGGTCGCCCCGCAGCCGGTGGTGCGTACGCCGTCGCGCCGGCCGCGCGTCGGCTCAGCCGCACCGGGCATTCGATCTCGCGCACGATGTTCTCATTGATACTCATGGGATGATCTGCATCAGTTGGCTTACCACAATGTCCGTTCCCCCGCGCGCCTTGATCTCCGGGATCAGCAGCGGCAGCCGTTTCCGTGGCACCGCCGCCTTCACTGCAAACCCCGTCGCCCCATGCAGCGGCGAGATCGTCGGCTCACGCATGCACGGCAGCACCGCAATGACATCCTCCAGCGACGCGGCGCTCACGTTGACCTCCAGCATCACCCGCCCCCGCGCCTCCAGCACCGAGCGCAGCAGCATCACCAGCCGCTCGATCCCCGCTCGCTTGCCGGTGTCCTCATACGCCCGCCGGCTCGCGTACAGCCGCGTCGATGACAGCATGAGTTCAGCAAAAACCACCAGCCCGTTCGCCTTCAGCGTGTCTCCCGACGCCGCAATATCCACGATGCAGTCCGCGTCCTCCGGCGGGAATACCTCGGTCGCGCCATATGACCGCACAAACCGCGCCTCGATCTCCTCCGCCCGCATCCACGCCCGAGTGATCTGCTCATACTCCGACGCGATCACCAGTGCCCGCCGCGGCAGCCGCCCATCCGCCAGCAGCCCCGCCGGTGCCGCCGCCACCAGCCGCACCGCGTCCAGCCCGGTGTCTAGCACCTCGACCAGATCGGCCCCCAGCTCGCGCACCCAGTCCGCACCCGCGAATCCCACATCGCGCGTGCCGGATGCCAGCATCTCCACCACATTCTGCGGCTTGAGAATCTTCGCCTCAATCCCCGGCAGCGAGACCGACGGCCGATACCCGCGGCTCCCCGCGCGCACGTGTATCCCCGCGTCCGCGAGCAGCGCGAACACGCCCTCCTGCATCCTGCCCTTGGGCAGCGCGAGCTCGAGTGGGCCGTTGCCCGGAACTTGGTTGACTGATTCGGTCGGCATGGTGGCTCCCATGCCGGATCCGACCGCCGCCCTGTGTTTCGGGCCGTTTCAGGCCAAAAGCACAAGACGCCGGCACGGGGCCGGCGTCAATGGATTGGCTGGAACTATCCGCAGCGCACCATTACCCGGCCATGCTGTGTGCATGGTGATGGCAATGATGGATGCTGGCGACAAGAAACATAGTGAAATCAGTCTATCCGCGCCCCGCCCGTTGGCAAGTGACGCAACCAAATGGCACTTTGCGTAAGTCGCGGCCATTTAGCCGCAAACCGTTGTCATTCGCGTGCCCACGCACCAGTGCAGAACACTGGCCGCGTATTTTCAATGGGCCTGGCAGGAGTCGAACCTGCGACCTCACCCTTATCAGGGGTGCGCTCTAGCCACCTGAGCTACAAGCCCGCTGCTCGTGCATCGGCGTTTTGACGGCCGCGCCAGAGCTTGGGGGGACGAGTATATCCCCCATCCCCAACCACGGAAAGCCGCCCGACGGCCCGTTCCTGGCAATTGCAAAGTCCCCCTTACGAGCCCTCCGCGCAAGCGGAGGAATGCTCCTGACACGTCACACGTTGATCGCACAACCCGCCGTTTCCCAGCCACTTCCTACCGCACGCGAAATCACTGCCCACATTCTCCCGGTCTCCGGTACGCTGTTCGCATGAACGCGCTCCACATGCTCTTCTCCGCCAGCGCCCTCACATCCTTCCTCGCCTTCGCGCCCGCCGCGATTGCCCAGCCCCCCGCCGCTGATCCGCCCCCGCGCTCCACGCCCAAACCCGCGGACACCAAACCCGCTGAACCACCCAAGGAGCCCGCCCTCTCCGACGCCCGCGCTCCCAACGACCCCAAGCGCATCGAAGAAGCCCTCGCCAAAGTCGTCGATTTCCTGCTTGCCAAACAGGAGGACATGGAGCATCCAAACGCCGAACCGGACACCCGCGCCGAATGGCCCTATGAGGGCGTCGTCCGCGTGCAAGGGCTGGTCCCCATTGGCTATCGCATCGGCGGCACCGCCAACACCTGCGTCTGCCTCCTCCGTATCCCGCAATACGCGGCGGACCCAAAGCGCCAAGCCGCCGTCGCCCGCGCCATCGCCTTCATCGCCCAACAGACCGCCCATCCGCTCATGTCCGCCGACGCCTGGGACGGCGGTTACGACGTCCGCGGCTGGGGATACACCTACGCCCTCGCGTTCTGCATGGAACTCAAGAACGCCAAAGCCATTCCTGCCGATCCGCCCGAGCTCGCCAAGAATGTCGAGGACATCATCGCGTGGTCCCTCGATGGTCTGAAGAAGACCGAGATCAAGGGCGTCGGCGGCTGGAACTACGCCCACTCCCCCGGGCGCGATTCCGCCTGCCCCTCCTCTCCCTTCATGACCGGCCCGACTCTGCAAGCACTCTTCGAGGCCCGCAAGAACGGCTACGACGTGGACGAGGGCATCATCACTCGCGCGCTCGATGCGCTCGAACGCTGCCGCGGCTCCACCGGCTCCTTCGCGTACGCCGCGGAAAAAGCCCAGAACCCCGAGCGTCCCGAAGCCATCCCCGGCGCGGTCGGCCGCATGTTGGTGGGCGAAGTCACACTCTATCTCGGCGGCCGCTCCGACCAAGCCCGCATCCGCGCCGCCATCGACGCCTTTCTCGCCCACTGGACATGGCTGGACCAGCGCCGCGCGAGGCCCAACACCCACGCGGGGCCGTACAACATCGCCCCATACTACTTCTACTACGCGCACTATTACTGCGCCCAAGCGATCGAACTGCTCCCCAAAGGTGCCCGCGATCAGGACCGCTTGGAGTATCGCCGTCGCCTCGACGAACTCCTGTTCTCGGTCCAACTTGCCGACGGCTCCTGGAACGACCGGGTGTTCTCCCGCACTTCCAACTACGGGACATCCATGGCCGCGATGTCCTTCCTCATGCCCACCACGCATACCCCAGCCCGTCTTGCCCCCATCAATCACCCCGCTTCACCTCCCGGTTGATAACGCCACTTGAATCAAGAGTGCAACCAGCCGATCAAAAACATGTTCGCCTTTGCCGGATGTGCAGGCCATGTCGCCCGCATTCATCTCGGCATCAACCCGTGTGTGAAGCCGTGCCCATCGGTCGCTTCCATATCCCCCGCGCCCCCGCGTTCTCGCTCATCGAGCTGGTGATCGTTGTGGTCATCATCGGCATCATCGCGGCCATCGCCCTCCCGCGATTCTCCTCCACAACCACTACCTCCGTCATCAGCGCGTCCGCCGCCGACGTCGTCGTGCTCGAAAAAGCCATCGCCCACTACGCCGCCGAGCACGATGATCGCACCCCCGCCCACGAAACTACCGGCGATATCAACACCGACGAAGCCACTTTCGCCAAGCGCCTCATGCAGACCAGCAACGCCGCTGGCGATACCGGCAACAGCTTGCTCTACGGTCCATACGTGCGAGAACTTCCGCACAACCCCGTGAACCGCCGCCGCCGCATCCGCATCGACGGCCCGCCCGCCGGCGCGAACACTCACGGCTGGCGCTTCGATTCCACCACCCGTGTCATAGAGGCCGACGACAAATACATCCCCCTCGTGCTCGACCACAAATCCGCGAACATCGGCGACACCACGCCCATCACCAGCGCGGAGCTGGTCGCCGAAGCGACTGCCGCCGCCGCCGCGTTGCCCAGCGGCATTTAGCCCTCACTTTCCCAACATTCCCCCGCCATTCGTGCGCGAAATCCGTACGCATGGCGTACGAATCCACCATTTTCTCACATTTTAGTTCTCGGCTCGTCCGAGAAAGTCAAAGTCACCCGTCGGATCGTCCGATGATCCCAGCAGTCCTGCTTGTAACGTCCGCGGCGGAGTCCCGGAACGCAAGCATCGGAGTTTCTTTCAAGTGCTCCGTGGCGTGGAACGCCCCGCAAGCCCAGAACCGTCGTTCCACGGCCCCTCCGGCCACCGCTGTCTCAGCGCGCCGGCACCGGCCATCACCGCTTCCATCAACAGTCCATCTGTACGAGGTACACCACCATGGCCGACACCACCCGCACCACGACCGTCATCGGGCCCGACACGCACATCAAGGGCGAGATGGTCTTTGAGTCCACCGCTCGCATCCTGGGCACCTTCGAGGGGCGCGTCATCGCCAAGGGCGAGATCCAGATCGGCGAGGGCGCCGCCTGCAAGGCCGCCATCGAAGGCGTCACCGTCATCGTCGATGGCCTCATCGAGGGCGACGTTCAGGCCCGCGAGCGCGTCCAGCTCAACGCCAAGGCCCGCGTCGTCGGCGACATCACCGCCACCACCCTCGTGGTCATGGAAGGTGCCTCCTTCACCGGCAACTGCCGCGTCGGCGCCGACGCCGTCAAAGGAGCCCGCCCCGTCGTCGCCAGCGGCGACGCCGCCCGCCGCTCCCGCGAGGCCGGATCTCCCGTGATCAACAAGCCCACCGAGCTCGAGTCCACCCTCGCCGGCCTCGAAGCCCGCCTCGCCGGTTCCCGCCGCCCCGTCGAAAACGGCACCGAAGACTGATCCAAAACGGTTTCACCGCAGAGACGCTGAGTTCGCTGAGACGAGCTCCCCCTTATCTCACAGTTCCCATGTTGGGTATGCAGCTTCCCGATCCCCGCTTTCGTTTTCTCTGCATCCTCAGCGTCTCTGCGGTGAATCTGACTTTTCGGTGATTCTGTCTTTCCCCGAGGAGCCCGCGCATGCGCGATCAATCCGCGCCTCGCACCGTGCAGTGTTACCACTGCCGCCAGCTCTTCGATGTCCCCCCGCGCGCCATGAGCATCTCCTGCCCCTGGTGCTACAAACGCGTCGGTTTGGACGACATGCTCATCAAGGGCATCTGCTGGACCAGCAAACTCCAAACCTGCGGCCGCGTCACCGTCCAGGCCAAAGCCCAGCTCGTCGCCCCCCTGGTTGAAGCCAGCCAGGGCATCGACGTCCACGGCGAGGCCGAGGGCATCCTCATCTCCGCCGGCCAGATCTACGTCGGTGCCAAAGCCCGCGTGAAGGGCCAGCTCCGCGCCCCCTCCATCAAAGTCGAACGTGGCGGCGTCATCGACGGTGCCTTCGTCCAGATCGCCGCCACCCGGCTCGACCCCACCATGCCCCGCGCCATGCCCCCCAGACCCCCCAGCAATGTCGTCCTCCGCCCCGTCATCCGGCTCCCGGACTGGGTGCGGGCGATGCGACCGACGTAAACGCTGAAATAGCAGGCACTTACGGCACATTTGTAAAATCAACCACTTGTCGGTCGATTATTGACCATCAAATGGTCAAAAATTTATCCATCAAGTGGTTGATTTTCGACCACCAAATGGCCAATATTTGTCCATGCACTCCCGCCACGCTGAAATCCAGCTTCGGGCCGCCCTCGCGGACACGCCGGTGGTGGTCATTCACGGTGCTCGCCAAGCCGGAAAGTCCACCCTTGCTCGCGCGATGTGTACGCAAGTGGGGGGCGCATCGCGCGAATACATCACGCTCGACGATCTCACGATGCTCTCCGCCGCGGCGGACCCAGCGAGTTTCATCCAGAGCCGCACCGGCCCGATCGTCATCGACGAGGTGCAGCGTGCGCCGGAGTTGTTCCTGCCAATCAAAAAAGCCGTGGATGAGAATCGCATCCCCGGGCGTTTTCTGCTGACGGGTTCCACAAACGTGATGCTGCTCCCGCAACTCTCCGATGCGCTGGTGGGGCGCGTCGAGATCGTTCCACTCTGGCCGCTCTCACAGGGCGAGATCGAGGGGCGCGTTGAGACGTTTATCGACCGCGTCTTTGCGCCGACCCTCGACAACTTCAAGAGCTCTTCGGACAACACGCCGCTGTACCGGCGCATTCTGCTGGGCGGCTATCCCGAAGCACTCACGCGAACCGACGACGCGCGCCGCGCCGAGTGGTTCGCTTCCTACATATCCACGGTCCTCGAGCGCGGCGTTCAGGATATCGCGGCCATCGAGGGGCTTGCCGAACTCCCCAATCTGCTCGCGCTCATCGCCTCACGGGCCAGTGGCCTGCTGAACTACTCCGATCTCTCGCGCGGCCTAGGTATGCCGCTCACAACGCTCAAGCGCTATCTCGCGATCCTGCGCGCAACGTTCATGGTCGTCACCATTCCGGCGTGGTCCGGCAACCGAGGCCTCCGGCTGACAAAGTCTCCGAAGGTTATCCTCGGCGACACCGGCATCGCCTGCCACCTGGAGCACGCCGACGCCGCCCGGCTCGCCTCCGACGGCAACCTGCGCGGGCGAATGCTGGAAAACTTTGTCGCCATGGAACTTATCAAGCAATCCTCCTGGAGCAAAGCCAAGCCCGCGATCCACCACTACCGCACCACCTTCGGTGCCGAAGTCGATCTGGTGCTGGAGCGCCGCGGCGGCGATGTCGTCGGCGTCGAGGTCAAGTCATCCGCATCTGTGGATCGCAGCGACTTCCGCGGCCTGCACTCACTCGCCGAAGCCGCCGGTAAAAACTTCATTCGCGGAATCGTGCTCTACAACGGTGAGCACACCCTCCCCTTCGGCCCGAACATGTATGCGGTGCCGATCAGTGCGCTTTGGGCCGGGGGCTGATCCGGCTCCGAAACGCCGGCGGACCTTGCGAGGAACGTGCGAGACCAGCACTCACTTGTGTTTCGTGGGCGCTTCCGGCTCGGGCTTCTTCACCAAGTTGTCCGGGTCCACGGGCGCCCCATCGGGCACGAGCGTCATCGATACCGCCATCGCGGTCTGCGACTTCATCGTCATGGTGTGTGCCGGCTGCTTGCCGACCGCGGGCATCGTCGTGGTCATCGACATCGGAGTCACTAACTTGAACGACATAGACTGCAATCGCCCCAGCTTCGCATCGAAGAACGCCACGCCGCTTCCCTTTGCGTCCATGACCAAGGCCTTCATGTCCAATCCCGGAATCTGCGGCATTCCGGACTTCGCGTCGGGGTCTGCCGGGACCATTTCCATCGCCATGCTGCTGGTCAGCTTTGCGAGTATGTTGCCGCCGATCATGTCGTCTCCGGCGTACGTCCATGTCGTCGTGCGCTTCATGCCGCCGAACATCGGCACGCTCTGGGTCGATGAAGTAGTCCAGAACTCCCCCGGCTTGACGGCACCGTCGGGCAGCGGGACGAACAAGTCCTTGAACATCTTGCCGATGGCCTCGTCCCCGAACATCTGATCCATCATGGACCGCGCCACCCCGCCTCCATCCGGCATCTCTTTCGCCATGTCGGCGAACATACTCGTCTTCTCCACTTTGGTCACCTGGCCGCGCGGGTCAACCGTGACGGTAATGCCCTTGCCGATCATCGACGAGATCATGCGAGCCATGGGATCAAGGTCCGCGAGCTTCGCCGACTTGAACTCAGGGCTGGTTGTATCAACATACAGGGGCTTGCCCATGGGCATGGCTTGTCGCAACTTCATCGCCGTGTACACCATCTCCACGACGCTGGACTCTCCTGTCGTACTCTTTGTCTGGAACTGACAGATCGCCGCCTGCTGCATCCCGCTTTTTATGCCTGCCTCGCCGAACATCTCCCCGGAAGTCTCGGAGTCCGAAGACATGATGTACCGATAGGTCATGGGCTCGGACGGGAGCTTGTAACGCAGCTTCGTGTCGTCGGCGAGCGCACCCGATGCGAGGCACAGGCCCAGAAACAAGGCAACAACACGCCCGTGAATCACGCCCGAGGGAATGTAAAAGGATGTGAGCATGGGACGAACTCCGTGAAATCGAAAGTGTCGACCGCTCCGAGGGTATGCGGAGTTCCTCACCATCGCTGCTATCAGTTCTTCATCCCGTCGGCCGCCTTCCCCTCTACCGTCAACCGCACCCTATGCCCAAACCACGGCGCCTTCGCATCCGCCGGCAGCTTCGCCCTCGCATCCTCCCCGTACATCTCCTCCATCTTCGCCACTACATCCGCCATGTTTCCGTCTGCCGGCACCCATCCTCCGTTGATGTCCGGGAAGTCCAGCTTGCAGTTGTCGCACTTCTTGCCCGTCGCGAACATGATCGGGCACCAGAAGCTCTCCACGTTGCGCAGCATCTCCGCGCCCAGCGAGTACACGCCCGTCATCCAGTCGCAGTACAGGCACCAGATGCGATCGTGCCCCACCAAGCCGTTGAACTTCTGCCGGCTCACGTTCACCCAGTCCGCGTGGTTGTAGTTGGGCATCCGCAGCATCCACTTCAAGGGCGGATAGCAGATCAACTCTCCCAGCCGAATCCCCACAAAGATCGGGAAGCTCACCACCGTCACCCAAATCGCCACATGGTTGTTGAATCGCCCAACCGTGCGATTGAGAAACTTCACGATCCGCGGCCCGCGCGCGTGCTCCAGATTCGCCAGCTCATGACACCAGCACCAGATCACCATCCCGATCGCCTGCCCCAGCAGCGAGCCGACCACGCCCTGCCAGCCGAACTTGATCCCCAGCACAGTGGGGGGCACCCACGTCAGCACAGACACCAGCACATCCAGCCCCGGCGCGCGGCACAGCCAACCGCTGAACACCTTCCCCACGCTCCCCAGCCGCGGAAACACATGCAGCATCCCGGAAAGCGCGGCGATATACATTGCCGCTCCCGCCACGATCATCGCCAGTTGCATCATGCCCGACAATACGCACGCTCCGCGTGCGGCTACCGAACCGGCTGCCCTGTCACCCACGGGCTTCCCGTTTCCAGCGGCTCCCCGCGCACCGCTCGCCCCAGCAGATACGTGCTCGCCGCGCCATCACCCGCGATGATCGCCGAGTCCACCGCGATGCGTGCCTCGTCGCTCTGCCCCATGGCCGCGCTCAGCGCGCCCACCATGAACTGCGCATCCGTCTCGCTCACCACCCGGCGCGGCGGATCACGAAACACCAGCAGCGCGCCCCGCACCCGCTGCGCCCACGCCCCATCACCGGCAATTGTCCGCCCCGCGATCGAATCGCGCCCGACCAGCCCAGCCGGATTCGCCGCCGCCGCCTTGCGCATCGCGTACACCGATGAACTGAACTCTCCATTCAGCGCGCTCTCAACCGCCGCCGAAAAGTCCCCGCGCACGTCATACGCCGGATTCACCCGCGGCAGTGATCGCACCTCCACCGGCGCAAGCACCGTCGTCGTCTCGATCTCCGGTGCCGTTACGATCGTGCTGGGCAACCCGCCGCTGTAGTTCGCAGTCGCGTACGGATCGCCAAACGCCCCGAACGTGCCGACCGAATACGGCGCGTTCTCAAGCTGCCACACATCCTGCCCCAGATACGGCTGATACGCAAACTCGTACGGGCGCACCGAGAAATCCGTCGCCGGATACCACCCCGGCCCGCCATACGAGAACGACGAGTACGAAAACGGATCACGCCCGAATCCGCCGAACGAGTACAGCGTCCCCGTCGGAATCCCCGAAGACCAGTTCGTCCACGGATCGTGATAGATGCCCGATGAGCCGTAGTACGAGTTGTTGCAGTACCCGCTGTTCCAGTTGTTCCAGCCCGTGTTCCAGGTGTTCCAACCCGTGTTCCAGTTGTTCCCGTTCCAACCCTGCCCATGCCCGGTGTTGTGGTTCCAACCATTCCCCTGATGACCGTTGCCATTCTGCCCGTGATCGTTGCCGTTCCAACCGTCGCCCGTACCACTACCGCCGAGTGATGGAATCGGCTTGACCAGATTCCGTCGCGTGTTGTCCGTGTTCCGCGCCGCGTTCGCCACTGCCGCGCTCAGCGCGGGCGCGAGTGTGATCGAACGAGCGGAAGAAGTGGGGGGGCTGACCGGCGCGGCGGTATTCGATGCCGCAACCGGGATCGACGCCCGCCGCGCATTCTCACGCGCCGGCATATTCGGCTGCCGCGACCGCGCCGTGTCATCACCACTCGGTAACTGCACCACGTTCACCGGCCTGGACTTCTGCGCAGAGTCGCGATTCAGCGCACGCCTGGTCTGATCCACCGTTGCCGGATTCTGTGGTGTCCCCACCCGTACCCGCGGCCCCGTCGTCCACGCTGGCTCCGATCGCGGCCCCACCACCTGAGGCGTCGCCGCCCGTGGAACTGGCACGCTCTGCACCGGCGGCGCACCCACAGGTTGCACCCGCACCGGCCGCAGCAGCGACGGCTGATACTGCGACGGCGGCGCACTCACCGGCCGACTCGGCTCCGCGCTCGGCGCCGGACGCTGCGGCCCGTTCGGCTGCGATTGACTGGGCTGCGTCGTACTCGGCTGTGATTGGCTCGGCTGCGAAGCCGGTTGCGCCGGTGCCGGCGCGGGCGGAGCACCCTCCGGCGCGCGGTTGAGCCCCCGCCGCGTGTTGTCGCCCTGCTGCGCACCGCAGATGCTCGCGCCCATCCCCGCCACTACAAGCATCACCGCAATCTGTCGCTGCATGTTCATGGCGAATCTCCCAGACCCGCAAGTAGACCCGCAAACACATCGCGGGCGCGGCCAACATTCAACCGCGCCCGTCCGAAAGGGTTTCAGCCCCCTCTGAGGAAATACGCGACAAACCCGGTGTCGTCCGCGGGAACCCGCATCGGAACCCATGTGGTCGTGGTTTGTGAGTAGTTGTCGTCCCACCACCGATCCCGATCACGATGCGAACCCCAGAAGTTTCCGTTGGTGTTGCTCGTCACCGCCCGGTCCACCACCTTCTCGGTCTTCCCCAGAATCTTGCTGGACCAGACCACATCCGTCGCCCCGACCTTGCGTGCGAACTCATCGAGAGCTCGCCGATCATCCGCGTCCGGGCGAATCGTCTCCGTCGTCCGAAACTCGCATCGCCCCAAGATCTGCGTCCGCGCCGGATCGCCGCCGAACTGCAACCCGCGCAGCAACTTCATCCGCGCCTCCTGCTTCTGCGCGGCGGACCAATCCTCCGGATGCACATCCGAGGCCGACGCATCACGCTCCAGATCGCTCAGCGTCCGCTGCATCCGATCCCACGGAATGCTCCGCGACCGCACCGCCGCGCGATCCGCCAACGCGGCCACCCCGGGCGCTTCCGGCGCGCCGACAAACGTCTGTTCCCACACCGATCGCCCCGCGCACCCGCCCAGCACAAGTGCCGCCGCGCCGAGACAGACAAGTCCGATGTTCGCTCGATGATTCATTGCACGAATGATACACGCTCGCCCGCACTCCCGATGTGCTGAAAATGCACTAGAATCGCAGGATCACCGAAGCGTCCGCACGCCGGGCTGAACGCCTGTCCGCGTCCAAACCGGCCCTCACGAGATGAGCGTGCGTGCCGCGATTCGAGCGTCAATGTCCGCGATCAGCGGCAGCAGTCTCGCGTCGTGCAGTCGCTTGGCGACCTGCGCCGAGCTCATGGAAAACAAGCTCCCCTTCATGTACCTGGCCTTCTCGGACTCCGCTTTCAGCACGCGATAGTTGTCCCAGAGCGACGCGTATCGGGACTTGATCGCAAACTCCCGGTCTCCATGCGAGTTGCAGTGAACCGCCTCGTACGAGAGCAGACGCTCCGCGCAGTGGACGGCACAGTAAAAGAGCATCACCGCCGCCCAGTCCGGATGCGCACCAAGCGTGTTGCTGTACGCGCCCAAGTGGTTGCGATGGGCAGCGAGATGTTCCGATTCACTTGGCACGGTAGATGAGGCGGGCACTCTCGGGCTTGATGAAAGACGCCGCGCCCGCCGCTTCCGATGCCCGCAGCATCATCCACGACACGCGGAACTTGTTGCGGGAGAACATGCCCAGGTCCAAAGCGGAGAGCGCGGTATCCAGCGCGCCCTCCTCGTCCTCGCCATTGCACACCACCAGAACAAGCAAATCATCCATGCGCGGAAACATCACGCACGACCCGACGCTCGTGTGCCCGGCGCACCACGCCTGAATCGCCGTCACCATCTCCTGAAACTGTGCAAGGGCGCGCTGTCCGGTCCCGATGACATCCTCGGAGCCGCGAATGGCACCTACGAGTTCTCGCTGGGTCAGCACAAAGCGATCGGCGTCCGCGGTGGTCAATACCACCAAGCCATCGCTGGCTTCGTCGATCCGAACCGCGTTTGCCGTCTTAGCCGAGACCATGCCAGAAAACTCCTGAGAACTCGCTTGAATCATATCACCCCGGTGATCCCGTCGCCCCGTCGCTCATCGTCATCGTCATCGTCATCGTCATCGACATTCAGCATACCCCCTATTCCCGTACCCACCATCCCTCGCATCGGTTGCGGTTATCGGGCAACGCCGCACATCCAAATCCGCAATCCATGCCTCGCTCCACCCTCACGAATAGCACAACCCCCGGTCCAACAAGGAGTCGGGGGTCGTGAGTCGGGCGTGGCGGTCCCTTCGCACAGACTTTGACATCTGAGGGGTGCCCAACCGCTCACCTACGCGATGCCCCACCCCCGCTCCCGCATTCCCAGTGCAATCGCAAGATCGATCAGCACGCCGAGGTTCGCCGAGGTCGCGCAGGGGAGTGCGTCGGAGAAGTTGTGGATTTCACCCTCAAAATCCCGCCTCTTTCCGCGAACCTCCGCGAGACCCCCGCGAACCCCTGCGTGCTGGTTTTTAGGACTTTGCCTATGCCCTCCCCACTCCCTCCTACCTCCCCCTCATCTCCGGCCCGATCAAAATGAACCGCCCCACCTCCGCCTCAAACTCCCTTCCCCCTTCCGTCTTGAATCCGTACGCCCCTTCCATCGTCCCCCAGTTGGTTCGCAGCGGGCAGTACGACGAATACTCAAACTTCTCCCCGGGCTTTAGCCGCGGCGTCTTCCCCACCACCCCCGGCCCCGCCACGCTCTCGCGCTCCCCGTGCGAATCCACAATCTCCCACCGGCGCTTCAGCAACTGCACCGGCTCCGTCCCCTCATTCGCCACCAGTATTCGATACGAAAACAACCACTGCCGCGACGACGGGTCGGATTTCTCCACCTCATACGTCGGCCGCACCACGATGCGAACCCCCTCGGTGGTCCGCTCGCTCCCCACGCACTCCCGCTTGGTTTCACTCATCTGCATCGACATCGCATCAACCTCCCCGCCCCGCATTTGCAGCGAGCGGCACATGGACAATACGCACCACACCCACCCTCCCCCGCGGCCACCACAAGCCCCTTCATCACCCCAGTTTCACCCCGCCAATCTACGTACCAAACTCCCCATTTTCACCCGAACACCAGAGTATCAATGGAATTACATTCGCACCCACCCATAATTCTGATGCACCCCCTTGTCTGGGTAGTCCCCGTCGTGTAACTTCATTGCGTCGGCGTTTCGCAATTGCGCGATCCGTGCGGCATCGGGCTGCGAAGGGACACCAGACGGTTGTTCTGACCGCCCGTCAGATGGCCCCCCTAAGGCCCACAAGTAGGAGAGAGAGAGCACCCCAGGAGTTGCTTTCTGTACACGCGGGCGATGCCCTGCGCTTCTCCATGAACTCAACGCTACGGCGCGCGATGCGAGCACACGCCGGGAGACTCACAGATCACTCTCTCGCATAGGCGGGGCTCCGGTTACGACTGGAGCCCCGCAATTTTTTTGGTGGCATGGGCTTTCCAGCCCATGTGCCTTTGCCTTCGTGGCCCGCCGCGGCGGGTTTCGGGCACCTCGCCCGAACTGCCTTGGTTCCGTGGCATGGGCGTCCCGCCCATGTGCCTTGGTTCAGATTTCCCGCAACTCCAGCGATCACACCCTAAAGACATGGGCTAGTAAGCCCATGCCACCAGAGCCATGTGGGCTGGTAAGCCCATGCCACCAAAGCCGCATGGGCTAGAAAGCCCATGCCACGCGCGCCACTCACTCCAAATCCCACTCCCCCACCCGCATCTTGTACGCCTCCAGCCCCTCGCGCCATCCCTGCTCCCACAACTGCATGAACTCAAACATGTTCCGCGCCTCCGAATCAATCTCCAGCTCATCCGCCTTCTTCATGATTGCCCTGCACCGCGGCAGCAAATCCACCGGCAATCCTTCGCACAAGTAACTCTTGGTGATCAACTCCGCCGCTCTTGCATACTTCTCCCCCTCCTGCGCCGAGACCGACCACGTCGCCCACAGCTCCCCCGCCTGCTCCGCGTGCGCCGCGATCTTCTCGTCCAGCTTCAGTTCCGCCGCCAACGCCTCCATCGCCTTCACCCCGCGAAAGTCATCGCGTGCCGTGAGCAGATATCCCAGCCACGCGCCGCCATCGAGCTCAAAGTCCCCCTTCTCCATCCCCGATGCTTTCAGTAGCGTGCGGATGTTCGTCACATTCAGCTCCGCCTCTTTCTCGATCTTCGCGATGAGCAGCTCCGCTTCCTTCTTCACCTCCGCCGCCGGCTCCTTCTCAAACTTGCCGACTCCCACCCCCGCGCCCTCTCCATCGCCGAACCGTCGGAGCACGCCCATCGCTCCCGCGAACCACGGCATCGGCCGATACCCAAACTCATCCGCGCCCTTGGGCGTCAGCATCCGCTTCGCCGCCGCCACCACCTCCGCCGGATTCTCCGTGCGCATCGCCCGCAAATAGTCCACGCACTCCGCCGCGCACGTCTCGTTCGGAAAATCGTTGTATTCACGCAGCACCCGCAGCCGCACGCTCTTGTGCCCCGCGTCCTGATATGCCTTCACGGCCTCCACGCTCGCCCGCATGGGCGTGATCGAGTCCTTCGCGCCGTGCATGAACACCATCGGCACCGTGGACTTCACCGCCCCGCCATCCACCATCCCGCCCCCGTGATTCAGCACCCCGTCCGCGAGTGCGGGAAACGCCGAACTGAAATACGCCGCGAACTTCCCGCCGCTGCCCTGCCCGTACAAAATCATGTGCCGCACCGGCAACACGCGGCTGAACTCCAGCAGCACATCCCGGAACCGCACGCAGTTCTCAGCCGTGGGCTCAAACGTCCGCATGTCCGGCCGGCGCGGATTCGCGCTCATCCCATCCACGCTCACCACGACGCAGTCGGGCCGAAACCCCTCCTCGCCGCGCTGGTGGTTGGATGGTCCCCAGCGAAAATCCATCTGCGCCGGATGCAGCAGCACCACCAGGTCGTACGCCTTCCCCTTCTCATACTTTGCCGGCAGCGACCACGCATAGCGCGTTCCATCCGTCGTTTTCCAGCAGTACCACTCTCCCGGCTTGCCATCCTGGCTCGGTTCGGCCCGCGCCGGATCATCCGGCAGCCATTCCTCCGGTACCTGCGATGTACCCGGCGCACCCGTGCCCGGCGCACGCGCCGGCTTCGCCGGCGTCGGCCCCTTCGGCTTCTCAGCCGGAGCGCCCTTCCCATCCTCCGGCTTGGTCGCTGGCGGCTTCTTCGGCCCGAACGTCGGCTGCGCCACCGCCAATCGCGCCCCAATCCCCAGCGGCAGGGCCAGCGCCAGCGCGATCAACCCACTCACCGATGCTCGTGCCACCCGGTTCATGCCGCTGCTCCTTGGGCGCGATCACCCGCGCCAGCAGCAGGATACCGATCCCCGGCCCCACGGGTTCAGATCGTTCTCGCAATCGAATCCCCAGCCCCTATTCCCACCCTCACCGCTTCTTCCGGCTCTCCGCTGGCTCCGGCGTGATGTCCATCGCGAACGACGCCACCACCTCCTCATCCACGCTGATCACATGAAACTGCCCTTCCTTGCGGCACCTCACCAGCCCCGCCTCCGCCAAGGTCTTGATGTGGTGGCTGATCGTCGGCTGGCTCTGTGGAAACTTCTCGCAGATCTGCGAGCACGTCAGCTCCCCCGCGGCGCGCAGCTCCAGCAATATGCGATGCCGCGTGGCATCCGCAAGCGCCTTCGCAATTTTCACAAACTCCGCGTCACGCATGAATCCATCATACGTCCAAATCAGAGCCGAGGGGCGTAAGCCCCCGATCCCAGTTGCGCCATCGTGGCCCGCCGCGGCGGGTTTCGGGCGCTTCGCCCGAACTGCCTTTGTTCCCTGGCATGGGCGTCCCGCCCATGTTCTTTGGGTACCCGGCTTTCCCAGCCCTGTTCCGGGCTCTTCGCTCATACTGCCTCTTCTTGCTCCATCAACCAAACCTCTCGGCCGCCGCGGCCGAGACACGGGTCGGAGACCCGTGCCACCCATGACACGGGCAAACCTCGGCTCTCCCCTCGACCTCTCACTCCAATACCTGCCGCAGCGCAGTCACCGCATACGCCGTGATCAGCACCTCGTTGTCCTCCATCCACCGCTTGTCCACGCTCTTGAAGCTGCCATCCTCATTCTGCAACTTGCTGAGTTCCTCCACCAGATCGGCCCGCCAGTTCCGCTCCTGCCCCGTCGGCGTGTTCCCCTCGCTCAGCAGTTTCACCGTCGGCGCGCCCCACGCCTTCAGTGCCCGCGCGAACACCACGCTGTAGTAGTACTTCCCGCTCGCTCCCATTCCGGGATTCTCGCTCACGCTGTAGTTCCGCCGAATCCAGTCATACGCCGCCGTCACCCGCTGATCATTCCGCGGCAGCTCCGCATAGATATACGTCTTGAACCCCGCGTATGTCATGCTCCCATACGCGCGCAACCGGCTCGCCTTCGTGCCGTCGCTCAGCGTCTCCTCCATCGTCCCCGCCATGCTCTGTCCGGCGCGCCCCTCCACGCTCTCGGCGTTCTCCACCGTCGCGTACACGAACCCGCCCTGCCGCGATCCCTTCGCGTATGGCTGATCGTTGATCCGCTCATCCATCTGCGTGCGCCCCAGAAACACTAGCGCCCGCTTCACCGCTTCATCACTCGGCGACACCCCCGCGTCCTGCATCGCCTGCATGAACATGTTCAGATTGCTGTTGTCCGGCCGCCCGTGCTTGCCGTATCCGATGCCGCCATAAAACGGATGCTCACGGTTCACCGGCTTGCTCGCTTCCATCCCCCCCTTGCTCGGGTCCGCCTGCTCCGTCCATTGCAGCGTCTTGAGAAACGCCACGCCCTTCTCCACCGCCGTCTTCGCCATCGGCATCTTCACCTTACTCAGCGCGCTCACCGCTAAGGACGTGTTGTACCCCGGCAGTGCTTTGTCATAAATCCCTCCATCCGGCTGCTGATAGTTGAGCAAGAACTTCACACCCTGCAGGATGTTCTGGTCCTTCTCCGCGTCCGCCCCCGCGTCCATCAGCATCGCGTTCACCACCAGCGCGGTAATCGCCGGCATCTGCGGCGGTGCCTTCCCCTCCTTATCCGGCTTGCTCACCGCCCACCCCCCCGTCTCCTTGTCCTGCTTGGATCGCAGGTACTTCTCCGCCCTCTCGATCATCCCCTCCGCCTTCGCCCGCGTCTCAATCTCAGCCGTCTCCGCGGCCACAGACCGCTGCTTCTCCTGCACCTTCTTGGCAATCTCCTGCGCCTCCGGCGAGAGCGGCTTCCCACCCGTCCCAGTCCCCGGCTGCAACGCAATCGCCGACCCGGCAACCAACCCCAGCAACGCGGCCGACACAATCAACGTCTTCATGCTCGTCATGGCGAATCCCTTTCGATGCGGATGATCCGTCAATGTATACACCCTGACGCGAGCCGACGTTTCATGCACGTCAGAATCGCCGCACCGGATTGCGCAGCAGCCGCCGTTGACGCATCCCGCCGTTGCTCGACCCTCCGGCTCTTCGCCCGCTTCGGGCGTACGAATGTTGCCGGGGGCGCGGCGAGTCTTCGAGCAAGCCCCCGGTGTGCTTCAGGTTGCGAAGCAACCTCAAGCCGCGCAGCGGCGCCAGTGCTTTGCGTCGCACTGCGATATCATGCACGCATGGGCCTTGATACCGTCGAACTCGTCATGGAAATCGAGGAAGAGTTCGGCATCACCTTCCCAGATGCTGCCGCCGAACACTGCCGCACGGTCAACGAAGTTGCACTCTACGTATACGGTCGGATTGAGGCATGCCCAACAAGTTCCACAAAGCCCAATACAGCAGTTATCAGATTCCAGGAACTTCGCCGCGATATCGCGGAGATTTCGAGTGTTGAACCCGACTCGATTCATCCCGAATCTCTGGCCTCAGAAGCGATTCCTCGCGGCATCCGCCGCAAGTTCTGGTCGCGTTCCAAGGTTCCCCTGCCCGACCTGCACCGACCAAACTGGGCTTACGCGTGTATAGCACTCATCGGCACGGGCACGTTTGCGATTGTCGCAGTGCCTCTCGGCAGCGGAAGCGTTGACCTGATTTCTACCCTGATACTCGCTGCTGCGGTCGCTGTTGTGGCGACATTCGCAGCAATTCTCTGTCTCCGCCCCTTCAAGCGAGAGTTGCCAGCAAACATCAGCACGATCGACGACCTCGCACGCGGCACGTTCCGTCATTCCAAGAAATACGAACCTCTCCCCGGCGAAGCAACATTTCCCCAAGTCCTTCTCCGCATCCGCCAGATTACCGCCGATCAGATGGGCCTTCCCATCGAGAAAGTCTTCCCACGCTCTCGCTTTGTCGAAGACCTCGAAATGGACTGAAACGCACCGCCTCATCTCCCCGCCATCACCACCCCGCACGCTACCACCCCCGCCGTCTCGATCCGCATCACGTGCGCTCCGAATCGCGCCACCCTCGCCCCCGCCGCGCGGCACATCTCCATCTCTCCTTCCGTCCATCCACCTTCGGGACCGATCAGTAAACGCACGGTGATGTCTGAGGTCAGCGGGGTGGTACGCCCCGGCTCACTTTCGCGCAGGCCCTGCCACATCTCCCCGCTCGCATCACACACCACCACGCGCACCCCATCCTCTCCCTTCACCGCCTCTGCCATCGTCTTCGCGCTCCCGATCTCCATCACCCACGCCCGCCCGCACTGTTTGCTCGCCTCCCGCGCGATCCGCTCCAGCCGCTCCACCTTCTGCTCCCGCGCTCCCGCCACGCTCCGCGCCGTCTCCAATCCGCGCCATTCCGCCGCGTCCACCTGCGCAAGTTGATCCACCATCTCATCCACCCGCCCGCCCTTCGCCACCGCCGTCCACACCTCCACCCGCGGCCATCCCCTCTCCACTTGCCGCACTTCCTCCACCCGCACCGTCACCATCCCATCCCGCTTCTTCCCCCCCTCCTCAATCTCCGCCACCACCCCCGCCGCAATCACCCCGCGCCCATCCATCACCTCCACCCGCTCCCCCCCCCGCACCCGCTTCACCCGAATCGCGTGCCGCGCCTCTTCGCCGCCAACCACAACCACGGCGTCCACCGACGCCGCGCCCAACCCAAGTTCCGACATCATCCTGTGCATCCCGCATCGTAGTGGCATGGGCTTACTAGCCCATGTTTCGGGCGCATAGCCCGAAATGCCTTGGTTGAAGTCATCCCGCACCTCAAGCAATCACACCCCCAAGACATGGGCTAGAAAGCCGATGCCACGCCCCTTCCGCGCTCCAATAATCACCCCTTCCCACAGTTCTCGCCCCTTCCCCGCTATTTTCGGCCTTCAGCAGGGTCCGCCCCGCGTCGATATTTCTCCCGCGCCGCCGCGCCATCCGTTCCCCGCATGAGCGACCACCCCATCCATCCCGATTCCGTCACGGACCTCGACGCCAGCGTCGATGCCCTCGCGGATCAACTCGGCGTCTCGACACACTCCGCCCGGGGTGTCGCGCACGCCTCGGTCGCCACCCTCGACGCCCCGCCGCTTCCCCATCCGCCAATCTCCGATGCGCACCCCGACGCGCACACCGAAGAGCCCGCGTCCGCCGACGCCCTCCTCTCCGAAATCTCCGAAGAGATCGAGCGCACCTCGCCCGGCCACCTTCCGACTCCCCCTGAGCCGAGGCCCTCAAGCTACGCGCCCCCCGCGCCGCTCCCCACCGACGAAGACATCGCCTCCGCCGCCGCCGAAGTCGATGCCGACCTGGGTGCCTTCGAAGCCCCCAGCGAAACCGAGATCGCGCACGCCGCGACACCCTCGCCATCGCCCGCCGCGCATCACGAACCATCGCCCGATCCCGCGCTCCAGCCGATCTCTCACGCGCCCACCACCGAGCGCCCCGGCCCCGAGATCAAGAAGCTCGACGCCGCCCTGGCCGCCGGTGCCGAGCGCGCCCTCGCCACCGCAAAGCGCGAAGAGCCCAAGGTTGCCGCGCCCGCCGCGCCCATCGTCGTGCCGCAGCACGAACCCGAGTACGAGCCCGAACTTCCCGCCGAGCCGTTCGAGCCGATCATCGTCGCCACCGCGCCCGCCATTCCCGCCAAGCACGAACCCAAACTCGCGCCCAAACCCGTCGCCACCGACGTGCCGTTCCTCGAGCCCGCCGCCGCGCCCGCGCCCAGCGTGCTCCGCCCGCTGCTCATCAAAGCCATCACGCTCCCGCTCCGCCCCATCGCCGCGCTCCACGAGAAACTCGCCGAGCCGACCCGCCAGACCATCGCCTACTGCGCCATCATCACGCTCTTCTTTGCCGCGTGTGTCTGGGGGCGCGTCGTCTTCTTCCCCGCCAAAGCCAACCTCGAGCCCCACGGCCAGCCCGTCGAGTTCTACGACGACACCAAGCCCGCGCACCACATCACCGCCCCCGCCAAGCCCGCCGCCGAAGGCGCATCTGGCCACGGCGAATCCGGCGGTCACGGCGAAGCCAAGAAACCCGACGCCAACGCCAAACCCGAAAAGAAGTCCGGCGCCCACGACGAAGAGGCCCACGCCAAGCCCGTAAAGAAGCCCGCTGGAAAAGGCAAAAAAACCGCCGCCGCTGACCCCCACGGCGGCCACTGACCGCAGTGGCATGGGCTTACCAGCCCATGTTTCGGGCGCTTCGCCCGAAATGTCTTTCTCTTCCCACCAACTTCCAACACGCACGCAGCACATGGGCGAGACGCCCATGCTACCAACGCCGCATGGGCTAGAAAGCCCATGCCACGCCCTCACTTCTTCTCCCCCGCATCCTTCCCCTCCTCCCCCTTCTTCGCGGCCGCTTCCGCCGCCAGCTCCTTCACGCGCCCGCGCCACGCCGCGTCCAGCTCATCAAAGCTCATCCCCGCCACCGCGCGCGTCGCCTCGTCAATCGTCTTCCCCTTCGCCATCGCGCTCAGCCACGCGATCCGTCCATCACGCCCCCAGCGATCCGAGATGTACATCAGCATGTGGTGTCCCTGCTGATACACCTTTGCCTGCAAATCCCGCGGCGAGTCCTCCTGCACCTTATGAAAGTCCGCCAGGTCATCCCACTTCGCCAGTGCGTTCTTCTCGTTCCATCTCAGCACACTGCTCTCCGCGCCCTTGCCCATCGAGCCAAACCGTTCCGCGCTCAGTTCCGCCACGCCCTCGAGCACCCACCACGGCATGTCGTTGGCCTTCTCTCCGAGCTCGAACGTCGCCACATGTCCATACTCGTGCGCCAGCAATGTTCGCAAGCCGCGCTTCCCCGCCGTGGGGCGTGTCAGCAGCTTGATGGACTCGCCCGGCTCGTTCCACCCGCTGAGCCCATCCACATACGAAAGATAGATCGACTCCTGTAAGTGCTTCATGCTCGGATACAGCTTCACCTCCTGCACGCGCGGCACCGGCTGCCCGAACCCCTCATCGACATGCTCGCGCACCAGCGGCAGCACCTGGACAATCCGGCACGCTGCTTCCTCGTACCCCGCGAAATACCGCACCCGCGCCCGATGCTCCTGCTTCGCCCCTCCCGCGCCTGGCCCCGGCATCATCGTCGGCCCCTGAAACCGCACATCCCGCGGTCGCGCATCCAGTTGGTCTGCCGGCTTCTCCTCTTCATCCTTCTTCACATCGGTCTTCGCCTCGTTGTGATGTTGCTCATCCCCGCTCTCCAGCGTCAGCCACTCCTCCCCCGCGTACAGCCACTTCCCCGCTTCACTCAGCACGAACACCACCGGAAACGAAACGCTCCGCTCCGTCGGCTTCTGACTTGCTTTTTCACCCGCCGTTGCCCCCGGCATCGTCCACGTCGTCACCATCTCAAAGTGCGCCGACTTCTCGCCGAACTCCGGCGCCTTCACGCCCTCGCCCTTCTCGCCTTCTTTCGGTCTCGCAATCGTGAACGCGACGCTCACCGGAGTCTTCCGCTTCAGATCCTTCGCCCAGTTCTCGCGCTCCTTGAAGAAGATCGGATCGGTTCGATCCACATGCGCGAGATATCCCTCCACATCCGCCGCCGCCGCCTGTGCTCCCATCTCGCGCAGCGATTGCTCAATCGCCGGTCGATCCGCCCGCGCCGCGCCGCAGAGCGCAAGCAGAACACATCCCGAAACCATCACACGCGCCAGAGCATGGGTACCCCGCCGGTCCCCGGCGGGTCTTTCTTCTTGAGGACCGATCAAGGCCCGCCGGGGACCGGCGGGGTACCCATGAAGGCAGACTCGCAAAATGTGTGACATCATGCCCTAAGAATAGTCGATCTCCGCCGCGCCCAACGCGCATGAAAAAAGCGCCCGGAAACCCTCGCCAAGCACCGGAAAACACACGGTGCCCGCGCCGGGCCGGGCGCGAATCATTCAGCAAAAGGGGTGGGGGGGGTGTAGTGTGATCCAAACCGTGGTCGTGCGGGGGTTATGCCATACATTCCCAGACGAACATGGAATCGGCCGCAGCACCCGCCCACTTGAGCCAGACCACACAACTTTCCAAACGATTCCAACCAGAAAGTCCAAGTGGTTATTCCGGGCCCTCACGCGAGGCAAACGCAAAGTCTTCCAAACCAGCACGCAGAGGTTCGCGGGGGGGTCGGGGGTTCCGCGTAGGTTCGCAGAAAGATCGGGGATTGCAGGGCGAAATCCACGGTTTCTCCTCCGCGCTCCCCTGCGCGACCTCGGCGCACCTCGGCGTGCTGACCGATCCTGCGGTTGCCCCGGACCTTCACCCGATCGCCCGGCGCAACGCCTCTTCCAAGCCACGCTCATCCACCGGCTTGTTCAGCCGCGGCACATTCACCATCGCGTCCGGCAACTCCCGCGGGCTTCCATACCCCGTGACGAAGATCACCGGCGTTCCCTTCGCGCCCATCCGTTCCGCCACGCCCACGCTCGTGCCGCCGATGATGTTGATGTCCAGCACGCACGCATCCACATCCGTCTCGCTGGCCAGTCGCTCCGCCTCGCGCACCGACGCGATCGGCCCGACGACGGTGCATCCCAGTTCCTCGATCGTCTTCCGCAGCGACATCCCCACCATGAAGTTGTCCTCCACCAGGAGAATCTTTCGCCCCAGCAGACCGTTCCCGCCGCTTGGTGTGTTCCCCGCCATTTCAGCGATCCTCCCAGACGCGCGACTCATCCGGAGTGCCATGCTCCACCAGTGCCAGCGGAGCCGTCACGCGGCAGCGCAGCCCCGGCGGGCGATACTCCATCTCCACCGTCCCCTGCAACTCGTGCCCAACCGATCCGTAAATCAACTCGGTCCCGAAGCCGCGCCGTGTCGGCTCGCGGATGGAGTCCACGCCCGTCTCTCGCCACTCCAGCGTCAGGTTCCGCTCCGCGTCCATCGACCATAGGATGTGGACGCGGCCTTCCGGTGTTGAGAACGCCCCATATTTCGCGGCATTGGTGGCGAGTTCGTGCAGCAGCACGCAGATCGCCGAGGATGCCCGCGAGGGCAGCAGCACATCCTCGCCAATCGCCTCCAGGCGATTGCCGCCATCGGCCAGCGGCGACACCGTCATCCGCACCACATCGCGCAAGCGCACGCCCCGCCACTTCGTCGCCGCCAGCGCCTCGTGCGTTCGCGCCATGGCCCGCACCCGTCCCTTGAATGTCTTTCCGAACGTCTCCAGCGATTGCGATGATCCGATCGTTAGGTCCGCCAAGCTCAGCACCGCCGCCAGATTGTTCTTCACGCGATGGTCCAGCTCCGCCATCATCAGCGATTGCCGCGACTCCACCGATCGCCGCGCCGCGTCCGAGATGTTCAGCGATGAGGCCGTGACCAGCACGCTCGCCGCCAGCGCCACCGCGCTGCTCACCCCCAGCAGCGCGATCGCCACGCCCGTTCCGTACAACTCGAGCCGCTGCCCGCCCAGTACCGTGCCAGCCAGAAGCAGCGGCACCAGCGTGGTCAGCGGCACCAGCCGACGCGCCAGCCGCCCACCCTCGTTCCCACTGACCATGACCGACGCCACCCCGCACTCCGCCCGCGCCATCAGCACGGCCATCCCGAATACAACCAGACAGATCGCCGTGTGCAGCGCGATCGAAAAGAACAGCCCGAACTGGTACAACTCGCGCACGCCAAACACATACCCGAGCAGCGCAACCATCCCAATAATCCCGGCACACGCTCCGCACACTTCCGCCGGACGGAGCCGCCATCGCGGCGCGGCGTCAAGCACCACCAGCGAGAGCCCCAAGAGCATCATCCCCGTCACCGTCGCCGGCGAGGGTGCCATTAGCGGAGCCCAGTGCAGCCCGCCCGCGCCGCGCCCCGTCGTCGCCTCCTCCGCGCGCCCCAGCAGCGTCATGACCAGCGTGTTGATTCCGAAGTCGCGACCGATCGCATATTCCAGCAGCGTGGTGGCGAAGAACGCCGCGACCAGCCCCGCCAAGGCCCGCGCCGCGTGCGTTGTCCACCCCGGCGTCCCCAACGGGCGAGCCAGCACCGTCAGCGCGATCCCGATGAGCAGGAACCCCGCCGCCGTGTCCGGCTTCATCGTCGCCAGCCCGGGATACACCGTCCGCAGTGTCTGAACTCGCAGCGCCCATCCGATCAGCACCAGCACGCCGACCGTCGCCACAACGATCCCGACCACGCGCGACCAGCCCGCCAGCGTCTGGGCGCGCCGACGCTCCTCCGTGCCGATTGGTGATTCCCGCCCGCGCGACATGCGTCCTCATTTGGTGTGTGCCACTCACATGAACGGAAGATAGTACCACGTATGTAAGTTCAATGCGCGGGTGGTCATGCAGAACTTGCACCAGCAATCTACGGCTTGCTCTCCACCCCTGCCACCTTGCGAATCTCAGCCAATATTCCCTCGCACTTGATGCGGATCGGGCCGCCATCTGGCAGCACACGCGCGGCCATCGCCGCGCTCTGTTCCGCCAGCGGCAGGGCTTCACTGGGCTTGCCGAGTGCGTTCAGGCAGGCCGCGAGATTGGCCGTTGCGTTGGCGGTGTTGGTGGTATCTCCGGGCGCGACGCGCTGATACATCGCGACCGACTCGCGCAGAGGTGCTTCCGCGTCGGCAGGACGCTTGAGCAGGAATCGCTCGCGTCCAACATTGTTCAGCGCGGTGGCCACATCCACATGGTCTCCGGTATGCAGCCGCTTGCGCATGGCGAGCGCTTCCTCGAAGCGTGCCAGCGACTCGGGCGCGCGTCCGAGCTGGTGCAGCGCGACGGCGGTGCTGGTGATGCCCATCGCGACTTCCGGATGATCGCCGCTGTAGACGCGCCGCCAGGTGGCGAGCGCATCCTCATACATGGCCAGCGCATCGGCGGGCTTGCCCGCCGCGCTCTGGCAGCCGGCGACGTTGGTGATGGCCCTCGCGATGGCCGGATGGTCGCCCTTGAACATCCGCCAGCGCATGTCCAGCGCTTGCTGGTACATCGGGAGCGCATCGGTGGCGCGCCCCATCGCCTGCAGGCAATAGCCAACGTTGTTCAGGCCGCGGGCGACGTCCGGATGGTCGCCTGAGTACAACCGCTTCTGCATTTCCAGCGCGTTCTGATACATCGGCAGTGCCTCGGGTGCGCGACCGAGGGCTTGCAGGCAGAACGCCAGGTTGTTCATGCCGGTCGCCACGCGGGCATCATCGCCCGGCGCGATGCGCCGCGCCATGGCGAGCGACTCCTCGTACTTGGGGAGTGCTTCCTTCCATCGTCCCAGCGCACCGAGGGATTCGGCAAGGTTGCCGGTGGCCAGCGCGATGTCGGCGTCGTCGCCATCGCCGCGCAGGCGATGAAGCATTGCCAGCGAGCTCTCGATCCTGGGGAGCGCATCGACATCGCGCCCGAGCGTGTGCAGGCAGGTGCCGACGATGCCGAGTCCTTTGGCGACATCGGGATGATCGCCGGGGTGCGACTTCTGGGCGATGTCCAGGCCGCGCTGCGCCATCGCGAGTGCATCGCCCGATCGCGCGTTGCCGTCGAGGACTTCGGCGATGGTGAATCGGAGGTTGGCCTCAACATCGGGCTGGCCCTTGAACGCGCCATCGTCGAGTCGTCGCATCGCGCTGGCCATTGCTTCGGCGACGAGCATGTCCTGACGCCCGCCCTGGTTGGGGTCCGATGCTCGCAGCGAGTCGAGCATGAACTGGTTGATGGCCTGCGACTTCTTGCGCTCGCGTTCTTCGGCGGCTCGGGCGATGTCGGTGCTGTGCTGGGCGGCGATTGCCGCGTCGCGCTCGATGCCTGCGGCCCGGGCCTGCCAGCCAGCGGCGACGACGCCCCCGACGAGCGAAGCGGCGATCAGCCCCGCCGCGGCGACCACGCCCTTGTTGCGGCGCGCCAGTTTGCGGAGCCGATACGTCGTGGATTCCGGACCCGCTTCGAGCGGGCGGCCATACAGATAGTTGCGGATATCGCGGGCGAGATCGGCGGGGCTGCCGTAACGCTCGCGCCGGTCTTTGCGCAGGGCCTTGAGCGGGATCCACTCGAGTTCGCGTTTGAGTACGGCGGTGAGTACGTCGCGGGCGATGCGCCGATGCTGGGCGATCGCGCCGGACTCATCGCGGGTGAGCAAGGTGAGCCGCGTGCTGGGGCGCGGCGGATCAACGTTGCGGATGGTGTTGACGAGGCCGCCGAAGCCGTTGGCGCGAAGCGAGTGGGTCTCGAAGGGTGCGCCGCCGGTGAGCAGTTCGTAGAGCACCGCGCCAAGGGAGTAGACATCCGAGCGCGTGTCAATGTCGCCGCTCTTCATCTCGGCCTGCTCGGGGCTCATGTACTCCGGCGTGCCGATCATCTGGCCGGATTCGGTGAAGATGGTCTTGTCCGTGAGCGCGTGCGAGGTGGCTTTGGCGACGCCGAAGTCGATGACCTTCGGCGAGGGTTCGCCATCGCGGGAGCCGACGAGGATGTTCGAGGGCTTCAGGTCGCGGTGGATGATGCCCTTCTGGTGCGCGTGCTGCACGGCCTCGCAGACGGGGATGAAGAGTTCGAGCCGCTGGCGGATGGTGAGGCGGTGCTTGTCGCAGTAGTCGGTGATGGGCTCGCCGGTGACGAGCTCCATGACGAAGTAGGGGCGGCCGCGGGAGGTGGTGCCGGCGTCGTGGACGCGGGCGACGTTGGGATGGTCCATGACGGCGAGGGCCTGACGCTCCTGCTCGAAGCGGGCGATGACCTCGCGCGAGTCCATGCCGGGCTTGACGACCTTGATAGCAACGCGCTGGTAGAAGGGCTCGCGGCGCTCGGCGAGCCAGACGACGCCGAAGCCGCCCTCGCCGAGGACTTCGAGGAGGCGATAGGGCCCGAGCATGTCCCCGGCGTGCTCGCCGAAGGAGGGGATGCCGCTGGATGCGCTGGCCGGAGGGGGCGTGGAGTGCAGTGCGGTGGGGCGATCGTCCGAGGGAGGCATGGGAGCAGTGTATCGCGCCTGGGCGGGACACAATCCGCGGATTTCGGGCCATGTTTCGGGGGCACAACCGTGGCTGAGCGGGCTATCTGGACATGGATTCCCGCCAGAGTTTTTCCTTTTTGTCGCCGGCGCGGAGCATGGTCATCCACTGCTCCTCGGTGAGCAGGTCGTGGATTGTCTGCTGCGTGCGGCCTTGGAGATCGCCTCGCTCGATGCGGAGGGGGTCCCAGTTCTCGGTGTCCACGGTTGCGCCCGGCTGGGCCAAACGGAAACTCCGCTCGATGACTTCGATTTTGGAACTGAGGGCGTCGTACGTGGCGGAGTACTCGCGGACCATGCGGGCGATGCGTTCGCGGGTGGGTTCATCCAACCCCTTGAGGTCCGGGGCGAGTCGGATGCCTTCGTTTCCGGCGCAGAGCCCGAGCGATTCCGGGAGAGCCATTCTGTCATAGTCCTGGCGAAGTTGCTTGGCCTTGCCTTCCGGAACGACCGCCGCGATCAGGCGGACGCAGTCGTCATTGAGGACGACCATGCGGTGGTGGACGGCGGCGTAGTCGGAGAATGCGGCCTTGCGTGCCTCCATGTCCGTTCCGGTTCCGGTGCGCTGCTCGCGCTGGAAGATTTCGCCGATGGCTTTGTTTATGGCCGCGTATTCGCGCTCCATATCGGTGAGGACGGCGTCCATCTCTCTCTCGTAGCGGTCCATGACGGGGGCGATGGTGGCGCGGTCCTCGGGGGCGAGTCCGAGCAGATCGACGAGGGCGATGAGGTTGGTGTGATCAAGGGAGCCGAAGTGGTGGGTGAGCCAGCGCTCGCGCCGGAGGAAGTACTCAAACTTTTTCCACATGGGCACCTGCTGGTCGGTGAGGATGGCCTTGAGATCGGCCATGAGCTTGGTGCGCGCCCCGGCGGTGTCGGGCTCGGCGGCGTTCAGGTCTTTGACGAGGCGTTCGCGGGCTTCGGTGGTTTTGCGTTCCTTCGGGAGGGCGCGCCAGGCCTCTCCGATTTTTCCTTGCTTGGCCTCTTGGGCCTTCAGGTCTGTCTTACTTGCGTCGGCGAGAGATTGGGCGGCTTCTTTCTGCGCAGGCGAGGTCTGGAAGAGTCGGTTGAATCCAGCGATTTCACGCTCGGTGATGGCGAGGGGCTCCTCGTAGGCGAAGGCCGCTTGGGCGAAGGCCGCAGGTGAGGCGCAGCAGGCCATGATCCAGGCGAGGAGCGCGGGGAACCATGATCGGCGCGGGGAGTGTGGCATGAAGTGGGCTACATTCGGCGGGCCGGGAGGTTGCACGCCGGAAATGAGACCCGCCGGGGACCTGCGGGGTTCCCAGGAGGATGGGCGCATGAGGGAGCACGCGCGAGGGGTGGCCGCAGCGGTAGCGGCCCAGAGCTGGCGCAACCGCCGTCTCGGTTGGGCGCTAGCAGGCCGTTGAAAAACCCCTCCCTGGCGCAACCGGCATGACCTGTTGTGCGAACAGTACGGCATGAGAGGCCGAATCAACCGTCAGACGAACCT
>JAYVRG010000054.1:0-25633 GCA_043776515.1 Phycisphaerales bacterium
CGGGCGGAGGCGAGTTCGGTGGCGTAGGGGGACATGGGGGAGCTCCGAAGAAAAATGGCAAAGCGCAAATGGCAAAGCGCAAATAGAGGCAGAAGAAAATCACCGCCTCTACCCATGGGCCGAGATGCAGGTTTGCGCGCGCAAAGCCGCACAGGTTCGGGGGCGAAATGCGCGTAAGTGCTTGTGGGGACTGGGTGAAAAAAATCTTTAGAAAATGGAAAGCGGGGGGGAAAGATGTGCGGATTTGCGCGCGCAAAGCCGCACAAAGTGCCCGGATGTGGGGATGAGAAGAGGGCATCGAGGGATGAGGCATCGAGGCATCGAGGTTGATGCGGGTGAGTGTTCGGGCATCCCCATCGCGCATTACTGGCGGGCGAGCCGCCAGATCCACCCGCTCGGAAGGGTTTTTTCATTGGGTTGCAACAGCACGGGTTGCCCGCTCAGAGCAGCGGGCGAACCCGTGGCACGGGCCACCCATTGGAAGTTCTAGCGCTGTGCCGCGCGGATGCGGGCTTCGCACTGCTCTTCGGTGAGCACGGGGAACTCGGTCTGGCCGGTGGCGAGCATGAGCTGGATGTACGGGCGGCAGAGGGTGCAGCCCGTCGCGCAGCCGGTGCGTGCGGAGAGCGCGGCGAGGTCGGCCTTTTCGGCGATTGCGATCGCGTGCAGCGCGCGGAAGGTGATGTTGTGACAGACGCAGCGATCAACGGGCACGGGGTATGGCTCCGGGGTGCGGGAGTTTATCGCTGGTGGGTGCGGGGCGGAAAAGAAAAAACCCCGCAAGTGCGGGGTCTTCGTGCAACTCTGGATGAGTGAATATGCCTGGAGATCAGGGCTTCTTGGGCTCATCCTTCTTCATTTCTGCCTCGGGCTTGGACTCTTCCTTCTTGGGTTCTTCCTTGGGCACCTTCGCGGCGGTCTCCTTCGCACGGGCCGTGGCCTTGACGACCTCAGCGGCGGGGAGAAGGAGGATGCCGAAGCTGCCCTCGCCGGCCTCGCCGCCTTCCATGTCTTCTTTGTCGGGAATCTGAAGGATGTTCAGGCCGACGACTTTCGACTCCGCGTTGAACATCGGTGCGCCGAGCATCTCGCGCTGCGAGCCGCCGAAGCCGGTGGGAATCATCAGCGGGCGGGGTTTCTTGGTGGAGCCGCCGACGCGGCCCTCATCAACCGAGAGCGCGTGGTCGAAGAACTTGCCCATGCGCTCGACGACGAAGAGTTTGTCGCCGACGGAGGGGGCGGGGGCCGCGCCGGAGGTGGAGAAATCAACGAAGGTGAACTTCTTGTCCTTGGCCTTGTCGTCATCAACGGAGATCCAGCAGAGATCGAGTTCCGGATCGCGGGCGAGAATCTTGGCCTTGAGGCCTTCGGTGTCATCGCCGGTGAGAACGCGGATGTTGGTGGGGTTGACGGTCATGCCCATGCGCGAGGCCATGCCGCCCATTTTGGCGTTGGAGATCAGCACGAGGCCGCCCTGCTCCATCACCAGGCCGGTGGTCTCGACGTCGCGTCCGGAGTCGCCGTCGCCGCCCATCGGGCCGCCGTCAACTTTCATGATGAACTTGACGGTGACGAGGGCGGAGCCGACGCTTTCCAGCAGTTTCTTGTAGGTCGTCGCGGTTTCGTCCACAGTGGGTGCGGGAGTGGGGGCGGGAAGGTGGAGGCGGGCGGGAGCGATGGTGGCCGCGCCGGCAAGGGCGAGAGTGGACGCGAGGATGGAAAGGGTGCGCGGGGTGCGAGTCATATTGGCTCCGATGTGATGGGAAAAAATGCGGGAAGGCAGTCCACAGAGGACACGGAGAGGGGACACAGAGAGCACAGAGGAAATCAGAAGGCGGGATTGAGATAGAAAAGGATTTGGAGTAGGAATAGGAAGAGCAAGAGCAAGAGGAGAAAAAAGTCACATCGACATGCAGAGTTGGCTTTCTCTGTGATCTCTGTGTTGCCTCCGTGACCTCCGTGGACGTTTCTTGTTTGATTCAGCCGCCCGCGGCGGGCTTCTTTTCGGTGGGCTTCCAGTCGGGCTCGACGAAGCGGAAGAAGGTGCGGACGCCGCGGTAGACGACGAAGACGACGCGTTCGGGCTGGGTCTGCTTCACCTTCTCCATGGCGCGTTTGTAGGACGCGGTGTCGGTGATGTCGGTCTCGCCGATCTTCTGGATGAGGTCGCCGGGCTGGATGCCAGCGAGACCGGCCCAACCGGCGGGTTCGGCGGAATCCACCATGACACCCTTGACATCGTCGGACCACTTCTGGTCCTCGCGATCAAAGAAGGTGATCTCGCGGACGGAGATCTCAAAGTCGGTGTTGCGGACGCGCGGCACCTCTTCGGCGGTCTGGCGGGTGCGCTCCAGGTCGAGCTTCACCTCGGTCGGCGAGCCGCTGCGATAGATGCCAAGCACGATGCTCTGGTCGATGGACATCTTGCGGACTTCGCGGTTGAGCAGCCCCGCTTCCTGCAAGCCCTTGGGCTGCACTTTGGAGCCGTCAATCGCGTAGATGATGTCGCCGACCTTCAGCCCCGCCTTGGCGGCGTTGGTGCCGGAGTAGACGCGGACGACGCGGAAGCCCTTCTGGTCCGGCGCGGTGGAGCCGCTGGCGAGCTTCTCGGCCATTGCTTTCACCACCGGCTGGGTTGCGACACCGATCCAAGCCTTGGGAAGTTCTGGCGGCGGATCGGGGCGATCCTCGGGCTTGGGTTTGATGAGCGTCAGATACGACTTGCCCTCGCGCTCGAACTCGATGAGGACATACTCGGGCTTGTCCTTCATCGCGTCGATCTGCTTGTACTTTTCGATGAGGTCTTGCAGAGCGTTGATGGGCGTGCCGTCCACGGCGCGGATGACATCGCCCCAGCCGAGCTTGGGCTCGGCCTGCTCGGCGGGGCCGCCGCTGCGGAGGGAGGTGACGATGACGCCCTTGGTGCCCGGGAACTTGCGGAGCTGCGCTGCACGCTCGGTGATGCGCTGCGCGGTGAGGCCCCAGACGCGGAGCGCGGCCTCCTCGCCCTTGTCTTTCAGCAGTTTATCGGTGGTGATGGTGGCTTCGGCGCGCTGGCCGGCGCGGATGTAAGAGATAGCGATGGTGGAGCCGATCGGGTGCTCGGCGACCTGTTTCAGCAGTGGCGGGACTTCCTCGGAGAATCGGACATTCACGGACTTGCCGTCGATGGTGACGACGACATCGCCGGGGCGCAGACCGGCGGCAAATGCTGGCCCGCCGGTTTCCACTGAGTCAACGAGGACGCCCTCGTCGATGCCGGTGTTCTGTGTCTGGCGGAAGTTGGCGCCGATGCTGGAGCGCAGGACTTCGCCGCGGGAACGGAGATTTTCGGCGACATTCTTGGCGAGATTTGAGGGGCTGGCGAAGGCCATGCCAGCGCCGCCGCGGGTGTTCACGCCGACGATCTGGCCTTGCAGATTGACAAGCGGGCCGCCGGAGTTGCCGGGGTTGATGAGGGCATCGTGCTGAATCCAGTTGGTGAAGAGCCCGGTACGCTGCTCACCGTTGAGCATCAGGTCATCGCCCTCGCTGGCGGAGGTGAGCACGCGCTCAGTATTGGAGACGATGCCGAGCGTGACGGTGCGCGACAGCGAGAATGGAGAGCCCATTGCGAGGACGTAATCACCGACCACGAGCTGATCGGAATCACCGAACAAAGCGGTGGGGAGTGGCTTGGTCGGGTCCTTCAGCTTCGCCGTGTCGATCTTGAGCACGGCGAGGTCGGTCCACGGGTCTTCACCGACGAGCGTCGCGGGGATGCGTTGTTTGTCGGAGAGCACGCACCAGAACTTGTGGCCCTGATCGGTGACGTGCGCGTTGGTGAGCACGTATCCATCGGGGGAGATAATCGTGCCGGAACCGCCCTGTCGGGCCTTGGCTTCCTTGCCGCCTTGATATTCAAGAACGACGACGTCGATGTTGACCAGCGAGGGAAAGACGCGGTCGCGCGCGGTGCCGACCATGGAGCGCACGCCGGAGCGCAGCTCGACGATGCGGGGATCTTCCTTCGGGCCGCTGGACGCGGTTTGGCTCGACGCGGTTTGGGTGGAGGAGGCCGCGCATCCGGCGAGGGAGATGAGCACGATCGCGCTCGCCCCTCCGACGCCGAGAAGGAGGCGGCTGCGAGAACCATCCGTGGTACTGGGCATATGCAATGGGCTCCGGGTTCGCTCGTGGGACGGAAGAGGAAGGGTGGGAGGGGAGAAGAGTGATGTCAAATGGGGAGGCGGGAGCGTTTTCGGGAATCAGGCCGGTCGGGCCGCGTGCGGTTCATACCGCACAAAGGGATGCGGGGTTCGATGCGCGGCAATGAGAAATGTTCATCGGAAAATAGGGGTCGGATGCAGCATTTGATCCGGACGGGCGTAGAACGAGGGTCGGGGTGGGGGGTGTGTCGGGCTATTTGGGCGGATGCACGCCGCGCATGGACCTGATACACTGCTGGCTGAGGGTTTTGCCATCGTTCGATCAAAGTTCATGCTTGTGGCGGTGATGCTGGCATTGGCGGCGTATGTGCCGACGTGTTTTTGCTGGACCGACACGGTGGTGGCATGGATGATTGGGAGCCGGATGGCCGCGGTACATGGGTGCTGTGAGCGGCACGATGCCGGGGCGCGTTCTCACTCACATTCCCACGCCCACTCGCATGTAGCCCAAGATCGGCACGATGGGCAGGATTACCAGCAATCCCGCCCGGTTCCCGCTGGGTGCCTGACAGACTGCGGTTGCGACGTGCAGCACCGCATTGCATCGCAAGCGACGCTGACAGTGCTGGACTTTGAGCCGGCGTTCGCGGGGTATGTGGCCTGCGAGGTGGCTGTTGATTCCGGCGTCGCGGGTGCGGGGCCGCGGGCGGGCATGTGGGCAGAGAGTGGCGCGGGGACGGCCGGGGCGGGTACGCGGACGCTGCTGCGCCTGCATTGCGCGCTGATTGTTTGAGATGAAGCGGAAGTCCTGCGGGAACGTGCGCTCTGGGTGCGCGTCGAGCGTGGGCGGTCATCGACCGGGATTCGGCAGCGGCCGACGCATCTCTGGCGCGTGATCTGGTGCAAATGACCGATTTGAGTGCGATGTGCGAATCCCACACGGCTGTGGGAACATGGTGTGGTCTGGAGATACGACATGAAGACCTGGACAATCGGTGCGGCGGGGCTGGGCGTGGTGGTGGTGGCGTGCGTGCTGGTGCCGGTGTGGGCGCATGATCCGCACGAGGTGCCGAGCTCGGGTGCGTTTGATCTGGACTCGCCGCGCCGGCCGTCGGAACTGACGACCCGGTATATCGGGCTGAAAACCGCCGAGGTGGACTTCGGCGCGGTGCAGCGAACGGCGCGGCTGACGGGCACGGTGCGGGCGATGCCGGAGCGGCAGCGCGTGGTGGCGAGCGCGGTGGCGGGGTCGATCACCAAGCTGGATGTGCGCATCGGGCAGCGCGTGAAGCGCGGCGACGCGATCGGAGAGATTCAGTCGGCTGAACTTGCCAGGATGACCAACGAGATGCACAAGACGGAGATCGAGTATGAGCACGCCGAGAGCGAGGTCACGATGACCCGATCGAACATCGCGCAGCTGCGAAATCAGGTGACAGCGGCGGAGACGCAGGCGCGGCTGCTGGAGGAGGAGGTCGCGCGGCTAGAAGGTGGAGGCGAGGCCGTCGGACCAAACGTGCTGAGCCAGAAGCGCAGCGCGGCGGTGCAGCAGCGATCGCAGGCGCAGACCTTGCAGATATCGCTCACGCAGACCGAGAAGATGATGACCTCGCTGGAGAAGATCAAGCAGGCGACGGCGAAGTCCATCATTGCGATGCGCGGGGCGATTGAGATTATTCACGCCCATCCTCTGGGAATGGACAAGGAAGAGGAGGCGAAGCGCGAGGGAGACAGCGGCGGCGTGTTCGTGTTGTACGCACCGATCGATGGGATCGTGACGCAGCGCGAGGGCGTGCTGGGGCAGGGCGTGGAGCCGGGCAAGCCGATCGTGACGATTGTGGATGACTCGGAGATGCTCATTGAGGGTGAGCTGCCCGAGTCGGTGATCGGTGAGTTCGGCGGCGCGATCGGCGCGGAGGTGCGCATCCGCAGGCCGGGATCGCCGCTGGAGGATGCGCCGATCGCGATGGGGCAGGTGAAGGGGATGAGCCCGACTGTGGACCCGATCAAGCGCACGGCGCATCTGCTGATCTCGGTGGTGAACCCGAGCGCCGAGAACATGCTGCGCGAGGGGATGTTCGTTTCGCTCGCGGTGGCACGCACGGGCGGCAAGGATTCAGGGCGGATGGTGGTGGTGCCCGTGGGCGCGCTAGTGAGCGAAGGGGCGTTGCAGTTTGTGTTCGTGAAGGATGGCGATGCGTACGTGAAACGCGATGTCATTCCCGGTTTGCGCGATGACCGCGTGGTCGAAGTGAAGGAAGGGCTGACGCCGGGTGATGTGATCGTGACACATGGCGCGTATCTGCTCACGCAACTGCGCCCCAAAGCCGCGGCGGGCGGTCGTGATGAGCACGAACATGAGCACGAGGGGCATTCGCACTAGTTAGAAGGGATTGGAGAATAGCGACTAGGGGCTGGTGAGATTGTAGAAGGGATGACGCGGTGCTGAAACTGCTGGTTGCGACATCATTGAAGGGGCGCGTGCTGGTGTTGATCGCCGCGCTGGCGCTCTGCGTGTATGGCTACATGGCGGCACGCGATCTGCCGATCGATGTGCTGCCAGACATCAATCGCCCGACCGTGGCGATCCTGACCGAGGCGCGCGGGCTTGCGCCCGAAGAGGTCGAGCAGCAAGTCACGGCACCGATCGAGAACGCCGTGAACGGCGCGGCGGGCGTGGAGCGCGTGCGCTCCGTCTCCGGCATCGGGCTCTCGATCGTGCATGTGGAGTATGCGTGGGGAACGGATATCTACCGCTGTCGGCAGATCGTGCAGGAGCGGCTGGCGGAAGTGCGGGAGCGGTTGCCGAAGGAAGTCTCGCCGCAGATGGGGCCGGTGGCGAGCATCATGGGGGAGGTGATGCTGATCGGTGTTTCGTCCGAGACGCTCAGCCCGATGCAGCTGCGAGACGCATCGGACTGGATTCTCCGCCCGGGGCTGCTCAGTGTTCCCGGCGTGGCGCAAGTCACTGTGCAGGGCGGGGACGTCAAGCAGTTTCAGGTGAAGGCGGACCCGGACAAGCTGCGGCTGTATGAACTCACCCTCGAAGACCTGGAACGTGCGCTGAGCGCGGCGAACAAGAATACCGGCGGGGGATTTCTTATTGGTTCGTCCACGGAACTGATCGTGCGCAACGTCGGCCGGCTTCGCACTGCCGAAGAGATTGCCAGCGCACTCGTGACCACGCGGATGACCAAAGAGAGCGGGCACAGCATCGCGGTGCGCGTCCGCGATGTGGCCCGGGTGGTGGAAGGGCCGGCCGCGGGCAAGCGCGGCGATGCCTCCGTCATGGGCAAGCCGGGCGTGATCTTGGCGATCGCCAAACAGCCCGGCGCGGACACGAGCGAACTGACAAAGCGGCTGGATGAGCGATTGGACCAGTTGCGCCCGAGTTTGCCCAAGGGTATGGTGATCGACGCGGACTTGTTCAGGCAATCGCACTTCATCGAGTCCTCGGTGGGAAACGTGCGAGAAGCGCTGCGCGATGGTGCGATTCTGGTGGTGATCGTGCTCGCACTCTTCCTGATGAATGTGCGGACCACGCTCATCACGCTGACGGCCCTGCCGCTGAGCATCCTGAGCACCTTCATCGCCTTCAAGCTCATGGGCGAGAGCGTGAACACCATGACGCTGGGCGGAATCGCGATCGCCACCGGCGAGCTGGTGGACGACGCGGTGGTGGGGGTGGAGAACATCTTCCGACGATTGGGGGAGCATCGCGCACGCTGCGGCAAGGGCAGCACCATGCGTGTCGTGTTCGACGCGACCTGCGAGGTGCGCGGGCCGATTCTGGTCTCAACGGCGATCGTTCTGCTGGTTTTCCTGCCGCTGCTGTTTCTGCCGGGGCTGAGCGGCAAGCTCTTCTCGCCGCTGGCGCACGCGTACATCGTGTCGATCTTCGCGTCGATGGTGGTGAGCATGACGGTGACGCCCGCGCTGGCGTGGTTGCTGCTGGGGAGAGGGAAGCAGAATGCGAAGGCACATGGGCAAGATGCCCACGCCACGGATGGGCCTGTGTTGCGAGTGTGCAAGCGGGCCGCGCTCTGGGCGTATGACGTATCCATGCCGCGGCCCGGGATCGTCGTGGGCATCTGCGTGCTGCTTGTCGGTATCGGCGTGGTGCTGACGACGCGGATGGGAACGGAGTTTTTGCCGCCGTTCAATGAGGGCTCGGCCGTCGTGACCGTGACCAGCGTGCCCGGCATCGCGCTGGCGGAATCCAATCGCATAGGCACTTGGGCCGAGAAGATTGTGCTGGAAGTGCCCGAAGTGAAACGCGTCGCGCGCCGGACCGGGCGCGCGGAGCAGGATGAGCACGCGCTCGGCGTGAACGCGACGGAACTTGAAGTGGACTTTTTCAAGCCCGAAGAGGCGAACGCGTTTGCGAAGGGAAAGAAGACCTACGCGCAAGGTGAACGCACCCCTCAGGGCAAGATTCGTTCACGCCGTGAGGTCTTCCGCGACATCCGCGAGAAGTTGAGCGAGCTGCCGGGCGTCATCGTCTCCGTCGGCCAGCCGATCGGCCACCGTATCGAACACCTTGAAAGCGGTGTGGAAGCACAGATTGTAGTAAAAATCTTCGGTCCCGAACTCGCACGGCTTCGAGGGCTGGCCGAACAGGCCCGCGGCAAGATGGCCGCGCTGCCGGGCGTGACGGACCTCTCCGTGGAGCAGCAAGTGATGGTGGCGCAGGTGCGCGTTCGTGTCGATTCCGAACGCGCGGCCGTCTATGGCTTCACCGTCGCGCAGCTCGTTGACACGCTTCGGACCGCGGTCGGCGGCAAGGTTGTCTCCGAGGTACTCGATGGTCTACGAACATACGACTTGGTCGTGATGTTCGATGATCCCTGGCTCGTCGGCGCGGCCGGCGGCGAGGGGGAAGCGGGCGAGGCCGCGCTGCGTGCGCTCGGAGAGATTCGGCTCGTCTCTCCTTCCGGTGCCGTCGCGCTCATCTCGGATGTCGCGGAAATTCAGCAGTATTTCGCGCCCAATCAGGTTGCGCGGGAGAACGGCCTCCGGCGCATCGTCATCGCGTGCAACGTGCAAGGCCAGGACCTCGGTCGCACTGCCGTGTCGATCAAGAAGACACTCAAGGAAGGAATGAAACTGCCGGAGGGCTACACCGTTCGCGTTGAGGGCCAGTTCGAGAGCCGCCAGAAAGCGGTTCGCACGATCGTCACGCTCGGCCTGGTCTCGCTGGCGATCATGTTCACGTTGCTCTGGACGCACTTTGGAAGCTGGATGATGGCCGTGCAGGTGATGCTGAACATTCCGTTCGCGTTCATCGGCGCGGTGGCCGCGCTGGTGATCGTGGGGGAGACGTTCAGCGTCGCGAGTTTGATCGGCTTCATCAGCTTGTGCGGCATCGCGGCCAGAAACGGCGTGCTGATGGTGAGCCACTACATCCACCTGATGACGGAGGAGAAGATGCCCTTCGGGCGCGAGATGGTCATCCGCGGCTCGCAGGAGCGCGTCGCGCCGGTGCTGATGACCGCGCTGACGACGGGCCTGGCGATGGTGCCGATCATGATGTCTCCGGAAGCGCCGGGCAAGGAGATTCTGTATCCGCTGGCGATCGTGATCTTCGGCGGACTCATCAGTTCCACGCTGCTGGATTTCTTCGTCACACCCGCCGTGTTTCTGCGATACGCCGGCGCGGCCTCCGCTTCCGTGCTGGAGAAGCACGCACGCGGCGATGTGGATGGGCTGGGCGAACTGGAAGGGGCGAATAATGTGTAGTGAAGAGTGCATTCGTGCAAGGAGTGTTGCCATGAAGTGGATACGAGTGTTTGCGGCGATAGTGATTGCGGTCGGACTCTGCGGCGGAAACGCCCGCGCGCAGCACGACCATACTGAGCCAAACGTCGAACCGCCAAAAACCTTTGCCGAGGGGCTCAGGCGGATCGACGAGCAACAGGCCGCGCTGAACAAAGTGCTTGTCGAGGGATCGCTCAAGGATGCAGCGTCCCCGGCGTACACACTCGCGGAACTTACCAAGAGCATCGGCCGCGTCGCGCTCGCGGACGCGACGGTACCCAAGGAGCGTGTCAAGGCGATCAATCTCATCGGTCGCGCGGCCGCCGCGGAAGCCGAGGCAGTTCACATAGACGCCGAGTCCGGACAACTCCAGCCCGCGCTGATGCACTTCGCCAAACTCAAGCCCCTGCTCGCGAAACTGGTGGAAGCGTCGAACGCACCGGTGGTCGCCAAGCCCGAAACGTTCGTCTGCGTGATGCACTGCGAGGGTGTGAAGCAATACGACAAGCCGGGAACCTGCCCGGTTTGCAAGATGGAACTGACCGCGCTGAGCAAGACGCCGTACTACGCGAAGGTCTCATCGCCGACGGCCGTTGAAGCCGGACAGCCGGTCACGCTCGAGATCAAGCTGCTCCAGCCGACCGGCGAACTGCTGGACAAGGTGGACATCGTTCACGAGTACCCGCTGCACTTCATGCTCATGAGCGAGGACCTCTCGTTCTACTCCCACCAGCATCCGCGACGTAAGCCCGATGGCACCTTCGTGCTAGAGCGAATCACATTCCCGTTCGGCGGTAAGTTCTTCGCGTACTCGGACTTCACGCCCACCGGCGCGGAGAATCAAGTTTCCAAGTACGAGTTTAAGGTCCGCGATGGCGGCGCGCCGCTGCACGAGAACATAAAGCTCGAATCCAACTTCGACGGCGTCGGCACCGATGGCGACTACGAGTTCCGCGTGCGCTGCAACGGCCAGGATTTCATCGCCGGCGAGGACATGTTCATGCGCTACGGCATCGACCGAAAGAGCAAGCCCGTGACGGATTTGCAGCCACTGATGGGCGCGATGGGCCATCTGGTCATCGTCTCTTCGGACTTCAAGCACTACGTCCACGCACACCCGCTGGACTTTGATGAGAAGAAGGAAGGCGTGAAGAGCGCTGGCGCGCACAATCACGCGGGCCACGGACACGATGAGGACGCGCTCCTGAAGAAGGGCCGCGAGATGCTGCTCGGCAACGGCGGCAAGTCGGATGTCGTCTTCCACGTCGTTTTCCCAGCGCCGGGACTGTACCGCGCGTTCGCCCAGTTCCAACACAAGGGCAAGCCGTTGACGTACGCGGTGACGATCGACGTGAAACCGAATCCGTCGGGCAAGACGGGCGAGGCCATGCCAAAGACAGACCACTCGAAGCACGACCAAGGGAAGACCGGAACACCCGCCGGAGGGAAGTGATGATGGGTACTCGCGTGCGGATGGGAACAAGACGCGCGGCCGCGCTGGTGATCGCTGCCGCGACGATGTGCGTCGGACTGAGCGGTTGCAAGTCGCTGGACCCGAAACCGGATATCCAGCGTGCGGCGGAAATAGTCCGCGAGCGCACGGGCGAACTTCCTCCGTGGCTCGCGCCGCCCGAGAGCGATGAGCGGTTCCCGGAAAGACTCGACGAACTCGCGGCCGTGCGGCTCGCGCTGCGCTATGACGCGCGACTCCTCCAGGAACTTGAACGCATCGCCGAAGCCCGCGCCGATCTCGTGCAGTCCGGTCTGCTTCCCAATCCAGTTCTGGCGCTCGATCTCGGATTTCCTGTTGATGGTTCTGGCGGCGCGACCAAAGTCGGCGTCGGACTGACACAGCAACTCACCGCTCTACTCACCCGCGGCGATCGCATGGCCGCCGCGGATGCCGAACTCCGCGCGCGTGTGCTCGAATGCAGTGACAGAGCACTCCGTACGGTTGCCGATACGCGCGCCGCGCACGCCCGCGTGGCCTTCGCGATGGCCGCGATCGGCCCGGTGCGCGAAGCAGTCACCGAAGCCGAACGCGCTGTGGAGCAGGCCTGCCGACGCGTGGCCGCAGGCGAAGACACTTCACTCGAAGTAAACCGTCGGCGGCTGCTGCTCGTCAAGCTGACCACCGAACTCTCGGAGCGCACCAGCACGCTGGAAGTGCGCAGGCGGCATCTGCTTGCGAAGATCGGGCACGCCGGGTATGCCAGAGCGTGGGAGATTGCTCCCAGCGACGCACCCCGCGCCTCGCCACCAGAAGAAACCGAAGAGCAGGTCATCGCGCTCGTCGGCTCGCAGCGCTTGGATGTCGCCGCGGCGTCCGCGGCCCGTGATGCCGCGCTCTCGCGTGTTCAGAGCGAACGTAAGGGGCGACTGGATATCAGTGCTGGCCCGGCATTCGAGAGAACCGACGACGGCCGCAGGGAACTCGGCCCTTCGGTCACTGTCGGACTCCCGATATTTGATTGGGGCGATGCTCGCGTCGCCAAGAGTCAGGCGGAGGCACGCCGTCTGGCGCTCGAACATCGGCGCATCCATCAGGAGGCGATCGCCGAAGCGAGAACCGCGTTCGTGGAAGAACGCACGGCCCGCGAGCTCGCCAGCCGCTACGACTCGGATGTCGCCACGCTCGCATCGGCAAACCTGGAGCTCGCTCGTCGCTCCTTCGCCGCCGGACAAGCGGATCTGACGGTGCTTCTGGAAGCGCAGCAACAAGTCGCCGAGTCCCGCGTGCGCGTGGTTGATCTGCGCGAGCGTGCCGCGCTGGCGCGGATCGAGCTCGAGCGTGCCGTGGGCGGAAAGCTCAGGTAGCGGTCACTGCTGCTTCCACTTTCCGATACCGATCCACCCGCGTTTCCAGAACCAGAACAACATGCTTCCTGAGACAGCAAGTATGACGCCCCACGCCATCGGGTAGCCGTATCTCCAGCGCAGCTCCGGCATGTTGTACGGGCTTCTGTCCGGATCGAAGTTCATCCCCCAGATGCCGACGATGAACGAGAGCGGCATGAAGATGGTCGCGATGACCGTGAGCACCTTCATCACCTCGTTGAGTTTGTTGGACTGGCTGGAGAGATAAATGTCCATCAGGTCCGAGCCCAGTTCGCGGTAGTTCTCCAGCACCTCGATGAGCTGCACCATGTGGTCGTACACATCGCGGATGTACACGCGCGTTTCCGTTGAGATCAGGTGGCTCTCATCGCGCACCAGCAGGTTGATGGCTTCGCGTGCCGGCCAGATGGCACGCCGCACCACAAGCAGCTCCCGCTTCATCGCGTGGATGGTCTGCACGGTCTGGCGCGTCGGCCGCGCGACCGCCTCATCCTCCAGCTCGTCGAGTTTCTCCCCGAAGTATTCCAGCACAGGGAAGTACGCATCCACGATCGCATCGATGATTGAATACGCCAAGTAGTCCGGCCCCGCCGAGACCACCTTGCCACGATACTGTCGGATGCGATCGCGCACCGGGCCGAGACAATCACCGTATTTCTCCTGAAACGAAACCAGGAAGTTCTTTCCCAGGAACATGCTCACCTGATCCGTATCAAAGTGCGCCGTGCTCACCTTCCCTGCCTCCATCCGGTCCGATCCATCTGGCGGGAGCGGCTCGCGCAGCACGATGAATAGGTGATCGCCGAACTGATCTACCTTGGCCCGCTGGTGCGTGGAGAGCACGTCTTCCAGAGCGAGTTTGTGGAGCCCGAATAGCTCGCCGATCTTTCGCACCAGTTCCGCGTCCCTCAATCCATCGACATTCACCCATATCTGTGGCATCCGCTCGCGCAAATCTTGGATCTGCTCGATCGTCGCGCCGTCAATCTCCTCGTGCATCGGCGCCCCCGCCGCGTTGTTGCCATATCCGATGGCACGCACTTTCGGAGCGAGTGCCTGTGGATCGGCCACCAGCGTTTCCGGAGCCGTGCCCGGTGGCTTGAGTTGCAGCTGCCGCCGAAGTTTCTTGAGCCGTGGACGATGGAAGTGCATTCCGCGTTCTCCGTTGCGATTTCAGAGGAAAGCGTACAGCATCCGGTCAAGGATTGCTCCGCGCTCGCTTGGGCGGACCTCTGACCGGCTCGCCCACTATGCCAACTTCGTCCACTCACCATCCCGTTCGTGAATCCTCCGCTCTCGCGAAGAACATTAGTTCCCGCATGTGGGGCGCGATCATCGCCCACGCTGTCGTGGACTTCTTTTCGTTCGTCGTCGTGCCGCTGATGTCCGTTCTGGAAGGCCACGCGCACATGACGCACGCCCAGGGTGCGATCATGCTCGGTGCCGGCTCGCTCTCCAGCGGCCTGATCCAGCCCGTCGTCGCCCTCGCCTCAGATCGCTTCGACACCCGCTCGCTCGGCACGCTTGGCCTGGTCGTGGCCGTCGCTTGCGTCTCCGCGATTGGCTTCGTCCATTCGTTCAATCAGTTGCTCTTGCTTCAGATCGTGGCCGCCGCGGGCATCGGTGCGTTCCACCCGGTCGCCGCGGCCGCCGTCGGCCATCTCGCGGGAACTCACCGCTCACGCGCCCTCGCACTCTTCCACGCTTCCGGCATGATCGGCGGCACGCTAGGCAACATCATCACGCCGCTGTACGTCGCGTTCTTCGCAGCTCGCGCGATCGGTGCTGCGGGCACACCCGGCGACGGCATCGAGCGCGGCCTGACCTCGCTCGCGTGGCTGGCGATCCCCGGCCTCGCGTTCGCAATCGTGCTCGCTTGGGCGATTCATTCCATCCCGCACCGCCATCACACCGCCGCGGCGGACCACGCCGCGCTGCCCGATCGCGAACGTCGCGCCCGCTGGTTCGCCATCGGTCTGCTCTACTTTGGCAACGTTTTGCGCTTCACGACCGACATGTGCCTGATTCAACTCATCATCCGCTGGTCTGAGGTAAAGGCGTTGCTCGAGTCTAATACTTTGGAGTTGAATGACGCCGCGCGTGCCGCCGCTGCCCAGATCAACGGCCCGATGCAGGGTGCCAAACAAGTCGGCATGGGCGTCGGAGGCATCACGATCGGCTTCCTCATCGCCAAGCATCGAGAAAAAATGGTGTTGGTGATCGTCCCGCTCATCGGCGCGGCCGCACTCGTGTTCATGCCGTACACCGGCGTGTGGTCAAAACTCGGCGACACCGGCGGCCTGCTCGCGCTGCTGCTCTGCTTCATCGCCGGATTCGGCTATGCGGGAGTAATCCCAACCACGATCTCGCTCGCGCAGCGGCTTCTGCCACACCGAACGAGTCTGGCGTCTGGATTGATGATGGGTGGCGCGTGGGCGATCGCGTCGGTCGGCCCGCAACTGGCGCAGTGGCTGAGCGAGCGACTCGGGCTTTCCGGCGCATTCGTCGCTGTCGCGGGAATCCTCGCGGTTTCCAGCGTGCTCTCGATCCCGCTCCCGACGCGCTTGTTGCACGCCAAGGCCAGTTGAACGTGTCGTGCTCAGAAGCCAATGTGGGGCATCCATCGGGATCACACTCCCTGGACGAGCGACTCTTCCAGCGAATCGCGCGGATGCTGTGCGCGAGTAGAACGTGATTTGCACAAACAGTCCAGCGGCGAGGTGTTTCGGAGGCGACGATGCAACGTCTTCTGGCTCATGCCCTGATCGCCGTTCTCTGCTGGTCGCTTGTACCACCCGCGAGCGAAAGCCCGCCGCGGAATCTCGGGTTTGAGGCGATCGAAGTGGTCGAGCCGGCCGAACAGAACCAAGCAGCGCGGCCATGGCCGAGCGAGAGCGGCTCAGATCGGTACCGTCAACGGATGACCTGTGTGTGCTTCTGGGGTGTGCATCGCTGCGTGCGGCTTCTTCTTGGCGGCGATGAGCAAGTAGATTGATGGAACCACGAAGAGCGTGAACACCGTGCTGATGCTCATGCCCGTAACGAGCACGATACCGATGCTGTTGCGGGCGGCTGCGCCGGCACCGGTGACGAGCACGAGCGGGAAGTGGCCGAAGACGGTGGCCGCGGATGTCATGAGGATCGGGCGGAGGCGGGTCATCGCGGCCTCGCGTACCGCGGCGGACTTGGAGAGGCCCTGCTCCTGCAGATGATTGGCAAACTCCACGATCAGGATGCCGTTCTTGGCGACCAGGCCAACGAGCGTAATCAGCCCCACCTGCGAGTAGATGTTGATGGTCGTGAAGCCGAGGTATGTGAACACGAGCGCGCCGGAGATGGCCAGAGGCACGCTGCCCAGTAGCACGATGAGCGGATCGCGGAAGCTGGAGAACTGGGCCGCGAGCACGAGGTAGATCAGTCCGAGCGCGAAGCCGAGCGTGACGGCGAGCGTCGCGCCCTCGGTGCGGAGCTGGCGGCTTTCGCCCGCGTAGTCCATCGCGTAGTCTGCGGGCAGGATTTGCTTGGCCGCGACTTCCAGCGCGTGCAGGGCCTCTTCCTTGGTTGATCCCGGCGCGACCACGCCGAAGACCTTGAAGCTGTTGCGCTGTTGGAAGCGGGTGAGCGTGCGCGGGGCGGTCTCGGTCTCCAGCCTGGCGATGGACGCAACGGAGACGAGGCCGCCGCTGGGCGTGCGGACTTTCAACTGCAGGAGCTGGTCCGCCGACTGGCGGCTGGAATCGGCGATCTGCGGAATGACCTTGTAACTGCGTCCGTCGTAGTTGAAGCGATTGACATAGCCGCCCGAGAGCAGCACGGCCAGATCGCGGCCAACCGCCGCGAGGTTGAGCCCCGCGTCGGCGACTTTATCCTTGTCGATCACGATCCGCGTCTGCGGCATGTCGATCTTGAGATCGGTATCCGCGTAGAGGAACTTGCCGCTGCCGAAGGCCATGCCCACAAGCTGCCCGGCGTATGGGGCCATCTGCTCCGCACTGGCCGTGCTGGTGACGATGAACTCAACCTCGAACTGCCCCGCGCCAGGAAGCGGCGGCGGGAGCGCGGGAATCGCGCGGATGCTCTTGATCGGCATGAGCTTGCCGAAGACCTCGTTGCGGATATCGGCGGTTGTGCGTGTGCGATCTTCCCAATTCTGCACCTGGATGCCGCCGAAGCCGGAACTGGTCTGCGCGACTTGGAAGAAGAACTTTGCTTCCTTCACGCTGAGGAACGCCGCGGCGGTTTCATCGAAGCCCTTCAGCGTGTAGTCCAGTGACGAGTCGGGCGCGGACTGCACGATGGCGAAGACGATTCCCTCATCTTCGGTGGGCGCGAGCTCCTTGCGGCTTTGCAGATACAGCGGATACGCGGCCGCGCCGACGAGCAGGGCACAGATCGCGAAGGCGATGGGCACTTGCAGCATGGAGTCCAGCACGCGCCCGTAGAGCGCGCGGAGCGAATCAAAGCGGGCGTTCACCCAACGGGCGAAGAAGTTTTCCTTGCCGTTGGGCGTGACGAGCACCGCGCTGGCGATGGGGGAGAGCGTGACGGCGACGATGCCGGAGACGACGACCGCCGCGGCGAGGGTGAAGGCGAACTCCTTGAAGAGCATGCCAGTCAGACCGCCCTGAAAGCCGATCGGCGTGTACACCGCGGCGAGCGTGATGGTCATGGAGACGACGGGCGCGAAGAGCTCGCGGGCACCGACCAGCGCGGCATCGATCGGCTTCTTTCCCATGCGGATGTGGCGTTCAACGTTCTCGACCATCACGATCGCGTCGTCCACCACCAGACCGACGGCGAGCACGATGGCGAGAATGGTGAGCAGGTTGAGCGAGAAGCCGAAGAGCAGCATGGCGATGCACGCTCCGATGAGCGAGATGGGCATGGCCATGAGCGGGACGAGCACGGTGCGAAACGAGCCCATGAACAGGAACACGACCAGAGCCACGATGGCGATGGTTTCGCCGAGGGTCTTGGTGATCTCCGTGATGGCGTGGTCCATGTAGTAGGTGCCGTCGTAGGCGAGCTCCATGTCGATACCCGCGGGGAGAGCGGGACGGACCGAGTGTTTCAGGCGGTCCTTGAGGAGGTGGGCGACATCGAGTTCGTTGGAACTCGGCAGCGGCCAGACGGAGAGGTACATCGCGGGCTTGCCGTTGAAGCCGCACTGGCCGGTGGGCTCCTCGCTGCCCAGCTCGACGGTGGCGACATCGCGCAGGCGGACGAACGCGCCATCGTGCTGCGCGACGATGAGCTGCTCGAACTCCGCGGCGGTGTGCAGGTCGGTATCGGTGAGCAGATCGACCTGGATATCCGCGGCTTGGGTGCGTCCGACGACGGCGATGAAGTTGTTCTTCTGCAGCGCATCCCGGATGTCCGAGGGCGTGACATTCAGCGCATCCATCCGATCCGGCTGCAACCAGATGCGCATGGCCAGCTCGCGCGAGCCCTCGATGCCGGCGCGTTGCACGCCGGGGATGGTCTGGAGTTCGGGCTGCACCTGACGGACGAGGTACTCGTTGAGCTGCGTGAGCGAGAGTGTGTCGCTGGTGAAGCTGACGTAGAACGTGGCATAGGGCTTGTCGGTCCGCTGGATGTCCACGACCGGGGATTCGGCCTCGGGAGGGAGCTGGCTGCGGACCTGGTTGAGCCGCGCGCTGATCTCGGCGAGCGCGGCGTTGGAGTTGTGGTTCAGCCGCAGGTGGACGGTGACGATGCCGACGCTGGCGGTGGAGCTGCTCTCGATGTAGTCGATGCCGTCGATGGCGGAGACGGCGCGTTCGATGGGCGTGGTGATGAAGCCGCGGATGGTCTCGGCGCTGGCGCCGACGTAGGTGGTGGTGATGATGATCGAGCTGGACTCAAGCCGGGGATACTGGCGCACGGGCAAGCTGCTGATGCAGCGCCAGCCGACGGCGAGAATAAGCAGGTTGATCACGATCGCCAGGACCGGACGCTTGACGAAGATATCGGTGAACGATGGCATGGGATGGGATGGGAGCGGGGGCTTGGGGCTGGGGGATTCAGTGTCCGGCGGGGGCGGTCGCGGGTGCGCCCGGTGGCGCGGGGGGCATCACGAGCGCGCCGTCGCGGAGCTTGAAGGAGCCGATGGAGGCGATGCGATCACCGGCTTTCAGGCCGTCGAGCACGATGACATCTTGGCCGATGGTCGGGCCGAGCTTGACGAACTGCTGACGGGCGCGGAGTTTGTCGGAGCCCTCGCCTTCTTTCGTAGATGGGCCGATGAGGAAGACGTGCTCGCCGTAGGTGGCGTGGCGGACGGCAAGGATCGGGACGACGACATACTCGTGCGGGTCTTCGATGGGGACAACCACTTCGATGGACATGCCGGCGCGGAGGGTGTCGTTGCTGTTGTCCACGATGCCGCGGACGCGGACGTTACGGGTGGTGAGACTTGCCTGCGAGTCCATGGCGACGACCTTGATGGGCACCGGCGCGGGGCCGAGCATCTTGGAGGTGACCATGAAGATCGCGTCGGGTTTCAGGCGGCGGGCCTCTTCCTGCGGGAGCGCAAAGTCGAGGTAGATCTGCTTGTCGATGCCTTGCAGCGATGTGATCTCGCTGCCTTCCTTGAGATACTGGCCGGGGTGGATGGATCGGATGCCCACGCGGGCCTTGAACGGGGCGCGGATGGTCTTCTTGTTGATGATGGCCCGCACCTGATCGGCGCGGGCGCGGGACTGAGCGAGTTCGGCGGCGACGCGCTCGAGGTTGGCGCGGGCGGAGTCCACATCGGCCTTGGCCTGGTCCGCGTCCATTGCGGAGGCGGCGCGATGGTCCATCGCCTCGCCGATGCGCCGGGCGCGGGACTCGGCCAGCGTAACGGCGGTTTCCGTCGCGGTGCGGCTGGCGGTCGCCATGTTGATGGTCGCTTCTGCCGCCTTCAGGTCGGCATCCTCGGTGGAAGTGTCGAGGGTGAGCAGGACATCGCCGCTCTCGACGACTGATCCCGAGTCGAATCGGATCTCCTTGACGGTGCCAGCGACCTCGTTGCTGACGGTGATGGACCGCAGGGAGAATACGGTGCCGACCATTGAGGCGGTCGGTTGCCAGTTGGCCTTGCGGGCCTCAATGACTTCAACGGCCTCGACGGGCTCGAAGCCCTGCGGAACGGCGGCTCCGGCAGAGGACTTGAGCGTTTTCCAGAGGTACACGCCGCCGCCGAGGACGACCAGCGCGGCGACCACAGCGATACTGAGAGCGACAACCTTCCATCTCATCATCGTGGAGGCCTCGTGAACTGTGGAACGGAGAAGCACGCGCGGCAGGGACGTTCCGAGGGGGCGGCTGGGGGCGTCGTACATAGACGCACATCGAAATGATACCGCTGACTTCTCCGAGGTGAAGCGAAGACGCGCGTTCTGGAGGACAATCGAAGTGTGAATTATCTGAGTGGCGTGGCCATGTTGTCGATTTCCGCGCCGCGGAGGGAGGTTTCCAGGATGCGGGTGTCGTTGGTGGAGAGGGAGCCGTTGAGGTCCAGGTCGGCGGCGGCGTCGTAGGGGCCGTTGATGAGGCGTTGGAAGGCGAGATAGAGATCATCGATGGTGACGCGCCCGTCGTGGTTGACGTCGCCGGAGCCGACTGTCACATTGACAGTGTACGTGATGACGCTGGATCGGCCGCTGGGCTCGAACGCGACGACAACGATGGTGTTGGAGCCGTTTGCCAGGCCGCCGATGGTGCGGCGATACTCGAAGCGATCGTACTGGGCGGCGAGATTGGCAGAGTTGACCATGGTGAGCGGATCGCCCGCGGGGGGATTCACGAGGATGTGGACGCGATTGGTGGTGCGATCAGTAGCAAGCACGCGGAAGATGTTGATCGGCGAGGCGATGGGGAGCGCGGCATCTGCGAGCGCGACGGCGGGGGGGCTGCGATCAACGTAGATGACGGCGCGGAAATCCGCGAAGAGCGGATCGGTGCCAGAGGGACGGCGGCGGAAGGCGACGACCTTGATGTAGTGCAGCCCCTCGCCGAGCGAACTGGTGTTGATGACCTGGCGATAGACGCCGTTGGTCGCGCTCGCGGTGGTTGCGAGAGGCAAGGACTGGGTGACGAAGCTCTCGAAGCGCGGGATGTATGGATCGGTGTCGGCGAAGTCGGGGCCGCCGTTCTGACCGTTGAAATCTGTGGCGACGCCTGCGGAGGGGTAGCCGCCGTCGATGCGGAATGCGGCGAAGTCGTCCCAGTCCGGATCGCTGGGGTCGGTCTTGTTGGTCGTCAGGCGAATCTCGAGCTGCGCGGTATCTACGACCGGGATGGTCGTAAGGCGGCGGCGATAGGAGGGGACGGTTGAAGCGTCGGGGGCGAACTGCACGGGGAACGCGGCACCGCCGACTTGAGTGATCTGGAGCGTGCCCGTTGGTGTTGCGGGGCCGTAGACCACAAAGCCCTTGTGGTGCTGCACGCCGGAGGCGTTCTGGTTGAAGGGAATCGGGAGCAGAACGCGCTGCGAGCCATCGACGGTGAGGAGCTCGGGAATCTGGTTGGTCGGATCAACGATCGGGTCGCCGTGGTTGCCGGTGAGTTCGTGCAGACGTGTTCCTACGGGGAACGAGGTCTGCACATTGCGGAAGGTGACGCCGTTTGAGTACGAATCGTTCACGCCGACGAGGACGTTGGCCGGGCCGCCGCCGGATTTGCGACGCTCGAAGACGAGGACATCGGCGCGGGAGGTGTTGGAGCTGTCGGTGTAGTTGATGATGCGCCACTCGCCGCGGGCGTATTGGTCGGAGAGACGGATGAGCCGGGTGAGATCGGAGTTGGTGGAAGGGCCCTCGGAGCCGAGCGCGGTGGGGTTGCCCTCGCGCGGCCAGAATCCGCGGAACTGGAAGCGATCAATGAACTCGCGGGAGTTGTGGTAGATGTTTGATGGACCGGGACGGAAGAGCAGATACGCCCACTCCGGGAGCGCGTACATATTGGGGCCGGGGAGTGGGGGCGGTGAGCCGCCGGTGCCGGCGGAACCATTGTCGTGGCTGAAGACATGGTTCAAGCCGAGGGAGCCGTTGTTGCCGAAGGAGTTGGCGGTGTCGCCGCCGCCATCGACGGTGTCGAGGTGGGCGAAGAGGACGTTGTCCCAGGAGTTGAAGCCGCGGGCGTTGAGGAGGTCGCGGAGCTGACCCGCGCCGTTGAGGTCAAGGGCATCGCGATTGCCGAAGCCGTCTTTGCGGGTGTAGGTCTGCGTGAAGGAGTTGGAGTCCACGATCTCGCCGAAGGAGTAGGGCGTGGCGGGCGTGCCTGCGAAGGTCTTGCGGCGGAGATAGACGGAGGAATCAAAGTACTGATTCCAAAAGTACTGCGGGATGTGCTTGGCGGCGTCGAGCCGGAAGCCGTCGGCTTTGTTTACCTCGACCATCCACTGCACCCAGCGGGTGAGATATCCGGTGGCGTTTTCGGCGACGGGGTCGCCCTGTGTCGGATCGTTCGTGTTGTACGGATAGATCGTGACGGACTGCTGGCCGCTGGGGAGCGCGGTGTTGTTGAAGGTCAGCGGGCTGAGGGCTGTGTCGGGATAGAACCGCACGTTGTTGGGATCGGGGCGGTTGCGGACGGTGCCGGGGGGGATGTTCAGGGCGTTCGCGCCGATGGGCTGACGGATGTACGAGTAGTTCTTTTCCTGCGCAATGTCGATGAGCGAGAGCAGGTCGCCGTTCCACAAGTTGTAGTTCGCGCCGCCGGGGTCGATGGACTGCTGCGTGCCGTCGTGGAAATCACCCCAGAAGTCCGCGCCGACGCGCATGGCGAAGCCAGGGTAGCCGCCGGCGTTGTAGAAGGAGTTGGAACTGTTCCGCCCGGAGTTGTGGTTGAGGATGATGTCGAAGTAGACGAGGGATGAGGACTGATGAAACTCGGCGACCATGGCTCGCAACTGCTCGGCGGTGCCGTATGCGGTTTCCGAACCGGGCGAGCCGAGGTCGAAGCGATCGAAGACGTCGTAGCCGGGGCTGGTGGAGTCAGCGGCCTTGCTGGGCGGAGGGAGCCAGGTAGAGTCGTACCCAGCCATGAAGAAGTCGGGGATGCGGTATTCAACGGTCGTCCAGCGGGTCTCAAACCATTGCAGGAAGACGGGATGGTCCTCGGCCTTGGCGGTGGGGGTGGCCCAGTGAATGGCACAGCCCGCCGCGATGAGCAGCGTGGCGACCAACCCCCCCCCGCAGCGGGATCGGCGAAGTCGGCAGAACATCTTGGCCAGCAGTTGGCGCATCCAGCGGCTCCTTTGGGGCATCAACCCCGTGGAAGCAAACATACCACTTGTTCGGGTTCCGTCAACATGATTCGGAAATCATCCCGAAAGAGGGGGTAGTGGCTGAGGATTGGGGGCGGCGGCCTAGTTGGCGGGGGTCGTGATTGGGGATTCCCCGGCCACCACCGCGGTTCGGGAGCCGGGTTCGACGAGCTTGCGGAGGAACTGGTTGTACTCGCCGCTGGCTTGGGCGAGGTCGCCGAAATAGGCCTCGAAGACGCCGGGGCCGCGGCGCATGGCGAGGATGCGGGCCGCGCCGGTCGCGCCGAAGGTTCGGGCGAGATGGGAGTCGATCGCGCCACTGGCGGCGTCTTTCAGGAGTGCTGCCAGGGCGGCGCGGTGTTTGCCGCCCGCGCCCTCGGCGAGGAAGTGCGTGAAGGCCCAGACCTGCGCGTAGTAGGTGAGGGCATCATCGTTCGCGGAGCCGAGAAGTTGCTGCGGCGCGGACTCGAGCAGTGCGGGGAGAGACATGAGCTTGCTCTGCGCGGCGGCGCGGCGGAGCTGGTCGAAGCGTTCGGTGTTGAACCAGGGGACGAAGCGGGGGGAGCTCCCGCGGATGTCGTAGCGGTAGCCCTCCATGTATGTGGCCATGCCCTCCTCGAGCCAGATGGGGAGGGGGCGCTGGAAGGCGCGCTGGGTGTATTGGTGCCAGCCCTCGTGGGCGGCGATGGAGAGGGTGTCGCGCGAGCCGATGTCGAAGAGCAGGGCCTTGCCGCCGAAGGCGAACCCGCCGCGGCGGATGCGGAGGAACATCTCGGCCTGATTGCCGGTGGTCTGGCGTGTGAGCAGAGCCCAGTCGGCGCGGGTGCGGAGGATATAGGTGTCAAGCTTGAGGGAGGGCTCGGGAAGCAGGTCGCCGCCGGTGGAGGAATCAGGATTGGTGATACAAGTGCGATACGCGGCGAGCGCGGACTCAAGAAAGAGCGGGACGCGGGCGTTGAGGATGGAGTCGTGCTGGGTGGTGAAGAGACGGTAGTGGGCAGTGCGGACGAGGCGACCCTCGGCGGAGTTGTATGACCAGGGCTCGATGGACTCGACGGCGGTGTAGGAGGTTGGGGAGTCGGGGGAGGTTGGGGCGACACCCATGCTGGCGTTGCCTGCGATGGGGGTGGGAGATGGGGTGCGGGTCGAGGAAGGGCCGCCGCAGGAGCAGAGGAGGAAGAGTGCGCCACAGAAGAGGAGTGGGCCGCGGATCAACGCGGATGGACACGGATTCGATGCGAGAAGGCGGGGAATGAGTTTGGTTTGTCGCATCTTCTCAGCTTCCTTGCTGTTGTTCCTGCCTTGATCCGCGTCATCCGTGTTCATCAGCGGCACAATCAAGTCTTAGAGCGTCTTGAGTTTCGCCTCGATGGCCGCGATCTCGGTGCGGATCTTTTCGAGCTGCAGCTTGGACTCTTCGACGAGCTTGGGCGGGGCTTTGTCCACGTAGCCGGGGTTGGAGAGCCGACCGTTGAGGGCGGCTTCGCTCTTGATGAGGGTGTCGCGCTGCTTGGTGAGGCGGTTTTTTTCCGCGCCGGTGTCTGCGGTGCCTGCGTCGGCCATGTTGGTGAGGTGCATCTCCTCTCCGGCCGCGCGGAAGGCGACGGATGGCACGCCCGCGGCGGGCTTGGAAGCCGTGATGGCATCGAGGCCGGAGAGATTGACCACGAGGCCCGGCGCGGCGGAGGTGATCCGATTCATCGCGGCCTCGGAGCAGTGCAGCGTGATGCGGCGCTTGGGGAGCACCTGGTGCTCGGAGCGGACGTTGCGGATGGCGGTGATGAGTTCGCGGAGTTCCTCGAACCGCTTTTCCGCGTCCTCGTCGATGAGCGATGCGTCGATGCTGGGCCACGCGGAGGTGCAGAGGAGATCGGCCGTGGCGAGCGTGATGCCCGGGATGGCCCACTGGGTGGCCCGCCGCTCCGCGGCGGTTCTTCCTTGGATATCTGTGGTCGAATCAGGACCGCCGCGGAGCGGCGGGCCACCCACGGAGCTGAGTTGCTCGTGGATTGTTTCGGTAATGAACGGGGCGACGGGGTGGAGCAGGCGGATGATGACGTCGAGGGCGGTGCGGAGCACGGCGCGTGTCCCCGGGCTGGAGTCCACGGTCGGCTTGATCGCTTCGAGATACCAGTCGCAGTAGTCCCACCAGAGGAGCTGGTAGAGCGTCTGGCAGTAGTCGGCGAACTCGTAGTTCTTCAGCGAGTGCTCGCAGGAGCGGACGGCCTTGGCGAGGCGGGAGAGGAGCCAGCGATCCGGAAGTGACGGAGTGGAAGAAGAAGCGGAGTCTGTGTCTTTGTTGCGGTCGAGAATCGCCATCGCAAACCGGCTGGCGTTCCACAGCTTGTTGACGAAGTTGCGGCCCGCGTCGAACTTGTCGCTGGTGTTCTTGCCGGTCTTCGCATCCATCTTGACGGGCATGCGCACGTCCTGGGTCTGCGTGGTCATCTGCGCGAGGGTGAAGCGCATGGCATCCGCGCCGTGGGACTCGATGATGTCCAGCGGGTCCACGCCGTTGCCCGCGGACTTGGACATCTTGCGGCCCTCGCCGTCCTGCACGACGGCGTGGATGAAGACGTCGTGGAAGGGGACAGGGCCGGAGCTCGGGGTGGCCCGCCGCTCCGCGGCGGTTCTGCCG
>JAYVRG010000055.1:0-6819 GCA_043776515.1 Phycisphaerales bacterium
TCGGGGATCGGGTTTCGGGTGAAGGCAGTCGCTTCACAGATTCCCGTCTTTTCCGAGACCCGAAACCCGAGACCCGAGACCCGATTCACCACACGCGGCTCCCGGTCTGTTTGACGGGAGCCGCTGTCTTGCGCCTCCCACTCCGGACTACTCTTGGGCCATACCACTTCCCGTGCCTTCCCTCTCGGAGCCACCCATGCATCTTCTCGCCCACGCTAGCGCACTCGCACTCCTCGTGTGCATCCTCAACGGCTGCGCATCCACGCACTCGCACAACTCCAACGCCGAGCCAACCGCCATGACGACCCACCCCACCACCTCCCCCGCCACACCAGCCACCACACCACCCGCCACACCCGCCACACCCGCCGTCTCCTCGCCGCGTTTGGGCAACTTCTCCGTCTCGCTCACTGTCAAAGACCTCGCCGCGTCGCTCGCGTTCTACGAGAAGCTCGGATTCCGCGTCGTGTTCGGCGACCAGAAGCGAATGGCAATCATGCAGAACGACACCGCCACCATCGGGCTCTTCCAGGGAATGTTTGCGAAGAACACCCTCACCTTCAACCCCGGCTGGGACCGGGGCATGGCCACGCTCGGGCAGTTTGACGATGTCCGCGGCATCCAGCGCACCCTCACATCGCGCGGCCTCACACTCGCAACCACCGCCGATGAGTCCTCCACCGGCCCCGCGGGATTCATGCTGATGGACCCCGACGGCAACCCGATCCTGATCGATCAGCACGTGCCGCGCGGCAAGTAAACTCTGGCCCGCGACCCCGATTCGCAGCTGCACCTTTCGCTACACTTCCCGCATGTCATTCAATCTCGTCACTCGGTACGGCGAATCCATCTACGAGCCGTCACTCGCGGACATGCAGGCCGCGCTGGCGGAGCTCAAGCAGCCCGACCCGGAGCATCCGGATTGCTACCTCACGCACGATGAGAGCGGCTGGACGCTGGCCGCGTATGGCAGCGGGCTGATGGTCTGGGAAAACTACACGCAGTCGCCGGGCAACGGGCGACACCTGCGCACGACGCACGCGATGATCCTGCAACACTGGCAATCACTCGCGGCGGGAAAGATCGCGGAGATCGAAAAGCTGGCGTGGCAGCCGGGGTATGGGCAGTGAGCGATCAGGATGGCCGCAAGTGGCCATCCATGATTTCAGATTCACGCATCGCTCACCGCGATTGCAGTTGCCGCTCCCATCATCGCGGTATGAATAACTCCCCCACAACCCTGAAACCCGATTCCAATCCCGCCAACCGCGACCCCCTCACCGGTGAGCCCGGTGCGCATCCCGTGGGCACCGGCACCGGTGCCGCCGTTGGCGGCGTCATCGGCGCAGTCGCTGGCTCGCTCGCTGGCCCCATCGGCACCGCGCTTGGCGCGGCCGCTGGTGCCGTCGCGGGCGGATACGCCGGCAAGGCCGCGGGCGAGGCCGTCAACCCGACCGAGCAGGAGACGTACTGGAAGGCCAACTACTCCAAGCGTCCATACGCGAAGGACTTCACGTCGTACGACGATGTCGCGCCAGCATATCGCTACGGCTGGGAATCCGCCAGCAAGCCGGCGCACAAGGGCCGCTCGTTCAGCGATGTTGAGGCCACGCTGAGCAAGGACTGGGACAAGGTCAAGGGCGGAACCGCGACAACCTGGGACAAGGCGAAGGCGGCTGTCAAGGACGCATGGGAGCGTGTCATGCCCAGCCGCCAGCCCTGAGCACACGCACCGCGGATCGCAGAGAAAGATTCGTTGCACACCGACGGACCACAAGGTCTGTCGGTGTGTTTTTTTGTGGTCGCCACGCCGATGTCCAGCCGTGTCTCCCAGCGAGAGCCAACGCACGCACACCCTCTACCATCGAACATGCCCACCATCGATGCTGGTTCTTCCGCTCCCGCCTTCATTCTCCGCGATGCACACGGCACGAAGCACGCGCTTGCGGACTTCAAGGGCCAGCCCGTCGTCCTCTACTTCTACCCCGAGGACAACACGCCGCTCTGCACCACGCAGGCGTGCCAGTTTCGCGACAGCCATCCGGACTTCTCGAAACTGAACTGCCAGGTCATCGGCATCAGCCCCGACGACGCGGCCGCGCACGCGGCGTTTGCCAGCAAGTTCAAGCTCCCCTTCCTGCTGCTGGTGGACGAGAGACTCCCAAATGGCGAGCCGAAGATCAGCACGGCGTACGGCGCGTGGGGCGGGAAGAACATGTACGGGAATATCGTGCGCGGCATGTTGCGCACCACGTATCTCATCGGTCCGGATGGCAAGGTGGCCCACCGCTGGGATCGCGTGAAGACGCCGGGGCACGCGGCGAAGGTGCTCGCGGCGGTGAAGGCATTGCTCGAACTGTCCGCGATTTCGCGCAAGGAAGCGAAGATCAAGAGCACCTCAAACACACGCCCTGATCGCGCGAAATCATCGTCCAACAGCACGGTTCGTACGTGACATCGTTCCGCTCATCGCAACCCATACTCCTTCAACTTCCTGTATAGCGTCCGCTCGCCGATGCCCAGCAGCTTCGCCGCGTGCTCGCGGTTGCCCGCCGTCAATCGCAGCGTCTCGCGGATCGCACGCTTCTCGATCTGCTCCAGCGATGTGCCCGCCAGCGAGCTTCCCGCGCTCCCCGATCCGCCGATCGGCCCGCCCGCGGCATCCAGCCCGCTGCCATCATCCTCGGGCGCATCGGCGGTGCGAACATCATCGGGAATGTGCCGCACATCCAGCGTCACGCTCCCCCCACCTTCGCCGATCCCCATCACCACCATGTTCTGAATCACGTTGAGCAACTGCCGCACGTTGCCGGGCCAGGAATACGCGGTGAGCCGCATCATCGCGGCATCCGTGATATCCGGCGGAGTTGCATTGGCGCCCTGCATCTGCATCGCAAACTTGGTAATCGCGTGGCGTGCAATCCGCGGGATGTCCTCGCGACGCTCGCGGAGCGCGGGCAGGTGTATGTGCGCACCCTTGATGCGATAGAACAAATCCTGCCGGAATGTCGCCGATTCAACTGCCTTCGACAGGTCCTTGTTGGTCGCGCTGACAAACCGCACATCGGTCTTCCGTGACTCATTGCTTCCCAGCCGCACCACCTCGGAGTTCTCCAGCGTGCGGAGCAGCTTGGCCTGCATGGTGAGCGGCATGTCGCCGATCTCATCCAGAAAGAGCGTGCCGCCCTTGGTCCATTCCTTCGCGCCGTTGGCGGGCACCGTTCCACCCGACGCATACTCGAACACCCCCTCGCGTTCCTTCTCCGCGCCGGTGTACGCCCCACGCACGTGCCCGAAGAGGGCGTCTTCCAGCAGTGATTCGCTCTGCCCGGCGCAGTTGAACGCCACAAATCTGCTCTTGCCGCGCGGCGAGTTCCGGTGGATCGCCTGCGCGATGAGTTCCTTCCCCGTTCCGCTTTCGCCGGTAATCAGCACGGGAATGTTGCTCGCCGCCACGGCCTTCACCGTCGCGAGGATCCGCCGCATCGGCTCGCTGCCCGCGATGATCCCCTCGAATCCGTCGTGCTGCACCAGTTCGGCAACTCCCCCACCATGCGCCACCGTGGGTGCCACCGCGTTCGTCCCCGGCACGCCCCCGACCGCTTCGTGCCGCAGCAGCACCGTCTCGGCCGCACGGTTCACCAGCTCCCGGAACACCGGCAGGTCCAGCGGCTTCTCGATAAAGTCGTACGCACCGTACTTGAAGGCCGCCCGCGCCGTGCCCACATCCCCGTGGGCCGTCACCATGATCGTCTCCGCCTGCGGCTGCAACTTCCGCGCATTCTCCAGCACCCGCAGCCCCGCGTCGCCGCCATCAACGCTCACGCCGTCTTTGCCGGAAGAGTTGGGCATCCGTAGGTCGGTCACGATCACATCGAACTGCCCGTGCCTCAGCTCGTTGATCGCCTCCGGCACCGAGTGCACGATCGTGCAGACGTGCGACCCGCCCGCGGCCCGCTTCAGGGCCTCCGCCATCACCTCGGCGTGCTCGGTCTCATCATCCACGATCAGAACCTGGGCCGCGAGCTTGTCTTGCACTTGTGGGATCGGAACGTTTGGCATACAGACGCATGTTAGCGCGAAACGCCCGCGTCGATCTTCCGAACTCCCCTTCTTTGTCCCCGTCCTTTTTCCCCCTTGATCCCTTGATCACCTGATCCCTTCCCCCCTTCCCCTTCAGTTCCAACTACACCCCTTCACCGTCTCCATCTCCCGCTGCGGCTTGGCCCTTCGCAGCAGTCGCTGCACATCCATCAGTTCGTGCTGCACGATCTTTGCCCGCTCGTCGGGATCATCCGACGCGAGCAGGCGATACCGCAACTCCTGATCCGCGAGGAACTGGAAGCCCAGCACCTCGATCAGCACGCTGGTCGGGATGTCGTTGTTGCGGAGATGCTCGAGAATGCCTGCGGCGCCGCGGAGGTCGGCGAGCAGGTCGGTCTGGATCGCCTCGGTGATGGTTTCTCGAAACGGCACCAGCCGCTCCTCGTCGGGCGCATCCACATCCAGCGGCTTGAGGATCGCGCGGCGATACAGATAATCCTCATCCGCCGCCAGCTCCTCCACCACCGTCGCGCGGCACAGCCCCTGCAACACCACCGCGTATGTCCCATCCTCAAACTCCATGTGCTGCATGATCTGCCCGAGACAGACCACCGGCCGGATCGCCGGCCGCCCGTGATACTCGTGCATCCACTGCTCGCCCCGAAACGTCGCCATCGCGAACTGCTTGGTGCCGCCCCCCGCCGTGTGCTCACCAAGAGCATGAGCCACCATCTGCTTGTACCGCGGCTCAAAGATCCGCAGCGGCACGATCCCATGCGGCATCAGCATCGTCGCGTTCAGCGGAAAGAGCGCAAACGGCTCGGAGAAGTTGACGGAGATGAGCGAGTCGCCATCGGGCATGGGGGAGGGTATGGGGGATGGGGGATGGGCGATGTCGGATGTGGAAGCCAACGAGCCCGACGCGCAAGCGAGGGTGGTCGGGCTCATACGCTTTGTCGGCTGCACGTGAACGGAGATGCAGAAAGGGGTTCGGCAAGGTTTTCACCCCTTCTCGCACCCATCCCGGCGAAAGGCAACAGCTCTGCTGAGTTTGAGAACCTTTTCGACGATAACGGAAACCCTACCGCAGTATGATACCGACATGAATATCAAGGACTTGGCTGGCCTGAGCAAACCAGTTTGCAAACTCATCGATGCGTTAAAGACAGCCGGTTTCGGCATTGCCAAGCCATCACAAATAAGGCGAGTGGCTCAAGCTGAAGCGGATGCCAAACTGACGCACGCATACGCGGATGCCGCCGTGGAATCGGTCGCCGTGCGGGCACGACAAAGAATCGCGGATGAAGAAATCCGACGGCAACAGAACATCGATGCAATCGCCGACCGCGCGTTATCATCGCTCCCATCAGTAGCGAGTGACAGTCCAGTAGACCCTGATTGGATAACCCACTTCCTGAACGAGTCAAAGGACACGTCGAACCGGGAAGTGCAAGAACTTTGGGGCCGCTTGCTCGCTGGAGAAATCGCGACTCCCGACACGTTCAGTCGACGCACTGTTTCGATGGTAAAGCTGCTTGATTCATCTGATGCCAAACTCTTTACGCAGTTGTGCCAACTATCGCTCAGCAACGAGCTTTTGCTGGTTGATGGGAGGTCGCCATTTGTAAGCAAGACTCTCAACTTGACGTTTGACTCGCTGCTTCGCCTCCAATCATGCGGCCTAATCGTCTTTGACTCCAGCGATCGTGCATTTGCGCAGATATTCGCATCAGGCGATGAGTCGAAGGTGGCCACGTTCGAGTACTTTGACGAGTGCGTTTTTGTCGATCGAACGTCAGCCATTCCCCTATCAGGTAACCGCTATGCACTGAACGTTGGGAACGTTTGCTTCACCAGAGAGGGAAAAGAGCTCAACACGCTGGTGGATCGCCGTAAAGACGCCCGAATTCTAGAGTACGCTGTCAAGTCTCTTTCACGCCTCAATGGCGATCGCTCCTATCGCTTTTGGCACGGACCTCCGGGGACACCGATACCCCCCCATATGGTTGACTTGCTCAACGACTTGCCGCAGATGCCCGACGTCACCCCAGCTGATTCGCTAGGCGGGGTTTGAACTCGACCAGTGGGAAGTTCACGCGGGCGGGTGGACCGATCTTCGTGCCACTCTCTTGGCGCTTCGCCAAAATAGTGCGGGCGCGAAAGGGGGTTCGCACTGCCTTGCTCAGAGCAGCCAGGGAGTGCCACGGAGAGTCCGGCCACATGCCGGAACTTCTCGGCCACGCGAATCTTCATCGGCAGGTGGCCGGGATCGCCCCGTGGACTCCACAGCGTGCCACAGGTCGCCTGCTTTGAGGAGACCTGTGCCGAGCGTGCAGGGAACGCTCGGCCGTTGCGAGTCTTCAACATTCCATCGCGCCCCACACACACAGGTCATCCCAGAGCGGATGACCTGTGGCACATCATGGTGCGGGCGGGTGGCCGCACCGTGCGTGCCACCATCTTCGCCGCGGCGGCGAAGGTGGTGCGGTCTTGCGGGGGGGGGGGTCATGGATCGTGCCCGCATCGCCAGCCCCCCCAACCACCCGGTTGCCTATGCCTTCTCCTCCCTCCTCAGGCTGCCCCCCACAAGGCCATCAGCAGATCTTTCTTCTGAGTCGACTGCGCAAACGGATCGAACGAGAGAGCGTTGATCTGGGGTTGCGACAGTTCGGCGTGGAGGCGCGGCAACTCTGCGCGCATGTGCGGCGACTCTGCGCATGTCTGCCGCAACCATGCGCGCATGTGCGGCAGACATGCGCGGGTTTGTCGCAACTC
>JAYVRG010000056.1:0-25410 GCA_043776515.1 Phycisphaerales bacterium
GGATCGAGGGAGAAAGGGAGAAGGGGAGAAGGGGAGAAGGGGAGGAGGGGAGGAGGGGAGGAGGGGAGGAGGGGAGGAGGGGAGGAGACACGGGCGGGACGCCCGTGGCACGGGGTTAGGAGCAGGCGGATTCGATCCAATCTCTGCGGCGTCCGGCGTCGGTCAGCATGGTGCGCATCTCTGACTCCAGGCGGGTGCGGGCGATGGGGTCGGGAATGTAGTCGAGATTCACCTTGACGTTCCACCAGCCGGACTTGGCTGCGGACTCGGCGAGGATGGCGGCGATGGCGAGGTCGGAGCGGAGGTGGGTATTGGTAATGGGCTGGAGAGATTCGAGCAGGCGGAGCAGATCGCAGCAGGCACCGACGACGGCGCGGGGGACATCGACGGCTCGCGCCACGGCGGCGGGCCACTCGCTGCTACGGCGCTCGTCGGTGTCGGGGAGCTTGGAAAGTTCGCTCACGATCGTGTACGCGGCGGCGTCTTCTTCGGCGAGTTCAAGGAGCAGGTCGGCGGTGCGGGAGAGGACTTCGGCGGCACGCTCGAGGGTGGGTTGGTGCTCGGCGAGGGATTTCTTGTTGACGGAGTAGGCGACCACCATGCGCCCGAGCGCGCTGGCGAGCGCGCCGACGGATGAGGCGACCGCGCCGCCGCCGGGAGCGGAGGTTTTGGCACCGATCTGGTCGAGAAAATCGCCGAAGGTGAGGGTGCGCAGGGATGTCATGGTCAAGTGTAAGGGGCGCGGTATGGGAGCGATTGCGCGACATAGAGTTTGTCATGTCATGGAATGCCACAACTGAGCGGCCGCTGTCGCTGCTGTATGACGGGACTTGCCGGTTTTGCATCGCGGGGTCGGAGCGGCTGGCGGGGTTGGCCGCGCCGGGGGTGGTGCGGCGGGTGTCGAGCAAGGATGAAGCGGAGATGGCGTGGTTTCCGGCGTCGGTGCGCGAGGGGATCGGGGGCGCGCTGCAACTGGTGTCGGCGGATGGGGAGATCGCCAGCGGGGCGGCGGCGGTGAACCGCGTGCTGGCGACGCGCCGGGTGTGGCGGCTGGTGACGTGGGTGTATTGGGTGCCCGGGATTCGGCAGTTGTGCGACTGGATGTACGGGGTGGTGGCGCGGAACAGGTATCGGATCAGTCGGATCACGGGGAAGCAAGAGGCGTGCGAGACGGGGGCGTGTCCGATGCCGTGAGGGAAGGGGAAAAAGAGATTAGGATTACGATCAGGATTAGGACTCTGAAGGGGAGGACGATTGGGGGACGCGTGAGCATTGGCACCATCTGGTGCGTGGGTGGTGGCGGACCATCGAGTGCGTAAAGTTGCGGGCACCCTCGGAGGGGTGACTGAGTGGTTGAAGGTACCGGTCTTGAAAACCGGCGTGCTCTTTATGGGCACCAGGGGTTCGAATCCCCTCCCCTCCGCTTCCAGACAGACCCCGCCACGCGGGGTCTTGTCGTTTTATTCTTGAGTGGGTGTATCACCTCGCTAGATCGCACCGTGACGTGCCACCACCATCGTGCGCGGCGCACGATGGTGGTGCCGGACTCCGTGGGTCGTTTGCGGCGCGGCGGCTTAGCAGTCGCGAGATCCCACGCCAACAATGTGCAATGCCGCACGACCAGACACCACCTTCAAAGCCGCGAAAACTGGTGCATCGGCGCGAGCAGGGGTACTCGCCGCGGTTCCTGACATTCTCGTGCTATCGCCAACTGCAACTGCTCGGCACGGCTCCCCTGCGGAATGTGATCATCGACTGTCTTCGTGAGGCGCGAGATGGAGGCAATGCCGTTCTGAACTCGAAGTCCGAACATCGAGCGCGAACGCTCCGGCATGACGGTCACGAGATGATCGGAAGCGGGCGACCCTTTCACCTCATCGCATACGTCATCATGCCCGAGCACGCGCACCTGATGGTCTGTCCCGGTCACGAACGAGGACATGTTGATGACGACGGTCGTTGGCAACAGACCGCACCTGTGAAGTGGGGTCCGATTGCAGCGAGCATCAAAGTCGCGGCCGCCAAACGGATCATCTTTCGGTGGAAGCAACTTCGTGCGTCAATCCTGTCACAGTTGCTGATGCCGGACGGGAGATACCGCTTCTGGCAACGCGGCCCGGGCTTTGATCGCAACGTGCGGACCGACGGAGAACTGGAAAAAGAGATTCGGTATATTCACCACAATCCAGTCGAGTATGGATTGGCAAGCGAACCGACGGAGTGGGTGTGGTCAAGCGCCCGCTGGTGGGCGAATCGGCATCACGACCGCGAGCAACATCCGGATGATCTGCCGTGCGATCTGCCACCCGGCGATCCGAGGGCTTGGATACACTGGTCGGGGTTCATGTGAGGTGGCCGCGCCGCATACGGCCCCTGGTCTCCGGCACCACCATCGGTCGCCGCGCCCGATGGTGGTGGCACGTCACGGTGCGCCATGGTGAGGCCACCCGCCGAGACCCGCACCACCATCGGTCGCCGCGACCGATGGTGGTGGCACGTCACGGTGCGCCATGGTGGGGCCACCCGCCGCAGATATTTGGATCCGGTATCACACTTTGGAAAATGGTGGCACCTTGGATGCCAGATACGATCCGTCTTTTGCAGCGTATCCGCGAGCGCGGTAGCCTTGCATTGTTTAAGCAAACGGAGTCTGTCTTCATGATTGGAGAACGGTGCTCATGGAATCGCTCTGGGTGTACAGAAATCAAGTGATCGGCTGTGTCATTATTGGCACTGTAACTACCATAGCACTGGCGTGGTTCTTTGCCGCGGAGACGGACGCGATACCTCAGCGAGAGATCGATGTCGCGGTCACACCGCCTCTGGTTTGGCCAGTCCCAGTGCCGCCGCATTGGCATCCTCCTTCGCGCATGCAGTCAGTCACGATGCTTGGGGCAACGAGACTTGAAGGAGCGAGGTTTACCTCGGAAGAGCGTGTGCCTTTGCCCAGTGACGATGCGTATGGCGTGAGCGTGTGGCGTGTAGGTGTTCCATTCCGCAGTCTTCAGCGTTGGGAGACGGTCGAGGGCTGGAAAGCCCAACCCGTCCGTCACTGGACCTTGGCCCGAAACCTCCCGCTGCGCCCTCTTTGGTTTGGTTTTGCGTTCGACACTCTTGTTTTGAGTGGGATCGCGTTTGCGATGTTCCGGCTGTATTTCGGCGTGCGTCGCACGGTCAGGCTGCGACGTGGGCAGTGCCCCTCATGCGGCTACGCCCTAGCGGGGCTGCGGTCCGGCTCGAAATGCCCCGAATGCGGAGATCAGTTGTTGTGATCACTGTCTGTGCCAGAAACCCCATCGGGCACCCAAAGCGCCCTTACCAGGTCGTTGAAAAACTCCCCCGAACACGCGCCGAATAGCGCAACCGCCCGGGATAGTGCCGCGAACAGGTTGGCATGAGAGGCCGAATCAACCGTCAAACGAACCTGTTTGTGAAGATCAACCTTGAGGACTTGGTGCCCGCGGATCATCCGGCAGGTGGCCCCACCATAGCGGACGGTGAAGTGGGCAAGTGGCCCGACAAGAGCGCACTGTGACGTGCCATCACCATCGGGCGCGGCGCCCGATGGTGATGCCGGATGACTGAGGTCGTGTGCGGCGCGGTGGGTGGTTCTTGGTAGTAAAGTCCTGACTGTTGCGCACTTTGGCGTTCAACCAATCATCTGGCGAACAGACGAACCCCATTCGGCCGTCCCAAGCCGAAAAAGTTCAATCGCCGTTCTCCTATCCCCGCTTTTTGATGTCGGATGTGCGGTTTGAGACACCAGAGGTGGGGAAGAAAATAGAGAGAGTGCGGGCGGCGAGTCGCAATCGGCCGAAGTGGATGCGTCCGGCTCTGGAGAGCCGGACCACCCACGGACCACCCACTCACGGGCTGGACCTACGATCCGGCCGATGTCTGCTCGTGTTGTCATTACTGGTCTGGGGTGCGTCTGTGCGTTTGGCGCGGGGCACGCGGCGCTCTGGGATGGGCTGGTGAGCGGGCGGTCCGCGTTCAAGCGGATCACGCGCTTTGATCCCTCCGGGTTCCCCTCGCGGCTGGCGGGGGAGATCGCGGATCTGGACGCCAAGCAGTATGTGCCCAAGAGCTATCGCAAGGCGGTCAAGGTGATGGCGCGGGACACCGAGATCGCGGTGGGCGCGGCGAAGCTGGCCGTGGAGGACGCGGGGATCATCACCAAGGGCAACAGCCAGGACGAGACGGGCGGAGGGGCGGACTACACGTATCGCCCGGAGCGGATGGGATGCAACATCGGCGCGGGGCTGATCGCGGCGGAGCTGGACGAGATGGCGGCGGCGATGGTGACGGCGAGAGAGGGAGCAGCGAAGAGCACCGACGTGCCCCAAAGCGGGCAAGTCGGTGGCACGGGTGACATCGGCGACACGGGTGGTAAAGGTGGCACGTTTACGCTCCGCGCCTGGGGCGGCGGGGCGGCGGAGAGTTCCACAGGTCAGGGCATGGAGGCGCTCACGCCGCTGTGGCTGCTGAAGTATCTGCCCAATATGCTCGCCTGCCACGTCACCATCATCCACGGCGCTGAGGGGCCAAGCAACACCATCACCTGCGCCGAGTCCAGCGGGCTGCTCTCGATCGGAGAGTCCACGCGGATCATCGAGCGCGGCGCGGCGGACCTGTGCTTCTCCGGCGCGGCCGAGAGCAAGCTCAACCCGATGGGGATGCTGCGGCTGGACTTCGCCGGGCGGCTTGCGCCCACGGGCGACTCCGAGGATGGGGCATCTTTTATGCGCCCGTATGACCCGGCGACGACGGGCGGGCTGGTCGGCGAGGGCGGCGCGATTGCGATCTTGGAGAACGCGGAGACCGCCGCGCGGCGCGGGGCCAGGGTGTACGCGGAGATCGTCGGCTTCGGCGGCAGCCACTCCGACGCGCGATACGAGCAGGGCGAGGACGATGAGGGGTATCGCTACGCCATCGAGAACGCGCTGCAGGACGCGGGCATCCGCGCCGAGCAGATCGACGTGATCGTGCCCATGGGCAGCGGCGTGCCGGAGCTGGACAGGGCCGAGATCGGCGCGTTCCGGGCCGTGTTCGGGGCGCGGCTGGCGAGCATCCCGCTGCTGACGGTGCAGCCAAACGCGGGGAATTGCGTGGCGGGGGCGGGCGGGCTGCAACTGACGGCGGCGACGCTGGCGCTCAGGAATCAGCGGCTTCCGGCACGCCTGAACGCGGGAACGCCGGTGGCCGGGCTGCTGGCGGGGGCCGCGCCGTCTCGGGTGGCCAAGCTGCAATATGCTTTGCTCTGTAGCGGCTCCCTCGGCGGGCAGAACGCGGCGGTGGTTCTCAAGCATTCGGAGGGGACCGATGCGGGATGAACGACTGCTGATCTGAACGGTCTGGACATCGCGGGATTCGTTGCAGGATTTTTTCTACTTGTTCCTCTTCAAGAAAAGGGAGTGCGGCACATGAACGATCAGGACAACTATCGGCGCGACGATCGCGGCAACGGCGGAGGTGGTGGTGGTGGCAACTACGGTGGGAGCGGCGGGGGCGGTGGGAGCGGATACAGCGAAGGTGGTGGCGGAGGTGGTGGTCGCGGACGTGGGGGCGGAGGTGGACGGGGTGGCGATCGTGGGCCGCGCGGCCCGCGCCGGCCAGACGCCGACGGTCGCGGCGTGCCGCTGAGCGAGCTTGACCCCGCGCTCACGGAAACCAGCCGCAAGCTCATCGGCGCGGCCATCGAGGTACACAAGGCCCTCGGGCCGGGCTACGACAAGGCGACGTACCACAAGGCCATCGAGACCGAACTGGATGCGCTCAATGTCAGCTACAAGTCCAACCACGCGATCCCGGTGATCTACCGCGGCAAACAGGTTGGCACCCGCGTGGCGGACATTCTGATTGAGAATCGCTTCATCGCGGACTTCTACGCGCAGCACCGCGAGGTGAGCGCGGGCGAGCGCACCAGCTTGCGTGCCGCCCTGATCGCCGCCGATATGGAGCTGGGGCTGATCATCAACTTCTCCGAGCGTCGCCTGAAAGACGGCCTGGTCCGCGTGCTCAACCCGCTCAAGCTGAACCTGCAACAGCATGAGGACGGCGGACAGGGTGGACATGCCGGGCAAGGCGATCATCGCGATCATGGCGATCATGGCGGGCAAGGTGAGCACGGGCATGAAGGGCATCAAGGTGAGCATGGCGATCATCGCAATGACCATCCGACAGACGGTGGCGGCGAGCCGCGGGGCTGAGCCGGACATCTCAATGACTATCACACGCAGGCCCGCTCACGCGGGCTTGTTTGTTTCCGGGGGATCTAGGTCGGCGCGGTCGAGGTTGTCCTGCGCCGTGTGACGGACATGCAGCACATGCACCTCGTTGCCGATGATGGCGTAGATCACGCGGTGCGACTTGTAGGGCATCTGCCGCAGTTCGGGCTTGCGCCTCAGAACGTGCTCACGGGCGAAACCGAATCTGTGCGGCATCTCGTCGAGCGAAGCGATCTGACATTCGAGCGCTTCGAGCCACCCGGCCGCGACATCGAGGGAACTCTTCGACGCGATATAGGCCGCGGCGTCGGATGCTTCGCTCTCTGCCTCCGGATGAAAGACCACGCGAAATCGCATTATGGTTTGGTGATCCCCAACCTCGCGCGAATCGCCTTGAAGACTTCCTTGGCAGGCACGCCCGGTTCGCCGCGCTCAATCGACGCGAGCCGCTCCTGCACGATGCGCGTGGATTCGGCAAGATCGAGTTCATCAAGCATCTTCTGATACGCCGCGGCATCTTGCACGACAACCTTGGCGCGCCCGTTCACGGTGAGCACTTCGGGGCGTCCGGTTTCGGCGAGCCGCTCGATGTGCGCCTTGTGGTCGCGGAGGAAGCCGGTGAGCGGGTGGATGTCGGTCAGTTGGATCATGGGGTGCCTATCAGATAAAAGTATGAGAATAGTATGCTGCATGATCGGCTGGAATCCAGCCCTTTCGGAGTAAGCCGAGGCCCGAGAACTTGCACTTCTACAGTTCCCCAATGAGCAATCGAGTCGTCATCACGGGCACGGGGTGGGTCACGCCACTGGGGCATGATGTGGAATCCGTCTGGTCGCGCCTGCTCAAGGGCGAGAGCGGAATCGGGCGAGTCTCGCACTTTGATGCCTCCACATTCAAGACCAACTTCGCGGGCGAGGTGACGGGGTACGACCTGTCGCGGTATCTGGGCGCATCGGCGGCGAAGCACACCGACGCGGGACTCTCAACAACCTTCGCGCTGGGCGCGGCGGCCCAGGCCTTCAAGCAGGCGGGGCTGGATGCGCTCGCCGCCAGCGGCAAGCTGAGCCGCCGGCGCTTCGGCCTCTACTTCGGCGCGGGCGAGGGCACGCTGGACTTTGATAACTACGCAATCTCGAATGTCGCGGGATGGAATGACGAAGCGGATGGGGGCAAGGGTGTATTTGACGCGGCCCGCTGGGCCAGAGCGGCGTACAAGCACATGACCGCCGTGCGCGAGATCGAGCAGGAGCCGCAGATGACGCTCAGCCATGTGGCATCGGCGTTCGGCTGCCGCGGGCCGGCGAGCAACTGCATGACGGCGTGCGCCGCCAGCACGCAAGCCGTTGGCGAGGCGTTCGAGATCATCCGGCACGGCGACGCGGACATCATGTTCGCGGGCGGCGCGCACTCGATGATCCATCCCCTCGGCATGACCGGCTTCATTCGTCTGACGGCCATGAGCCGCATGAACGACGACCCAACGCACGCCTCGCGCCCGTTCGACCGCACCCGCGGCGGCTTCGTCATGGGCGAGGGCGCGGGCATGGTGGTGCTAGAGCGGCTGGACCACGCGCTGGCCCGCGGCGCGACGCCGCTGTGCGAGATCGCGGGATACGGCTCTACGGCGGATGCGTTCCGCATCACGGATATTCAGCCCGAGGGCAAGGGCGCACAGGGGGCGATGCTTGCGGCGTGCAGGCAGGCCGGAATCAACCCGCGCGAGCTGCTCGCCGACGGACGAGCGCCGGTGCAATACATCTCCGCGCACGGCACGGGCACGAAGGAGAATGACTCGATCGAGACGCGGGCGGTGAAGGGGGTTTTCGGGCCGCTGGCACCGAAGGTGCCGTTCAGTTCGGTGAAGTCCATGCTCGGGCATCTCATTCAAGCGGCTGGCGCGGTGGAACTCATCACCTGCGTGAAGGCGATCCAGACCGGATGGCTGCCGCCGACCATCAACCTGATGCACCCGGACCCGGACTGCGATCTGGATCACATTCCGAATGCGGCGCGGGACTGCCGCGCGCCGGATGGCAGCAGCAGGGTGGACGCGTGCCTCTCCAACTCCTTCGGGTTTGGCGGGCAGAATGATACGGTGTGTGTGAGGCGGTATGTGGCGTGATCAGAGTCGAACTACGCAATCGCCGTTGTCTTGCGTAGAATCCGCAAGCAAGGAACGCAACGATGACACTTCGCGGCACAGTCCGAAATGGCATGGTTGAACTGGAATCACCGGGTGCGCTTGCGGAAGGCACTTCGGTGGATGTCAACCCGACCGCGCGATCTCCGCTTGTGCGGGCGTTGCTGAAACATTCCGTCACCGATCCTGCAACGCCGAAGGACTTTGCGTCAGAGCTTGACCACTACGTCCACGGAACTCCGAAGCGAACTGGAAAGGCGGCGAGCAAGGGCAAGTCTTCTCGCGCGGCCGCAAAGGTGGCCAAGCCCGTGACCAAAAAGCGGAGCCGATCGCGTGGCTCGTGACGCAGTCTTTCTCGATACAGCAGGTCTCATCGGCGTGTTCCTTGCATCGGATTCGCTGCACGCGATGGCGGTTGAGATACTCGACTCTCTCGCGGTGAGCGGCACGCCCCTGGTGACCAGCGACTGGGTGCTCATTGAGTTTCTGAACGCGACGGCGAATCTCCGGCACCGCGTGGGCGCGGCCGGATTTGTCCGATCGCTTCTTGCAGACCCCGGGGTAACGTTTGTACGTTCCTCTCACGTCGGGTTGCAGGGTGCCCTGAAGTTGTACGAATCCCGCCCTGACAAAGAATGGGGTATCGTGGACTGTTCGTCAATACTGATCTGCAAAGAGATGGGCATCAAGCGTGTGTTCACGCACGACCGTCACTTCCGACAGGCGGGATTTGAGATTCTTCTGTAAATCTGACCCCGCGCGTGCGTGCCGCGCTCGGAGCCGAAGGGCTTGAACCGTCGTTGGGCTGCCCTGGGTGTTTGTGGCTCGCGTTGTTCTGCACCGGCTGCGTACCCCCCTCGGCTCTGATATCTTGTGGACATGGCAAAGAAAGCACAACGCAAGGGCAAGACCACACGTGCGAGCGCGGCGGCAGTAGACGTTGCCGCGTCCTCGCTGAGCGCAGCTCCACTCGCCGAAGCCGCGACGGCCGGCGAGATGCATCTGGCGTACTTCGAGCGCGAGGCCGCGCTGTCGCGGTCGCCCGCATACGTGGCCGCGGCGTACGACGACGACGCGGACACCGGGGCTTGGGGCGTGCCGGGGCGAACGATCATCGCCGAGGGGGACTCGTGGTTCAACTACTCGCTGCTGGGGTCGGACCTGATCGACTACCTGCGCTCGCGGCACGGCTGCCGCGTGCTGAAGAACTTCGCACAGCCCGGCGACACGCTGGAAAACATGGTGTACGGAACGGAGTACGACGGCGAGTTCCAGCGGCGCACGCCGCAGTTTGACGCGACGGTGGCGCTGGTCGCGGAGCTACAGCCGCGGGCGTTTCTGTTCTCCGGCGGGGGCAACGACATCGCCGGCGCGGAGTTTGCGGCGTTCCTGGACCACGCCGCGGCCTCCGACACGCCGCTGCGAACGTGGTACGCGGATCGGATGTTCGGTAGTGTTATGCCCGCGATGTATCAGCGGATGATCGATCGCGTCTTGGAGGCGTCGGCACAGACGCACATCTTCTCGCACGGCTACGGCAACGCGATCCCATCGGGCATCCCCGCGGAGTTCCTGGGCATCCCCATCGGCCCGTGGTTGCGCCCGGGGCTGGTGGGCAAGGGGTGGACGGACCTCAACCAAGGACGGGCCGTCGTCACCGATCTGATCGGGCGCTTCAACGACATGCTCGCGGGGCTGGCGCGCCGGAACAGCCACTTCCACCATGTCGATCTGCGCCCGCACATCCTCGACCAATACTGGGAGAACGAGCTGCATCTTGGGCCCGAGGGGTTCATCATCTGCGCGAGCAAGCTCTATGAAGCGATCGCGGCGAACGTGCCGGGGTGGCCGGTGTAGCGGCGTGTGGAGCGGCGTGCAAGCGATGGGTTCTCGGGATTCCGGCCGCGCGTGCCGTATCATCCCGGCCCAAAGGAACTCCCCGCCCATGGCCGACGCCAACGCACCAACTACCGCCGCCGCCCCGAGCAAGTCGATGGACGCCATCATGGCGCTCTGCAAGCGCCGCGGCTTCATTTACCAGGCCAGCGAGATCTACGGCGGCATCAACGGCTTCTGGGATTACGGTCCCCTCGGCGCGCAGATGAAGAAGAACCTGCGCGATGCGTGGTGGGAGGACATGATCATGGTGCCCTGCGGCGGCGACAAAGGCCCCGATGGCAAGCCCGTGAGCATCGTGCCGCTGGAGACATGCATCATCCAGCACCCGAAGGTGTGGGAGGCGAGCGGGCACCTTGCGGGGTTCAATGACCCGATGGTGGACGACAGAGAAACTAAACAGAGGTTTCGAGCAGACCACCTCTATGGCCTGTTCGCAGTGCCACCGGAATTCGCGAATCCTGAAAGTGACCCCGTTACGAAACGCCAAATCTTCGAGACGATCATTTGCCGGAATGCCGATGGCTCTCCAGGACTTTCCTGCGTCGGTGTCGTAGTGGCATCATCACTTCAGGAAGCAGTGCAGTCCATTTCGAGTGCCCCCAAGGATGTCGCATCCGATCCGACAATGGGTCGGATCAAGCAGGCACAGCCACGCAGCGAAGCTTGGCGAACTGCCCAACTTGATGCCTACCTCCTCTGTGAGTTTTCAAGGGTTGGCACCTGTCTGATTATGGTCACTCAACTGTCGCAGGTGCCGAATCTGCCTGCTCTTGCATGGTTGAAGGACTTCGCAGACAACATCCCCTCCCCAGCGTCCGGCAAGAAAAAAACCCTCACCGAACCCAAGCAGTTCAACCTGATGTTCAAGACCTACGTCGGGGCCACCGCCGGCGAGGACGACATCGCCTATCTCCGCCCCGAGACCGCCCAGGGCATCTTCGTCCAGTTCAAGAACGTCGTGGACACCACGCGCGTCAAGGTGCCCTTCGGCATCGGCAATATCGGCAAGAGCTTCCGCAACGAGGTGACGCCGCGCAACTTCACGTTCCGCTCCCGCGAGTTTGAGCAGATGGAGCTTGAGTTCTTCTGCCATGCGGATCAGGCCCGCGACTGGTACGCCTTTTGGAAGAAGCATCGCATGGACTGGTGGAAGTCCATCGGCCTCGCCGGCGACAATCTGCGCCTGCGGGACCACGAGACCGACGAACTGGCCCACTACGCGAAGGCGGGCGCTGGTGTCTGCGACATCGAGTACCGATTCCCGTTCACCGCGCCCGGCTTCGGCGAGCTTGAGGGCGTTGCGCACCGCGGCAACTTCGACCTGACGCAGCACGAGAAGCACTCCCGGGTGAAGATGCAGTATCACGACACGGATCGTGGCGAAGTGCTTCCCAACGGGGCCAAGAAGGGCGAGTGGTACACGCCGGACTGCATCGAGCCCGCCGCGGGCCTGGATCGCGGCGTCCTCGCGCTTATCTGCGAGGCGTACACCGTTGATCCAGCGCGCCCCTCGCCGGAGTTCATGAAGTTCCATCCGCGCATCGCGCCGATCAAAGCGGCGATCTATCCGCTCATCAATAAGGACGGCCAGCCGGAGATCGCCGAGAAACTGCACGCCGAGCTCCACAAGAAGTTCGGTCGCATCGGTGCCATCGAGTACGACGCGAAGCAGAACATCGGCAAGCGCTACGCCCGCATGGACGAGGCCGGTTGCCCGTACTGCTTCACCATCGACGCCGACACTCTGACCAATCAGACCGTGACCGTGCGCGACCGCGACACCGGCAAGCAGGATCGGATCGCGATCGACGCGGTGAGCGGGTTTGTGGGGGAGAAGTTGGGCGTGTAGGTGCAGCTACTTACCCTTCTCCTTCTGCTTGCTCGTAGAATACGGCGGCGTGTGCGGCGCGAATGTCATATATGGTGACGGAGGATCGAGCGTCCAGTCGCAAAGTTTGTCGATGTTCTCTGGCACGATGTCCAGACCATCGAACGTCTCGTAATTCTTGGAATCGCCATGCCAGCCAACCGTGCCCGGCGGTGCGCTCTTTGGCAACCGCGTCGAGTATCCGGATTCCATTTTCAGCGATGTGTATCCGACTCGCCAAATGATGCAGTCGGAACACTGCAACCCGATCGCCTCAATTTGCTTCACAACCCTCTGCTCCGACCATCGCGGATACCTGATCGGCAGCCACTTCGGCGCAACCAGACACCACCTCGTCTCGCTCGTCGCCGTCACACCATCGGGGTTCGGCCAGGACCATGTGAGTTTCGCAACGCGGCTGGGAGCAAACAGCCAAGCTACGGCGATGATGCCGAGAACCCACGCAACGCGACGCATCCATGTTCAGCCATCGCGTCTTTGGCTTGGCGTCGTAGGTCTTCGGATCGGATAGGTCGAACGGGCATCCACACTCGGGACACAGCCCTCCACTCACGCCCGTGAGAGAATATTCGCATGATTTGCAGAACATGCTCGGAGACGAGTTGGGCACGCAGCGAGCATACGAAGGTCATCATCACGCCAGCGTCGGCCCGAGAGACTGGGAGCCAGTTGCATCACCTCCGAGCGCCTGAACTCGCTCGCAACGACCATACGCCGAAGCGGCGGGGCGGTGGGAACCATGACACGCATCTGCCCACACCCGGCCAGACCGGATCGCATGGCCGCGCTGGGTCGGCACTTGGTCCACCTGAGAAACCCCGAATCAACTGCAATCGCCTCGGGGGTGCATGGGCGATGTATGGGTTTGGAGATCAAGCACTTACGTAGCGAATACTCCCGCAAGCCGAAATCGCTCGCGTGACATTCCCTACCATCTACACGCGGCTCCACCCGGGCCTTGCTTATGGCCGGGTATGGGGTCGGTGGCGTTGGCGCGAGGATGGCCGCGTGCTGGCGATTGGTTCGTGGCCGTCGGCTCGGCATTCGTCGGGGGGGGCCTTGATCGGGAGGCCTTGAAGGTGTGGAAATGGCTTGTCGGTCTTGGGCTGGTCCTGATTCTCGCCTGCGGCGGGGGCGGGTACTACGCAATCTTTGTGAACAAGGAACTGCGCAAGCAGATGGAGATGTTCTGGCCGCAGAACAAGCCGGCGGAGGTGCGGCTTGAGACGGCGGGGAAGGGTGAGCTCTCGCGGACCATCTCCGCGCCCGGGCAGATCGAGCCGCGGACGAACGTGAAGATCAGCGCGCAGGTTTCGGCGCGGATCATCGCGCTGCCGTTTCGCGAGAACGAGCCGGTGAAGAAGGGTGACGTGCTGGTGCGCCTAGATGCGCGGGACTTGCAGGCGCTGCTGGACTCGGCGCGGGCCGGATTGAAGGGCGAGCAGGCGCGGCTGGAGGGCTCGCAGGCCATGCTCCAGCGTGCGGAACAGGATCGGGATCGCGTGCGCGTGCTGGTGAAGTCCGGCGACTTTGCCAAGAGCCAGCAGGAGCAGGCGGAAAGCGAGTATCTGCGGGCCGCGAGCTCGCTGCGGGCCACCGAGCACGCCATCGAGCAGGCCCGGGCGCAGATCGTGCGAGCCGAGAAGGACCTGGAGAACACCACGATCGTCAGCCCGATTGAGGGCACCATCACGCGGCTGGACGCGGAAGTCGGCGAGCTGGTGGTGGTGGGCACTCTGAATAGCGCGGGCTCGGTGATTATGGAACTCGCCGATCTTGCCAACATGATCCTGAAGGCACGCGTGGACGAGAGCAACGTGGTGCCTGTGAGGGACAATCAGATCGCCAAGGTGTTCATCAACGCATATGGCGAGCGCGAGTTCAAGGGAACCGTGGAGCGCGTCGAGTTGCAACGCCGATTGGACCGCGACAACACCGGATACTTCGAGGTCTGGATTCCCGTCGCGCTGGAAAAGGGCGAGACGCTCCGTTCCGGGCTGACGGCGAACACCGACATCATGGTGGAGACGCTCCGCGATGTGCTGGTGGTGCCCAGCCAGGCGGTGGTGGACCGAAAGACCGATGAGCTGCCCAAAGCGGTGACGGACAACAACGCGAACGTCATCAAGACCAACACCTTCACGCGGGTGATCTACCGCGTGGAGGATGTGCCCGGGAAACTGACGACCGAGGGCAAGCAGGTCAGCAAGGTGGTGGCGACGCCGGTGCAGATCGGGTCCAGCGATCTGACCCGCACCGTGGTGCTGGCGGGGCTGAAAGAGGGGGACCGGATCGTGGCGGGACCGTTCAAGGTGCTGCAAAGTCTGCGCCACGATCAGGAGGTCATCGAGGAGAACAGCGCAAAGGAGCAGACGACCACGGTGAACAAGGAGACGAAGGGAATGAATCGGCATTGAGGAGGGCGGGCGGGGAAACGGGCGGGACGCCCGTGCCACGGAGGTAAGACATGGGCTGGTAAGCCCATGCCACGGAAAAGAACACGGGCAAGATGCCCGTGGCACTGAAGAAAGACACGGGCGGGACGCCCGTGGCACGGACCATGAGCATTCGGCTGAAGGGAATCGAGAAGATCTACCGCGTCGGCGTCGAGCGCGTCCATGCGCTGCGCGGCGTGGATCTCACGATCCAGCGCGGCGAGTTCGTCGCCATTATGGGCTCCTCCGGCTCGGGCAAGTCCACGCTGATGAACATCCTCGGGTGCCTGGACAGGCCGACCAAGGGGGAGTACATCCTGTCGGACAAATCCGTGGCCCGCATGTCCGCCACCGCGCTCTCGACGGTGCGGAATCAGGAGATCGGGTTTGTCTTCCAATCCTTCGAGCTCATGGCGCGATCGACCGCGTTGCAGAACGTCACGCTCCCACTGATCTATTCGGTCCGCCATTGGTGGGGCGCGAAAGCGCGGGCCAAGAAAGCCCTGGAGCGGGTCGGGCTGGGGGACCGGATCAAGCACCGGCCGAATCAGCTCTCGGGCGGGCAACGCCAGCGCGTCGCCATTGCCCGCGCGCTGGTGACCCAGCCGAGCATCCTGCTGGCCGATGAGCCAACCGGCAATCTGGACAGCCGCACCAGCGAGGAGATCATCGCGCTCTTCGAGAAGCTGCACGACGACGGGCAGACCATCATCATCGTGACCCACGAGGAGGACATCGCGGGGCACGCCCAGCGCATCGTGCGGCTCAAAGACGGACGCATCGTCTCGGACTTTCCCAAGAACGATGATCCGATCCACCGCGAGTTTCTGGGCCGCATGGCGGTGGCCGCGGCGGAGATGGCGCGCATTCCAACCAGCGTTCCCGCGAGCACGCCCGCACCGGCTGCGCGGGGGGCGGAGTTAGGAGCGGGGGTGGGCCCATGATCATCGTCCGCCTGCTGGCACAAACCGTTCTGCTCGCGTTGGGCCAGATGTGGACCAACAAGCTCCGCGCGCTGCTGGCGATGCTGATGATCGTGATCGGCGTCGGCGCGCTGGTGCTTATCACCGGCAGTTCCGAGGGGTTCAAGAGCAACATCCTCAAAGAGTTCTCCTCGGTCGGCGCGAACAAGGTCTGGGTCTTCCCGCGCTTCCCGCGCGAGGCCCGGAACCGTTTCTCATGGCGACAGGTGCGGCTGATGGCCCCGCAGGTGGATGGCTTGCTGGCCAGTTGCCCCTCGCTGGATCGCCTCACGCCGGTGCTGGAGTTCAGCACCGATGCGCAGTATGGCGACCAGCGCAAGCCGCAGGTGAAAGTGCAAGGGATTCGCCCGATCTGGCACGAGATCGAGCAGCGATTCGTGACCGCGGGCCGCCCATTTTCCAATATCGATCTGGAAGCGGTGCGCAACGTCTGCATGGTGAACGACAAGGCGATCGAGGAAATGGGCCTGCCCAGCGGCGGGCCGGGGAACTACATCCTCGTCGGCGGGCGGCGCTTCCTGATCGTCGGCGTTGTTGAAACCAAATCCGTCAGCCCGATGTTCGGCGCGAACGATGCGCAGAGCGAGGTCTACATCCCGTTCAACACCGCCAGCGTGATGCGTCCGGAGCAGGGCGTGTTTGTGATCGCACAGACAAAGCGACCGGAACTCTTTGAGGATGCCAAGGCGGAAATCTCGTTCTACATGCGCAAGGTCCGCCACCTGGGGCCCAAGGACCCCGACACGTTCGGCGTCGAGGCGATCGAGCAGTACATCGCGCAGATCAAGCGGATCGGCACCATGATGACGATCTTTCTCTCCGGGCTGGTCATGGTCGCGCTGCTGGTCGGGGGCGTGGGGATCATGGTGATCCAGCTCGTTTCCGTGACCGAGCGCACCCGCGAGATCGGTCTGCGCAAAGCGGTGGGCGCGAAGCCCGGAGTCATCCTCCTTCAGTTCCTCGTGGAGGCCGTGGTGCTCTGCCTCGTCGGCGCGGCCATCGGCCTCGGCATCGGCTACGCGCTGGTGTACGGCATTCGCGTCATGCCCAAGAGCCCGCTGGAGCAGGCGAGCGTGCCGGTGTGGGCAACCTTCATCGCTGTCATCTTCTGCGCCGGTGTCGGCGTGATCTTTGGAATGTTCCCGGCGATCAAGGCCGCGCGGCTGGACCCGATCGATGCTCTTCGACACGAGTAAATGGCAAATAGCAAATGGCAAATGGCAAATCAGACAAGCACCGGCACGATCTCACTACGACTACTCACGTTTGTCTATTTGCTATTTGCCATTTGCCATTTGCCATTTTTCTAACTTCGTGCGCAAGCCCGCTCTCCTCCATCGACGCCGACTACCGGCCGCGCCCGCCGGTGGAGCGACTGCGCTCGGTGGAGCCGCTGGATCGGGATCGGTACGCGACGCCGATCGCGCCCGCGTCGGTTCCCGTGGTCGGCGAGCGATACACGAGCCGCTTCGTGGGCCTGACCGAGGTCCCGCTGAAACTCGAAGATGCCCGCGCGGCGGTTCTGGAAAACAATCTCGACCTTCGGATCGCACTTGTTGATCCGCTGATCTCCTCCGAATCTTTGCGCGCCGAAGAAGCCAAGTTCGAGCTGGTGTTTCGCCCGTCGATCGGCGTGCGCGATGTCAACCAACCGACGCTGGACACCACCAGCGCGAACCAGCAGAAAACCGTGAACTTCGGCGCGGGCGTGGATGTGCCGCTACGCACCGGCGGGCGCGCCAGCGTGGACTTCACGCAGGATCGCAGCCAGACCAACAACCCGTTCTTCGCGCTCAACACCTCGTATGACTCCGCGCTGACCTTCTCGCTCAGCCAGCCGCTGCTGCGGAACGCCGGGCGACGGGCGAACACGTACTCGATCCGCGTGGCAGCACTCAATCTGGACATCACGCAAGCCCGCACGAAACTCGAGATCATCCGCCAGATCGCGGCGGCCGATCGCTCATATTGGCGAACCTACGCCGCGGCCCGTGCGCTGGGCGTTCGTCAGACCCAGTACGAGCTCGGGCTGGCGCTCATCGCGCGGGCCAAGCGGCGCGTCAACGCGGGAGACGCGGCCCAGCTTGAAGTCACCCGCGCCGAGTCCGGCGCGGCCACCCAGCTCGAGCAGATCATCCTCGCCGAGAAATCCCTGCGCGATCAGCAGCGCGAGATCAAGCGGCTGCTCAACATCCGCGGGCTGGAGATGGAGACCCGCTCGGTCGTCACCATCGCCACCGATCCCGATCCGGTTCACTTTGAGTTTGACGGCGCGGGGCTGGCGAATCTCGGCGTGAGCAATCGCATGGAGATGCTGGAGTTGGAGCTGCAACTGGCGCAGGATTATTCCGCGATCGAGTACAGCAAGAATCAGGCGCTCCCGCTCTTCACGCTGGATTTTTCATATTCGATTCCCGGCCTCGGCGCAAGCTACGGCGACTCGCTGGACCAGATCGGCGAGACCCGTTTCCGCACCTGGCAGGCCTCGATCCGCGGGCAGATACCCATCGGCAACGAGGCGGCCAAGGCGGGCATTCAGAAGGCGATCCTGACGCGCTTGCAACGGCTCTCCTCCAAAGAGGCCCGCGCGCTCTCGATCCGGCAAGAGGTACTCGGCGCGGTGGATGCGATAGACGCCGCGTGGCAGCGGATTCTCGCGGCTCGCCAGAGCGTCATTCTCGCGGCCCGAACCCTTGAAGGTGAGCAGCGGCAGTTCGACGCGGGCGCACGCACCAGCACGGATGTGCTCAACGCCGCGGCCCGCCTCGCCGACGATCAGACCAGCGAGATTCGCGCTCTCGCCGACTACCAGATCGCGCAGGTCGATCTCGCCTTCGCCACCGGCACGCTGCTGGGCGCGACCAAGATCGACTGGCGACCGTTTGACCCACGCATCGGCCAGCCCGCGGGTGGCGACCCGACGCCCTTCAACTTCCCCCACTACGACGACCCCGCCACGCAGCGCACCCCCGTGGATGCCCAGCGCGAGCGGGCCACCAACACCGGCAAACCCGCGGAGACGCCCAAGCGCGAATGATCCGTGGCACGGGCGTCCCGCCCGTGTCTTCCGTGGCATGGGCTTTCCAGCCCATGTCTTTCAGCGTGGTCCGCCGCGGCGGATTTCGGGCGCCTCGCCCGAAGTGCCTTTGATTTCTGCTTGCTAACTGCCGCGCAGCCTTCACATCTCCCCAAGCATTTCCATCATGACCATGCGAACCCACACACTCGCGCTCATTCTCGCAACCTGCGTGCTCTCGCTCACTGCGGGCGCGCAGCCGCCGAGTACCGCACCGCCGTCTGCCGCGCCATCGACTCCCGCTTCGGGCGATGCGCCCGACGCACGGGCTGGAAAGCCCGTGACACAAGGCAAGGACACGGGCGAGACGCCCGTGCCACAAAGTGCGCTGCCGCCGGACTCCAAGGCGGGCAAGATGCTCACACGGGTTCTGCAACTCTTCGCCGGTCAGCCCAAGGCGATCACCGAGGATGATCTCGCCGATGCCTTCAAGCAGCAGGTGCAGATCGCCAAGCTCCGCGCTCTGGCAGGACAGATTCATGCCACTGAGGGCGATCTCCTGCTGGACTCCATCAACGAGGGCGCGAGCGAGCGGGCGCTGGTTGCGAATGTCACCGGCACGAAGAAGCACACGGCGTTCAAGCTGCGGCTCGCTCTCAACGACACCGACCAGATCGAGGGATTGCTCATCCAGCCCGGCGTGGATGCCCGCGTCCCCGCGATCACCTCATGGGACGACCTAAAGACCCGGCTCTCCGGCGTCAGCGAGAAGACCTCCTTCGCACTCCGCGAGTTCGTGGAACATACCGCGAACGCCGCGCCGCAGGAGGACGGGCAGCCGGTGGTTCCCACCATCGTCCGCGAAGTCCAGGCCCGCGTCTCCGTGAACGCCGACGAGCCGCTGGCGATCGGTTCCACCTTCAAGCTCTGGGTGCTCGGCGCGCTGGCGTCGGCGGTCAACGACGGCGACGCCAAGTGGGATGAGCCGCTGAAGATTCAGGATGCCATCAAATCCCTCCCCAGCGGCGTGATGCAGAACGAGAAAGATGGCACCGAGTTCACGCTCCGGCAGTTCGCCGACAAGATGATCTCCATCAGCGACAACACCGCCACCGACCACCTCATCCACCGGCTCGGACGCGATCGCTGCGAGCGCATGATGTCCAAATGCACGCGCGGCCACTCCGACCTCAACCAGCCGTTCCTCACCACCCGCGATCTCTTCGCGCTCAAGCTCTCCGGCTCGGATGATCTGCCCAAGCGATACATCACTGCGGGCACACTCACGCGACGCGAACTCGTCTCGGCGGGCGGCGATGTGGGGAAAGCCACGCCGCAGCTCATGCTCGCCGTGGCGTGGAAAGCCCCACGCTTCATCGACTCGCTCGAATGGTTCGCCAGCGCTTCGGACCTCTCCGCCAGCATGTGGCTGCTGGATGATCTGGCCCGCACGCCCGGGCTGGAGCCGGTGCGCGAGATTCTCGCCATCAACCCGGGCGTGCCGTTTGATCGAAAGATCTGGACATACGTCGGCTACAAGGGCGGCTCCGAGCCGGGCGTGCTCTCGCTCACCTGGCTGCTGGAACGCAAAGATGGGCGCAAGTACGCCCTGTCCATGACCTTCAACGACACCAAGAAGCCCATCGACGAATCCCTCGCGCTCGGGCTGGCGCAGCGGGCGATCGAGTATCTGGGGACGTTTGATCTGCGGTAGTGGCATGGGCTTGCGAGCCACTGTGGTACAACGTCATCCAGATCGTCAAGCACTACCTGGCGATCGGGGGCGAGGTGCCGGTGGCGCGGGTCTCGGGCGAGCAAGTGTTCACGGACATCCGGCGGCAGATGGTGGCACTGGATGAACTGACGGGCCTTCACGGCCTGACACGCGACGACCAGCGAGCGCTGTGCCCGAAGAAAGTACGCAGGCATCTCATAAACACGATCCCCAGACTGTGGACCCAGCGCTGGCTGAAATCGCCGCCCAGAGCCAGGAAACCCGCATCAGCCAAGAAAAAGCCCACACCTCGAGACCACTCCTCCGCCGCCAGACTCATCGCCAGCATGACGCTTCACGCCGCAAACCAGCACGACCCTAAGATGTTTACAGCAGTGGCTGGCAAGCCCATGCCACGAAGAAGAAGACACGGGCGGGACGCCCGTGCCACGGAAAAAACATGAAACTGGCACGGGGCGCGCCCCGACACTAACCTTGGCCCATGTCACAGAACCCTTACGACAATCTCGGCGGAAGCGGCACCCGGTACGGCGGCGGTGCCGGAGGCGATTTCATCGACCCGACGCCCAGCCGCACGAGCGTGCTGGCGATCACGGCGCTGGTCATCTCGATCGTGGGATGTATCGCGTGCATCCTGCCCGGGCCGGGCGCGTTCGCGGCGATCTTCGGCGGGCTGGCGATCTTCTTCATCGCGCGCTCGGGCGGGCGACTGACCGGCACGGGCATCGCGGTGACGGCGATCGTGCTGGGATTGTTTCAGACGGTGGCGATCATCGCGCTGCTGATCGGGGCGAACCAAGTCAACTCGCAGGTCGGCAAGGAGTTCTTCCTCCCGATGGGGCAAACCATGTCCGCGATCGAGAAGGGCGACATGCAGGGAGCGCGGGCGATGCTGACGCCCAAGGCCGCCGCGGCTGTCACGGACGAGATGCTCCGCGACTTTGTCAAGAACTATCACGCTACTGCCGGCACGTATCAGAAGATGCCCGAGAACGTGCTGGAAACTGTGACGATGGCGATCGAGCTTAGGAAGGCATCCAAGCAGCAGAAGGGCGGCTCGTACCACCAGCGCCCGGGCGAGATGTCGTTTCCGCTTCCGGCGAAGTTTGCATCCGGGTCCGCGATCGTGCTCATCACTATGGACCCGACGCTGATGGGGCAGAGCAAGCCCGGCACCGGCAATCCGCAGCAGACGCTGCTGAATCTCGCGGTGGTGACGCTCGACGGCAAGGAAGTTTATCTGCTGGACCCTGACGAGGCCCGCAAACTCACCAGCAAGCCGTTCGGATATGTGCCGCCAGCAAAGTCCGGCGGACCCACCAGCGGCGTAGAGCAAGCACCCACCATTCCGGCAGCGAAGCCGAGCGATAGCAAGCCGGTTCCGAAAATACCGGAGCCAAGCACGCCTGATGTAATCAGACCCGACGCGGCCAAGCCCGGACACTAACGCGCTCCCGGCGCGTTCTACCATCACACCATGCCCGAAGCCGCGACGCCAGCCGCACCGCCATCGCCCGTCGAAGAGCCCGTGATTTCCTGCCGCGATGTCAAAAAAGTGTTCGACGGGCGCACCGTGCTGGATGCCGTCACGTTCGATGTGTATCCGGGCGAGACGATGGTCATCATGGGCGGCTCGGGCTGCGGCAAGAGCACGCTGCTGCGCTGTATGATCGGCTCGTACGACATCGACGGCGGCTCGATCGAGCTCTTCGGGCGCGACATCGCGAAACTGAGCGCCGAAGGCATGGACGAGGTCCGCAAGAACTTCGGCATTCTGTTCCAGTCCGGCGCGCTCTTCAACTCCATGTCGGTCGCGGAGAACGTCGCCCTGCCGCTGCGCGAGCACACGGAGCTGGACCCGAGCACCATCGACATCATGGTAAAGATCAAACTGGAACTGGTCGGCCTGCGCGAGCACGCGGACAAGTTTCCGGCGCAGATCTCCGGGGGCATGAAGAAGCGGGCCGGGCTGGCGCGGGCGCTCGCCCTTGATCCCCGCGTGTTGTTCTACGACGAACCCAGCGCGGGGCTGGACCCTGTCACCAGCGCGGAGATCGACCGGCTGATCATCGGACTGACCAAGAAGGTCGGCGTGACCAGCGTCGTGGTGACCCACGAGATGGATTCGGCGTTCACGATCGCGGACCGGATGGTGATGCTGGACAAGGGGAAAGTTTTGATGCAGGGGCCGCGGGAGATGTTCGACCAGTTGCGGCATACTTCCGTGGAAGAGGCGGCGGGGATGCCCGAGGACAAGCGGCTGGTTCGGCAGTTCCTGCGCGGCGACGCGGAGGGGCCGATCACCGAGCGCAAGGCCGCGACCAGCTACGCCGAGGACTTGCTGGGCCACTTGGTTTCCAGCACGCCAATGGGGCCGAGCATCGAGCCGACGCGAACAGGGTAAGGAGTCCTCAACTCGGGCACGGCCCGCACAAACTCGCTACGCTGGTGGCGTTGAATGGGGATCGGGGAGCGCAGCGGCGGACAGACCATGGCGATCGGACGCGGATCCAGGAACAACGTGCTTGCCGGGCTGTTCGTGCTGGCCGCGCTGGCGCTGGTGATGGTCGTCATCATCGTGATGAGCAACCTGGGCGATGCGTTCATCAAGAAGCACGACTACATCGTGCGCTTCAGCATTCTCGACGGCGCGGAGGGGCTGGATTCGGGCGCGCCAGTGAAGCTCGGCGGGCAGCGCGTCGGGCGTGTGACAGCGGCGAAGATTCACGACAGCGAGATTTCCGGCGAGCCAGACTTTGTTGATGTCACGATCCAGATTCCCACCAAGCACACGCTGTACTCGGACGCGGATGTGCAGCTCCTCAAGCCGCTGCTGGGCTCGGGAAGCTCGATCAACATCATCTCACTGACGGGCATGGAGACGGTGGGAGTGCGGTATCAAGGGCCGCCGCAGCGGCTGCACAATGGGGACATGATCCTCGGGCGGCTTGGCCCGCCGGGGTTTCTCGCACCATCAGATTATGCCAAATTTCAGGCCATTTTGGCTCGGATGGATCGCATCACCGGCGATGTGGAGCCGCGGATCAACACCATCATGGACAACGCCAGCGCGGCGGTGGCCGATGTGAAGACGATCACCGCCGACGCCCGCGAGAAGTGGCCGGTGTGGAGCCAGCAGCTCTCGGATGTGATCGCTCGCGTGGAGAAAGGATCGCAGTCCTTCGACTCGATCATCACTAACCTGAAAGACATTGCCACAGCTGTGAAGGATGGCGTGGAGGATGCACGGAAGCTGATCGACAAGGGGCGCGCGGTGGTGGATGACAACCGCGCCTCGATCGACGCGGTGGTAAAGAATGTCAAGGAAGTTACAGATCGCGTGAATGGAGAGTGGTCTACCAAGGTCACGACGCTGCTGGATCAGGGCCACGACGCGATGGAGAGCGCAAAGCAAACGGCGAAGGATGTCGAGCTTCTCGTGGCGAAGAACAAGCCGCAACTGGAAGGGATCATCGCGGACGCCACGCTGGCGGCCCAGCAACTCAAACTGGCGACGGTGGAAATCCGGGCCTCGCCGTGGCGGCTGCTGTATCAGCCGACCAAGAAGGAACTGGAGAACGAGCTGCTGTACAACTCCGTGCGGCAGTACAGCGAGGCGATCGGCGAGCTTCGGGCCGCGTCCGAATCGCTCAAGGCGATCGCGGATCGTGGGCAGTCGGGGGGGGGCGGCAGCGGCGTGGATCAGAAGACGCTCGACGCCATGACCGCCAAACTCCGCACCGCGTTCGATAAATATCAGGATCAGGAGCGGGCGTTTCTGGATCGCTGGTTGAAGCAGAAGTAGGAAGGGATCGAGGGATCGAGGGATCAAAGAAAAAGACCCCGCAGGCGCGGGGTCTTTCTGCATTCTGTCTGGCCTTGATCCCTCGTCCCCTTATCCCTCGATCCCTTCTTCTCACTCCAGCGCCGCGGCACCCGAGATGATCTCGGTCAGTTCCGTGGTGATCTGCGCCTGGCGTGCCCGGTTGTACTGGCGAGTGAGCCGCTTGCCCATCTTTCCGGCGTTGTCGGTGGCGGATTTCATGGCGACCATGCGGGCGATGTGCTCGCTCACGATGGCGTCGTTGATGGCCTGCATGAGCGTGCTCTTGATGGCCGCGGGCAGCAGTGAGTTGAGCAGTTGCTCCGCCGGGGGGCTGAACTCGTATTCGACTGCTGGAGTTGCAGCACCACTGGCAGGCGAGCCGCCAGTGCCACCCTTTGCTTCCCCCTTGGGCGGCTGCAGCGGCAGTAACTGCACGGACATCGGCTTCTGCCGCCCGACGGACAGGAACTTCATATACACCACATGCACCGAGGTGATCTCGCCCTTGGTGAAGCGTTCGATGAAGCTCTGGGCGATGCGCTCGATCTCTCGATACTCGGGCTTGTCGCCCAGCGCGTGCTGCTTGGCGATGTCCACGCGGTTGAACTTGAGGAACGCCGCGCCCTTGCGGCCGACGATCTCGACCTCGCCCTCGCGGGCCCCCGGATAGCTCCGCAGGTGTCCCATGCCGGTGCGGAGGATGGAGCCGTTGTACGGCCCGGCCAGCCCGCGATCGGACGTGAGAATCAGCGTGACCGGCTTCGCGCCGGGCTTGAATCCTTCAACAGGCCCGGAGATCAGCGGGTGCGAGACATCGCTGCCGCCCGCGGCGAGATTGGTCGCGATTTCGCGGACCAGCTCGAAGACGCCCTCGGTGTACGGCTTGGTCGCGACGGCCTTCTGCTGGGCCCGTGCGAACTTGCTGGTGGCGATCATCTGCATCGTCTTGGTGATGCGGCGGATGTTGCCGACGGCCTTGATGCGCTTCTTGATTTCGCGGGTCTTGCCCATAGGGAGGGGAGGATAGGGAAAGGGGAGCCGGTGGGCAATGGGTGGGGAGTGAGTGGGGAATGGGGAGTGGGCAGTGAGGAAAACGGTTGCGATCGGTGTTTGGCTGGGTGCGGGTTGTGGGCGGCAGAAACTGCCGGATCGCAGCGTGGGGAGCGGCGAAGGTCCGGAATAACCGACCTCACAAAGACTTTGAGGTCCCTCTTGGTGATCGAGAGGGACCTCTAGCTCACCGCGCGGTCCCTCTTGGTGA
>JAYVRG010000057.1:0-24759 GCA_043776515.1 Phycisphaerales bacterium
CGGGTCGTACTACCTCACCGGCAACATCACCGGCGTGGTCGGCAAGCACGGCATCGAGATCGCCGCCAGCGGCGTCACGCTTGACCTCATGGGCTTTGACATGAGCGGCATCCCGGGCATGGGCGGGTTCGACGGCGTGACGGTCACGGTCGCCGGCCTCACCAACATCACCATCCGCAACGGCTCGGTACGTGGCTGGGGGCTCGTGGGCGTGAACCTGAGCAACCCGAATCTTGCGACTAACTGCGCCGTCATCGATGTCCGCGCCAGCGGCAACGGCTCCAATGGAATCATGGGCGGCACCGGCGGCACCATCACCGGGTGCTCGGCGTACCTGAACGCCTTCAACGGCATCACGGCTGAATTGGCCACCATCACCGGGTGCTCGGCGAACAACAACTCCGCCCGCGGCATCATCACCGGCAACAGCTGCGCCATCACCGGGTGCTCGGCGAACAACAACACCGCTTCCGGCATCTCGATCGGCAACGGCTGCACGATCACCGGGTGCTCGGCGACCTTCAATACCAGCAACGGCATTTCAGCCAGCATCGGTTCCACGATCATCGGGTGCTCGGTGTACGGCAACACCGCCAACGGCATCAACTTGGTAGGCCCCGGCTGCACGATCACCGGGTGCTCGGCGGCCTTCAGCACCGCCGACGGCATCTCGGCGAGCTCAGGCGGCTGCACCATCACCGGGTGCCTGGCGTACAGCAACTCCGGCAGCGGCATCTCGGCTGGCAATGGCTCCATCATCAGCAACTGCACAGCGCGGGTCAACACGCTTGATGGCATTGTCGTGGCCGGCGAATGCACGGTCCTGGCCAATACCTGCTCCACAAACGGCAGCCCCGGCAACGGCGCTGGCATTCACGCCACCGGTACCGACAACCGCATCGAGGGCAACACCTGCACCAACGCCGATCGGGGCATCGATGTGGGCCTCCCCGGCAACATCATCATCAAGAACTCTTGCTCGGGCAACACCATCGACTGGGTCATCGTCGCTAACAACGTCTTCGGCCCGATCATCGATCGGCGCGCTCCGGCCAGTGCCGCCGTGTCCGGCTTCACCGCCGCGAGCACCCTGGGCTCGACCGACCCCAACGCGAACTTCTCGTACTGAGCCACGTGCGTGCCCGCTCTTTTCCGAACACTCCTTACCGGATAGCAAACATGAACCTCCGAACCGCCGTTTTCGTCGTCGCCCTCTCCACCATCGCCGCCGGGCCCGCGATGGGGCAGTCCAATGTCTCGGCCACCAACAAGTTCGCCTGGAGCGAGAACTGCGGGTATGTGAACTTCCGTGATGGCGGCTCGCCGGCGGGGGCGCAGGGGGTGCGGATCGGGGGATCGTTCCTCTCCGGCTTTGCGTGGGGAGAGAACATCGGGTGGATCAACTTTGGGGATGGGACGCCGGGGAACGGCGTGAGCTATGCGAACCCGACGAGCGGGCCGGTGGTGGGGGTACCGGACTTTGGCGTGAACCGGGACGCGGGGACGGGGAACCTGAGCGGGTTTGCGTGGGGGGAGAATGTGGGGTGGATCAACTTTGGTGGTGGGGCACTGGCCACACCGCCGCAGGCGGCGCGGTTTGACGCGACGGCCCGCCGCCTGCGCGGCTATGCGTGGGGGGAGAACATCGGGTGGGTGAATCTGGATGACGCGAACGTGTTCGTGGGGGTGTGTCCGGCGGACTACAACGGGGATGGGGTGGTGAGCGTGCAGGACATCTTTGATTTTCTGGCGGGGTGGTTTGCGGGAGATGCGCGGGCGGATTTCAACGGCGCGGCGGGGATCAGCGTGCAGGACATCTTTGATTTTCTGAGCGCGTGGTTTGCGGGGTGTTGAGAACGGGCGGTGCTGGCGTATTCGGGGGCGGTTTGGTGCGCACCGAATGAAAAGAATATGGCGTGGTTTTCCGGGCTCGAGGTACACTTGTCTGGCGGTGTGCTTCGCCGCTGATCGAGTGGGCGGCCGCTTCTGGAGGAATCGCCATGACAACGATGTGTTTGAGCCAGGATCACGGGAATGCTCCGAAGGTTGGCGTGCTGGGCGGTTGGCACCGCGTTGTGGGCGTGCTGGGTCTGGTTGCGGGGCTGTGGCTGCTGGGCGGCGCGGCGAGCGAGACGGCACTGGGGCAGGAGGGGTTTGGCAACAACACGGCGATTGCGATACCCGCGGGAGCGCCGGGGAACACCGTTGGGTTGGCCGCGCCGTATCCGTCGCCGATCGTGGTGACGGGGCTGAAGCGGCCGATCGCGCATGTGGGCGTGGTGATGTTCGGGTACGGCCACACCTGCTCGAACGATGTGGGTGCGCTGCTGGTTGGGCCGCAGGGGCAGACGTGCCTGCTGGTGGGCCGGTGCGGCGGGTGTGGGACTGCGTTCAACAATGTGTACCTGTCGTTCGACGACGACGCGGGGAACGCGTTTCCCACGGGCACGATCCCCGCCTCTGTGGGGTATCGCCCTGGTTCGGACTGCAACATGGGCGGGGCGAGCTTCGCCGCACCCGCGCCGAGCGCGCCGTACGGGTCGGCGCTGAGCGCGTTCCGTGGAACGAACGGCAACGGGGCGTGGAGGTTGTACGTCCAGGACTTCGCGGGGGACGACGTTGGGAGCGTCTCGGGCGGATGGGCGGTGTATATCACCGAGGCGGGAAGCCCGGTGGTGACGGTGCAGGGGAACGGGATATCGATCCCTGCGGGTCAGCCGACATCGACGGTGGGGATCGCGGGGCCGTACCCATCGAGCATCGTGGTCTCGGGGATTACGGGGAAGATCGCGAGCGTATCGGTGCGGATCAACAGCATCACGCACACGTATCCGCGTGACATCGACATGCTGCTGGTGGGGCCAAACGGGCAGTCGTGCATGCTGATGTCGGACGCTGGAGGAGGCAATCCGGGGTTGTTTCAGGCGACGCTGGCGTTTACTGATAATGCGCCGGGATTGATGGCGCAGTTCACAAACCCCGGGTCGGGAACGTATCGCCCGACGGACTACGAGCCGGGGGACGTGATGCCGTTCCCCGCGCCGGCGGGGCCGTATGGAACTTCGCTGTCGGTGTTCCGCGGCGCGAACCCGAACGGGTATTGGGCGCTGTACATCAACGATGATGTTGGCGGGGACTGGGGGATCACCAGTCTGTGGGATCTGACGCTGTATCTGGAAGCACCGTGCAAGGCGGACTTCAACGATTCGGGTGTCCTGGAGGTGCAGGACATCTTTGATTTTCTGACGGCGTGGTTTGCGGGATGTTGAGGGTGGATGTGAGTTGGAATGGAAAAGACGAAGCCCCCGCGAGGACGCGGGGGCTTTTTTTATGTTGGTTGGAGTGGTGGAGCGCGAGGGGCTTGTGGGAGTTGCTCGGGGCGGACACGCCCCGGCTCGCACGCGGAGGGGGATTACTCTTCGAGATAGGTGTAGCCGTCGAGGCCCTGCTCGTAGAACATGAGGAGGGACTTGCCCTCGGCGACGGTGAGGCGGTTGGACTTGATGGCGCGCTCGACGTCCTTGCGGACGTTCTCGCACATGTCCTCGGTGTCGTACTGGACGTACTGGAGGACTTCCTTGACGGTGTCGCCCTCGACGACTTCGTCGATGGACCAGTAGCCGCCGTCGGGGGAATCGCTGGAGCCGCCCTCGGGGTTGTAGGAAATGTGGACCGCGTGGGTGTCGCCGAGGAGGTTGTGGAGATCGCCGAGGATTTCCTGATAGGCACCCAGGAGGAAGACGCCGATGTAGTAGGGCTCATAGCCGGAGGCGGGAGTGGGGGAGATGGAGCCGGCGATGCTTGTGGGGGAGGGAGAGCCGTTGCTTGGATGGTGGCCATTTGAGGTTGTTGCAGCACCACTGGCGGGCGAGCCGCCAGTGCCACCCCCACCAAACAAGGAGGGCTGGGCGGGGCGGAGTTCGTGGAGCTCGAGGGTCTTCTTCTCGATGCGTTTGTCCACGAAGTTGTCGATTTTGCCGTCGGAGTCGCAGGTGATGTCGGCGAGGATGGCGCGCCGGGTGGGCTCCTCGCCAAGCCGGTGGATGGGCATGATGGGGAAGAGCTGGTCGATGGCCCAGGAGTCGGGCATGGACTGGAAGAGGGAGAAGTTGCAGAAGTAGATGTCCGAGAGAATCTCGGGGAGGGCTTCGAGCTCCTCGGCGAGTTCGCCCTTCTTGTTCTGGATGTCCAGCACCTTGCGCCCGATGGACCAGAAGAGCCGCTCGGAGGCGGCGCGCATGGGAAGGGACATGTAGCCCAGCGAGAAGAGCGACATGGCCTCATCGCGGGCCTGCATGGCGTCGTGGTAGACTTCGAGGGCGTTGCGCTCGTTGAGTTGTTCCCAAGCGTCGATGAGATCAAGCAGGGGCTGCGGGGGTTCTTTCTCGTTCTTAAGGTCTTCGTTGATGCGGGCGAGCTCGGGGTCCTGCTGAAAATGGCTCTTGCCCAGGACGTTCATGATGAGGACGCTGTGGTACGCGACCATGGCGCGGCCGGACTCGGAGATGATCATGGGGTGCGAAACGCCGGCGTCGTCGCAAACGGTTTTGATGCGGTAGACGATGTCGGTGGCGTACTCGTCCACGGTGTAGTTGATGGAGGAGTTCCAGGCGGACTGGGAGCCGTCGTAGTCCACGCCCATGCCGCCGCCAACGTCGATGATCTTCATGCCCGCGCCGAGGCGGACCAGTTCGGTATAGATGTGGGTGAGTTCGTTGACGGCGGTCTTGAGCTGCTTGATGTCAAAGAGTTGCGAGCCCACATGGCAGTGGAGCATGTTCAGGCAGTCGGCCATGCCACGTTGTTTGAGATATTCGAGGGCATCAAGGACTTCGGTGACGAAGAGGCCGAACTTGGAGCGGGCACCGGCGGAGGCCTCCCAGCGCCCCGCTCCGCGGCTACTGAGCTTGACGCGGATGCCGATCTTGGGGCGGACGTTGTAGCGCTCGGCGTATTTGACGATCAGCTCGAGCTCGGTGAACTTCTCGACGACGGGGATGATGTTGCGCCCGAGCTTGGTGGCAAGGATGACGGTCTCGATGAACTCGTCGTCCTTGAAGCCGTTGCAGATGATGGGCATGTCGTCCTGACCCTGGGAGAGGGCGAGAACGGCGAGCAGTTCGGGCTTGGAGCCGGCCTCGAGGCCGAACTTGAGTTCCTTGCCAACGGTGGCGATCTCTTCGCAGACGTGGCGTTGCTGGTTGACCTTGATGGGATAGACGCAGGAGTAGGCGTTCTGGTATGCGTGGTCGGCGATGGCCTTGTCGAAGGCGGTGCGAATCTCGCGGAGGCGGTGCTCGAGGATGCCCGAGAAGCGGAGAAGAACGGGGGTGTGGATGCCGCGTTCGGCGAGGCCGCCGACCAGATCGAGGAGGTCGATCTGCTTGGCGGGGTCCTTGTCGGGCATGACGGCGAGGGTTCCGGCGCTGGTGACGCCGAAGTAGCCCTTGCCCCAGTCGGGGACGCCGTAGAGACGGGCGGCGTCTTCGGCGGACCATTTGCCGTGGAGGAAAGCGTTCTTGGAGAAGGTGAGTGTGCCCATCGTGTGGTCGGCCCCCGCGCGGCGGGTGAATCGCCGGCGCGTGTAACGGAGTGCGGAACAGTTCGGCGATGCCGGTTGTGGCCGGTGCGCGAAATGCTCTGCTCCTCTGCGGGCGCCGGTCCATGGCGTGAGCGGTGGGTCCGATGGTGAGATCGGGAACGAAACTGCTCAATCCGCGCGGGAAGCAAGAAAGACTACATACGAAAAACAGGGTACGGAAAAACACCAACCCCCTCAGCCGTTGGCGTCGCGCCGCCGCTGACACTACCACGTGGGCTGGTCGCGGGCGCGCTCGTACCGAGGTCGGAGAAGTGTATCACGTCTGCGCGGGAATCAAGGAAAGTTTTGGGCGCAGGCGGGGTCGGGCGAGTGAAGAAGCGTTGAGCACGCGCGGCGGGCGAACCGACAGACGCATCTCAGCGAAACGGGCGGATGATGCGACCGGGATCGGCGGCGATCGGAGGCGGCAGGAGCGGCGCGGGCTCGCGCGGGGCTTGGGGTGTAGAGCCCTCCGGGGCGTTGAGCGCGGCGTCGGTGGGAGAGGGCTTGGCGGTTTGGCCGCAGGAGGCGAGGGGGAGGGTGGAAAAAGCGGCGAGCAAGCACGCGGCGCGGGGAAGATGGCGGATGGAAGAGCAGGGGCGAGTCATCGTGGGCCTCCGGTGGGAGCGCGAGTATAGATAGATGGAAGGCGGGATCAGAGGCCGGTCTGGGGGAGAACCGCAGGTTGCCCGGTTTCGACGATGGAGCGGAGGTGTTTGCGGACGCGATCCAACAGGTTCCAGTACAGAACGAGGGAGACGATGGGGCCGATGCCGAAGAAGAAGTAGCCGCCGAGGAAGATGAGCGGGAGGAACCACATGAAGCCGAGGGCTCGAGCACGGATCTCGACATCCTCCGCGCGATCGGCGATGGCGCGGACGTGGACGAGGACGGCATAGAAGAGGGTGATGAACGCGGCGATGTCGAGCCAGCGGAGGATGGTGGCGATGGGCTGGAGCGGGGAGACGAAGCCGCCGGTGGTGGCCGCGGCGACCTGGGCCTGGATCGCCAGCGCGAGGGCGACACCGGCGAACTTGGCGGCGAGCTGGATGCAGACGGCGACGCGGATGATGGAGCGGGCGTTGACGGGGGGGCCGCGGCGTCGGCCTCATCGGGGGTGGTGAAGTTCCAGTAGCCGAAGACAAACGCGAGCGCGGGGAGGAGCAGGATGGCCAGGGAAACGACGTGCGCGAGTTCGCGGGAGTGCGAGGCGCGCAGGTAGAAGCCGACGAACATCGAAACGGCCAGCATGAGGACATAGACCCAGATGGCGCAGAGGAGGATGGTCAGCCCGACATCCAGCGAGCGGACATAGGAGCGTGCGGCGAAGCGGAGCAGGCGGCCTTTGAGGGAGACAGAGATAGGCCCGGCGCACTCGGGGCAGAGGCCGGAGGGGGAGAGGCCGCGGAGGTTGTAGGCGCAGCGGGCGCAGGGGCAGTCGTGCTGGACGACTGGCGGGGGTTCATTGGAGGGGATGGCGGGGCCGATGGGGTAGGCCATGTGTCTTGAGAGAATATATGGAAAGAGGCCTGGCACCGCTTGCGGCGAGCGACTATGCAGCGGTCACGATGCGAAGAGCGTCGATGTGAGCAAAGTCGGCGGCGTTGTGCGTGACGAGCGGGAGCTTGTATCGAATCGCGGTTGCGGCGATCCAGCAGTCGCCGCATTCGATTGGACGGCCGGCTCGTGATCTCTGGACGGTGATCCTCGCCCATATCTCGGCGAGTGATGGATCATATGGGAGAATCAGATTCTGACACATGGCGTCAAGCAGCGATTGGCGACGGGTATCGGACCAGTTGTGCGCGAGTGCCCAGCGATGGAGTTCCGCGACGGACATGAACGAGAGGCATGTGCGACTGCCGCGCATCAGCGACTTGTACGAAGCGGCACGTGTATCGCTCTTGAAGAGAAAGGAGAAGACATCGGTGTCAACGAGGACCGATTCCATCAGCGACGACCCTTGCGTACTTCGGCGAGGAACTCGTCGATGGAATCTTCGGGAGGCCAGTCACCGCGAAGACTCTCCAGATTCGTCGGCCCGACAATTCCCTGCTCGCGGGCAAGCTCTTCCAGTGTGCGGTTCTGCCAGGTGGAAAGGGGATGCTGAGCGAGCACGTCGTCGGGATTGGCGGTCCGGACGCGGGCGACGCCACGCGTTCCTTCCGGCAAGTCGACAGCGGCCTCGGGCTTCAGCACGCCGTCTTCGTAGATGAAGGGGATGTCCTGTTCGCGGTCCATGGCGGAAGTATATGGGGAGAAGTGGGCGGTGGCTCGGCGGAGAATAGGGGAAGGAGCGGACGCAGATGGCCGGGAAATAGCGACTGGGTGTGCCCAGATCGGGATCAAAGGGCGGAGTCGGGATCGATGCCAAGAGAGCGCAGGTGTCGCTGGAGCACCTGGATCAAGAGCGGGATTTCCTCGCGCACGGACTTCCAGACGATCGGCAGGGAGACCTCGTCGTACTGGTGGATGAGGACATCGCGGAAGCCGCAGTAACCCTTCCAGTCGATCTCGGGCATGAGCTGGGTCGTGTCATTTGATACTCTCTTGGCGGCTACGCCGATGATCTCAAACTTCCGAATGACGGCGTCCTGGGTCTTTGTGTCGGTGAAGAAAGCCGCCTCGTCCGAGCTTCCGACGTACTCGACAATGAGACGCGCGGAGGAGAGCATGTCCAGCAGATATGCGGGGTCACGCTGCATACAGCACGCGGGCCGTTCGCAGTATCTCGACGCGACGGATCGGGTTCCGGCTGCGCTCGACGGCGTCCTTGGTCAGCAGATCAGTGGGGCGGCCGACCAGCGACTCGAGTTCGCTCTGGATGGCCACGAACTGTCCGAGAGTGGGAACCCGACCTTTCTGAAAGGTGACAAGAATGTCGATATCGCTGTCGGGCCTGAAGTCGGCGCGGAGTGCCGAGCCGAAGACCGAGAGGAGGTATAACCAGAAGTTGTGGATGAAGCACTGACACGGCGGCGTACTTTCAGGGTGTGTTTGAAGCACCTGAACGGCCAACGAGGCCAGGAGTACGCGCCGATGAACCAGAGTAGGACAAGCCGGAAGAGCGGGGCGGATGTCGCTGTCGGGATGGATGTGGCGGGAACGATCGGCCCCGGCGGCGGGGAAGCGGGTGCCCGACCACGGGACGTGCTGACGGACCTGCTTCGCCGGGAGGCCGTGACGCTGCTGGCCGCGGCGGTTGAGCACGAGGTCGGCGCGTGGATCGATGACCACGCGGGGATCGTCGATGCGGACGGCCATCGCCGGGTGGTGCGCAACGGCTATCTGCCCCAGCGCGAGATCATCACCGGGATCGGGCCGGTAAAGGTCCGGCAGCCACGGGTGCATGACCACCGATCCGAGGGCGAGGGTGGGCGTGAGAAGTTCACGTCGGCGATCCTGCCGCCGTACCTGCGGAAGACCCGTTCGATGGAGGACCTGATCCCGTGGCTGTACCTCAAGGGTGTCTCCACCGGCGACTTCTCCGAGGCCCTCTCGGCGCTCATCGGCGCGGACACGCCGGGCTTCTCGGCCACGACGGTGACGCGGCTCAAGGAGTCTTGGGAGCAGGACTTCAAGGCCTGGAACACGCGGAACCTGACGGGGAAGAAATACGTCTACATCTGGGTGGACGGCATCCACTTCAACATCCGCCTGGGCGAGCAGGACCGCCAGTGCATCCTGGTGATTCTGGGCGCCACGGCCGACGGGAAGAAGGAACTCATCGCCGTGACCGATGGCTTTGCCGAGAGCGAGCAGTGCTGGAAGCAAGTCCTGCTGGACGTGAAGAGCCGCGGCCTGGGCTCGGGAGGGGGGGGCGATCCCAAGCTGGCGATCGGTGACGGGGCCCTGGGCTTCTGGAAAGCCTTGGCGCAGGTATATCCGACGACCCGCGTGCAGCGGTGCTGGGTGCACAAGACCGCCAACGTCCTCAACAAGCTCCCCAAGAAGCACCATGGCGCGGCCAAGGATCTGCTGCACCAGATCTGGATGGCCCCGACCAGGGCCGGCGCGGAGAAGTCCTTCGACCTGTTCGTCGAGACCTACAAGGCCAAGTACGCCTCGGCCGCCGAGTGCCTGAGCAAGGACCGTGACGCGCTCTTGGCGTTCTACGACTTCCCCGCCGAGCACTGGCTGCACCTTCGCACCACCAACCCCATCGAGAGCGTCTTCGCCACCGTGCGGCTGCGCACCGCGAAAACCAAGGGCGCCGGCAGCCGCACCGCCTGCCTGACCATGGTGTTCAAGCTCGTCGAGTCCGCGTCCAAGCACTGGCGGGCCCTGAACGGGTCCGAACTGATCCCCCACGTCATCGCCGGAGTCGTCTTCGTCGATGGTATCAAGCCCGAGAGAATCGCCGCGTGATCATGATCTCATCCACAACTCTTGACAATACCTCGACCGAGAGCTCTGCAATCCCCCAGCGGGAACAGAACTCTGAGACTTGCGCATCACTCAGCCCGAGGCGATGCGTCAGGATGGAAGCGTCGAACGACATGGCGATGTGTTCAGTATGCCCTCAAACGGTGGCTTTGGCAAGCCCCGCCGCCCCAATCACCTCTTCCGCGTACCGATTCATGGCGTCGCGGAGCTGCTCGAAGGATTCGAGGACGTAGTAGATCGGCTGGTAGTGGTGGATCTCGAAGTCGGTCTCACAGACTTTGTCCAGATCAAAGGGGCGCCACTCGGGAATCTCGCGCTCGATGCAGTCCGGGATCGAGCTGTCCTTCGCGGCCCACTGCCCGGCGAGCGCGTATTTGGCCTCGCCGTGGCTGGAGACCAGGCCACTGCCGTAGATTTTGACCTTGCCGTTCTCGCGGATCATGCCGAACTCGACGGTGAACCAGAAGAGCCGCGCGAGGCGCTTGATGTGCTGCTCATCCTCGCAGAGCAGCGCGGCCTTGCCGTAGGTCTGGAGGAAATCGGCGAAGACTTTCAGCGCGTGCAGGGGGACGTGGCCGAAGACATCGTGGAAGATGTCCGGCTCGGGGAGATAGTCCATGACCTCGCGCGGGCGGATGAGCACGGTGGTGGGAAACTCGCGCTGCGCGAGGCAGGCGAAGAAAGACTTGGCGGGGAGATAGCCGGGAACGCCGAAGCTGGACCACTGGCTGCGGGCTTTGAGGAAGCGGTTGACGCCTTCGAGCGGCGTGTCTTTTTTCAGGACGATGCCGCCAGCGATGGTGATGTCCTCGGTCAGCGTGTGGTCATCCAGCAGCGGCATGCGGTCGCGCGTGAGCTTGATGATCTTCATACCCTCGATGAACTGGCTGGAGACCTGCTGTTCAAGCACCGACCAGCGCCGATCAAAGAGATCGCGCCAGACGTCGTGGTCTTCGGCGGTGTAGCGCTCGTAGTTCTGGGTGATGTAGAACTTGTCGGCGTCGATCTGCGACGCGGGGAGCTCGGGGGCGTGGTCGGCGGCGGCCTGGGCGATGCGGGCCTGGGCGGCGTCGATGATGTTGTTGTAGCGAATCTCGGCGTTCATGCCGCACTCCGTGGTGGCCCGATCGGAAAAGGTCTTGCGGGATTCGGCCCGCCGCTTTATAGTACGAGCGGCGGCTGGCTCGGCTTCACGTGGGATGCAAGACCAATGCAAACCACGGGAAGCGGAAGGTGAGCAGGCACGAATGAAACAGCGGAAAGCGTTTGCGGGAATAAATGGCGGATGATGCGGGGCTCAATACCCCGACCAAACCACAGGGCTTGATCTCGCAGGACTTGTTTAGAGGAGCGCACACATGGCGATCAATCCGATGCTGTACGAGAAGATGTCCGGGCGGAAGGGCGATCCGTACTCGCGGATGGGCGAGGCGTTGGCGGGGGCGGAGACGGCCAAGGCCGCGCGGAAGGCGACCAAGGAAATGTCGTACACCGAAGCGCGGATGAGGGCACGGATGAAGATGAATCTGTACATGATCGTTCTGGGCGCGATCGCGGTGGTGATCTTCGTAGTGGCGCGGGCGATCTTCGGATGAGGAGCAATCGCATGATGAAGGACTCTCGAAACCGGCTGGCCGCGCCGCTGTGGTTCGCGCTGCTGGCGATGGGAACCGGGACGATCCTGCTTGCGCCGGGGTGCGAGACGCGCGATCCGAACCGGGCGTTGACGAATGATGAGGGCGAGGCGTTGCTCAAGTCGATCCGGTCGCACCCGCCGCGCCCGGATGATCTGACGTTGGCGGAGAAGAAGTGGTTGATGACGCGGATGGGGAAGTAGGGGCGAAGGCACCTTCAGCTGTCCGCCACCGTTCGGCTGGCTCAGATCATGGATAGATCACGCGGACTTCTTGCTCCGGGCGGCAAGCCGTTCGCGCCCGACGCGCTTGATGCGATCTACGGCGGTCTTATCAAACCTCGTGAAACGGCCAGCGCGGATGTCCGCCGCGCTTCGGTCGATCGCGGCATCAATCTCTGTCAGGCGGGCTTCGAGCTCGCGCTGTGTCTTCTGGAGCAGGGTGAGCGCGTCTTCCACGACCTGCTTTGGGGAGTTATAGCGTCCCGAGGCGATGCTGGTCTGGACGAATTTTCTGGCCTTGGCGCTGAGGGGAAGATCGGGGAAGGACTTCATGGGGGATTCTATGTCCCGATTTGCTAGGATGGGGCTTCGGGTTTTCGGACGTTTAGGGCAGACGTCGCTGCATTATCTGACACGGGCAGAGCGTGCGTATCTGGTGAAGAGGATGGGGAAGTGATCACTCCGCGAACATGTCCGAGTTCAGGTTGCGACGAGCATCGACGAAGTGAAGAATCTCAACCGTATCATCCACGATTCGATACGCGATCAGGATGTTGTCAACGGTGATCGCACGACAGCCGGGAATGAGATCATCCCTCGGGCGGCCCTTTCGGGGAAGTTTGGCGAGTGATTCGGCACGGTCGCGCAGCTTGGCGACATATCTCTCACCGTTTTCGGGGTGCCGCTGCGCGATGTGCCACCAAATATCCACGAGATCATTTTCCGCGGGCGTCGTGATAACCAGTCGCGTCACGCGGACTTCCTCCGACGCAATGCCTGGTGCCGCGCCTCCACTTTGGCGCGCACTCGCTCCACAACACCCTCAAGAGGCAGAACGTCGCCCCGGTTGGCTGCTTCGATGCCCCGACGAACGCCACGGCGGATCTCTTCGAGTCTGTCCTCGCGCTCGCGTTCGGCACGGACGAGAAGATTGAGGGCATCCTCCATCACCTCTTTGGGCGAACCATACTTGCCAGAGGCAACCTGAGACGCGACGATCTTGCGTGCTTTGGCACTCAACGGGAGTTCAGACGACGGCTTCATGGGCGAATGATACGCACCCATCAAATACCCGGTGAATGCACCACATTCGCGGGCTCCCTCCCCCCCAGTATCGCCCCCGCATTCTCGCACACCAGCCGCGTCATCTGCTCGCGCCAGTATTGCTCCGCCGAGCCGATGTGCGGCGTCATCACCACGTTGGGCAGGCCGATCAATCCCGGGTGAATCTGCGGCTCGTGCTCGAAGACATCCAGCCCCGCGCCCCAGATGCGTTTGGCGATGAGAACTTCCACAAGCGCGCCCTCGTCGATGGTCGGCCCGCGGCTGGTGTTGATGATGATCGCGGTCGGCTTGAGCAGCGCGAGCCGCTGGGCGTTGATGAGGTGTCGCGTCTCCGGCGTCAGCGGCGTGTGGATGCTGACGACATCCGCGGCGCGCAGGCCGGCATCCAGTTCCACGCGCGTTGCTGCGAGCGGTGCCTGCTCGAAATCCAGATGGCGCGAGCGGGCGACGTACTGGGTTCTCATGCCGAAGGCCTGCCCGCGCAGCGCGACGGCACGCCCGATGCGTCCCGCGCCGACGATCAGCAGTGTGCGCCCCGTGAGGTGCTGGCCGCACCAGCCGGTGGGGAAGGTGTTGCCCTCGGTTGCGAAGCGACCGGAGCGGCAAAAGCAATCGCCCTCGACGATCCGGCGGGCCACGGCGAGGAGCAGCCCGAAGGCGATGTTGGCGGTGCCCTCGGTCACGGCGTCGGGCGTGTTGGTGACGATGATGTTCCGCTTGCGGCACGCGGTGAGGTCGATGTTGTCCACGCCGACGGCGTAGTTGCAGATGCCCTTGAGCTGCGGGCTGGCCGCGTTAAGGAAGGCATCATCCACGCGATCGTGGAACATGCTGCCGATGACGGTGGAGCCAGCGATGAACGCGAGGAGTTCGGCCCGCGACATTTGCGGGAGCGCGGGTGCGATCTTCACGGTCGCGCCGGGGATGGTGACGGTGCCGGGGACGGCGCGGGTGATGGAGACGAGGGGGAGGGTCATGGGGAATCGTTCGCTGGAAGCCGACGCGGGAGTAGATCAGTTTGTGATTCGGAAGCCCGTCGGGCTCAAATGCCAAAGCAGGCGCTGGCTTCGGATTCGGTGATGGCTTGTCCGGGAGCGATGGCGGCGTCTTGAGGGGTGTCGGCGCGCCGCCGCCACACCGCCGCCTGAATCGAATCCTGCGGCTCCGCCCGAACGATCGGCACATCGGAGCCGAACCAGAGCAGCCCAGACCCATCCGCGCCCGCGGGCGTGCAGCCGGAGTCGATCAGCTCGCGCAGGGGCAGCACGCGATCCAGGCGGTGCGGGAGCTGGCGCGTGAGCACGTCTATGTCGGTGAGCAGATGGCAGGGCTGCACGCTGCACACCACATTCAGCTTGGCAAACCGCGGCACATCCTGCTCGTCGATGAGCTCGCAGTGTTCGATGCGGAGGGAAGGCGACGAGGGACCAAGGGATCCAGTGATCGAGGATCGGGCTTGATCCCTCGATCCCTTGGTCCCTTGATGCCGCTCCCATTCATCCAGCACCATCCGCACCGCCGCATCTCCGATCGCATGGACGGCTAGGTGCAATCCCAGCGACGCCGTCACTTCCAGCGCCCGTGACACTTCCGCCGGCGTCGCCATCATCTGCCCCAGCGGCAATCCTTCCAGCGGCTCCTGGTACGGGCTGAGCATGAGCGCCGTGCGGCTGTTCAGCGTTCCATCCACAAACAGCTTGCCGCCAGCGAGCCGCACGCGCTCGCTTTCCCACCGCGCCCGCAGCGAGTGTGCGCCTTCGAGTTTGGTCACGTTCGGATACAGCAGCACGCGATCCACCGGCAGCTCGCCCGCGCGTTCCAGCCCCGCAATCACCGGGCCGAGCCACTCCTGGCTGTGCATGTCGTGGACTTCGGTGTAGCCGAGGGCTTTCAGCGCGGTCAGCCCCGCGAGCACATGGGCGCGAATCTCATCGCGTGTCGGCTCCGGCGCGGCCTCCCACACCCTGTACGCCGCGTGCTCCAGCAGCAGGCCGGTCGCCGCGCCGTCGGCATCGACGCACACCACGCCCTTCGGTGGCACGGGTTGCCCGGCGCGAACGCCTCCGGCTCGCATCGCGCTGGTGTTCGCGGCGGCGGCGTGGTGGTCGAACGACATGATCACGCACGACCTGTGCGACGCGGCACGATCCAGCTCGAGCAGCGTCGGCCAGCGTCGCTCCGGCCAGGACTCAATGCGGGCGCCGAGCATCCGCACCCAGCCGCCCGCACGAACCTCCGCCGCGGCGTCGCGCACGCAATCCAAGCACTCCTCCAGCGAGCCACAGCCCGCGAGATTCGGAAGTGCGAGCGATTGCCCGTACGCGGCGATGTGGGCGTGGTGCTCGCGCATATCAGCGGTTCTCCCCCGCGTTTCGCTTTCCGCTCGATGCGCTCTTCGCGCCGCCGAGCAGGCGGTCAATCTCTTCCTGGCATCGCGCCGGCGTGACCGCCTCAATGCCGGGCGGGAACTCCAGCCGCACGATTCCGAACCGAGCACGAACATCAATGCCGTATGGATCGGCCCCGACGCAGAGTGGATCGGTGACGAGCGTGGCCGCGTGTTGCTTGCACGCCGCGGCGAGGGCGATGCGATTCGAGTTCGCTCGCCGGATCAGCCCGTACTCCTCCCGATCAAACGGGTTGGGCACCTGCACATCCTCTATAAGGAAGACGGCCGTGCCGGTCTTGACCCCCTCGATCTCGCCCCGAACCCAGATGGAGAGCGAGGTTGAACCGTGATACGCCTTCCAGCGATCAACCGCCTCGGAGGCCTCGGGACGCTCGATCGGGCGAGGGTTCACCACGGCCTGCATGTCCCAATCGCTTTCGGCGGGGAGCCAGAGAAGGAGGGAGTTGATTTCTCTGGCGGCAAAGCCCGGCTCGACGGGCATGACAACCTGCCCCGTGGCGGCCTCCAGCACGAACTTCACCTGGGAAACCCGCTCGTGATGCTGCAAAGTGGCGCGATGATGGCGACGCAGAGCACGAATGCCAGCGCTCCGGTCATCGGCGAGGATGTCATCGAGGGCGCGATCGGGCATTCATTGATCGTACGTGGCTTTGGGGTTTGTGGCATGGGCTTACCAGCCATGTTCGGGCGCTTCGCCCGAATGCCTTTGACGGGATGTGTCCGACGACCGCCGCGTGTGTGAATCCAGAGCATGGGCTGGTAAGCCCATGCCACGCGCCAAAAATAACGCGGGGCCGGCTCGAGCCAGCCCCGCGAAATTCGGCGCTCCAGGGGCCCGGGCTACGCCGCCCGAAAGGCCCTGAGATAATCTCATGTGCTGCCGCTCGGCAGCGAATACGAAACACTCTGACTCTGCGAATGAACTGGTTGTGCCGGCGCGGCCCGAAGGCCGCGGCCGGCGGTTCGAAGCGGGATCACCTCAAGGGTGACCGATCACTTCTTCTTCTTGGTGGACTTCTTCTTGCCCTTCTTCTTTGCAGCTTTCTTCTTAGCCATGATCAGGTTCTCCTCGAACAGAAACGGTGTCTACGGGTCTCGAGCGGCTTTGGAGCGCCGAAAAATCTCCAAAGTCTACGTGGTGTATCGGAACAGACCGCACACCCACTTGAGCAATCATGCATCACGATACAGTGAGTGCAAGGAGGAAAGCAAACACTGTGGACAACTTCTCTACGTCAATCGTCGTCTTCGGTTCCGGTCGGATGGGTTCTCGCATCGCCGCGCTCGCGTGCGACGATCGCGCCTTCGATCTCCGCGCGTGCGTCACGCACGATCGCTCATCGCGCCTCGGCGCGCTGGTGCGCGACAGTCACACGGGCGTTCCAGCGCGTGATCCCGCCATCGATTCGCGCACAACCGACAGCCCGCGCGTCGTCCTCGAAACCGCAACAAACGCCGAGAAAACCGCTGTTTTTGCGGATGTCGTCATCGACTTCTCCTCCGAGTCCGGCGTGCATGATTCCATCGCGCTCGCACGCGCGCTGAATGCCGCGCTGCTGGTCGGAACCACCGGCCTCTCGCCCGCGTCCATCGACGCGCTCATCCTCGCATCGCGCGATCGCGCCGTGCTGCTCGCGCCCAACACATCGCTCGGCGTTGCCGCGCTGTCGGTTCTCGTTCAGCAGGCGAGCAAAATATTTGGGTCCGAGTACCAGTGCTCGATCGTTGAAGCGCATCACGCGATGAAAAAAGATGCGCCTTCGGGCACCGCGCTCCGCCTCGCGCAGGCCGCGCGCGATGCCGGACACACGCTCCGCGACGATCAGATCCTCGCGGTCCGCGCCGGAGATGTCATCGGTGAGCACACCGTCCGCTTCGCCGGTCCCGGTGAGTACATCGAGCTCACACATCGCGCAACTTCGCGTGACCTCTTCGCGCGCGGTGCGCTCCGCGCCGCGGCCTGGCTCAAGGGCAAGCCGCCGAAGTGGTACACCATGCACGATGTCCTCGGGTTGCGCTCGTGATCGTGGCATGATCGCAGCACGATCGCGTGCGTTGTCCGCGCGTTCGTGCGCACAATTCCGGCGCGCACTGCACATATTCGTTCAGATTTTTCGCTCGTCGCGCGCCCAGAACGCGAAAAACCCGCCAATGCACGATCGTGCAAGATCGCAGCATGATCGTGCGCGATGAGCTTTGCCACTTCAGCGGGTTATTCGCGCTCGCACGGGCTGTTGCGACGTGTCTTGTGCGTGTGATGCGTGTTCATTCGCCGCGCACACGCGACTCTTGGTGGCGCGACCAACATCGCTCACGGCGTGCGCGCCACGCGCGGCGTCCGACGCACGTTCAGCACCGGCGGCTCGCGCTCGGGTTTTTTCGATGATCCATCCAACGCCGCCGCCGTTCCCTCCGCGCCATCCTTTATAGAGCCGTTCTCGCCGCCTTTGTTTTGCTTCGGTTTGGGTACATCCATCGCCCGCTCGCGCCACTGGATGGAACTGATGGAAACCCGGTTCACCGCGTTGTACATCGCCGTCGCCTGGTCGTCGGTCATCGAGATCGGCACCCGCGCCCGCACCACGCCCTGATACGGGTTGTACCAGAACGCCGCTTTCTTCTGATCCAGCGTCATCCGCACCAGCGGGTGCAGCAATCCCGCCTCATCCTCGCCCGCGATCTCCACCCACGGGCGATCCTCGCTCACCACCAGATTCTGCGGCGGATCAAGCTCAAACCAAGCCGGGTCCACCGTCACCGGCCACCCGCGCGCGTTGAGCACGCCCGTTTTGGTCGCCGCGTGGAAGCGCACCTCGCGCTCCAGCCGCTGCGTGTCTGCGGTGGTCTTGTCAAGCTTCGCCTGCTCCTCGCGTTTTTCCTGCTGCCACCAGACAACACCGGCACCCAGCCCGATGAGCAGCAGCAGCAGCGCGATGTCACGAATCCAGCGCATCGGATGTTGATCCCCTTTCCCCGCCGAGATGCGACGGGCCAACAGAATCATCGGATTGGCGACTTCAACGGGCGCGTGTTTCGCACGCCCCACAACCCCGACCTTGCCGACTCGATCGCGCGTGCGAGCCGTGCGAGCGCGCGGAGGGGGTTATCGCACCTACTTGCGGCTCCACCAGGTCAGCACCGGCTTCATCGCGCCGCATTCGGGGCAGGGGCTTTCATCGCTGGGAAGGCCGCGCCGGTCGTAGTTGCAGGTGGTGCAGCGGTTCTTACCCAGACGACATACGCGGCGGGCGGCGGGGATGAGCATCAGGAGCATCCACAACGTGCTGAAGAAGATCGTGTTGAACGCGAAGCCGCCGATAAGTGGGCGATATGGCAGCGATCGAGGAAGAAACACGGTTGCTCCGTCGCGAATGACGTGGCAGGGCAGAGTGATGCCGCCGCGCGATGGGGGATACTCGATTGTGTTTGCCTCTTTGTTGTGCGTGCCTTCGTCGGACTCAGACCGAAGCGCTCGACAAGGCCATCCTGCGGCGAACTCGTGCAAGTGTGAGATCGAGTTTCCATTGCCCCAGAGCGATGGCGGACGGGTCGGCATTGTTTTCAGCCATGCCTGAGACCATTGCGGCACAGATGCCTTGTGGGCGCTCGTCGTCGCATTGATCCAGTACGACGGAAGTGGAGTGAACTTGGGGAAGTCACTCCACCCGAGTCCGATGCGTGTGACTGTGTGCCCTGTCGTCACGTTGTACTCACAACTGAACTCGTCGAACACGAGAGTCTCGACAATGGCCTTGGACTTGTACGCCGTCTCGAAATACGCCCCGGCCCACGCCACCGCAATAGTCGTCATTACGCCGAGTACCAGCGCAATCACAATCACTCTGCCTCTCAGCGCGGCTCGAAATGGCCTTTTCATGGCTGTCATCTGAGAAAATCGTAACCGCGACCCGCGTTTTCAGACTTCACGGCCGGAGCAGCTCGCGCGTGTGAGTTGCGCGCACCCGAAAGCGGGGAGTCTGTGCGGCTTTGTGCGCACAAAGCCGCACATCCAAAAACCCTAATCTCCGAATTTCCAAGTTTTTTTTCAACCAGTCCTGACAAGGACTTGCGCGAAACTCGACCTTGAACCTGTGCGGCTTTGCGCGCGCAAATCTGCATCTCGGCCCCTTGGGTGGAGGCGGACTTTTTTCTCCGCCTCCTCAAACCGCCCCCCCCGCTTCCCCCGCCCAGGAGTTCCGCCATGCCCCGCACCACCCACGCTCCCTTCACCGAAGCCGCCCGCCTCATGCTCGCCGATGGCCACCCCATCTCGCGCACCACCGTGCAGCAGATGGCGGATCAGCAGCCGCGCGATGCGTCGCGCCTCGCCGTGCTCTGGGCCTACTACCGCAACCCCATGCGCCCCGGCTCGCTCACCACCGGCGCTCGCTCGTACATGCTCGCCCAGGAGTGCGGCCTGCCTCCCCGCATTCTCGGCGCGTGGGACCGTCGCTCTCCGGCCGCGCGTGCCATTGCGGATGATCGCATCGCCGGTCGCAAGGAAGTCGTGATCGAGAACGACATCGCCTGGCGCATTCAGACCATGGTGGACTTCATGTTCGGTCGCCCGATCACCATCGCCTCCGGCGCGAGTGACCCCACCCTCCGCGACACCATCCAGCAGGTACTCGCGGCCATCTGGGATTCCAGCGGCGGCATCGCGCTCCTGCAAGACATCGCCCTGATGGGCCACGTCTACGGCCACGTCGATCTCCTCGTGCGTGCCGCGCCGCAGATGGCCAATCCCGATGACCAGCAGAACGACCAACCAACCGACCAACCCCAAACCCTCGGGGACGCAATGGGGGACTCACAGGACGCGACGCCGCGGGTGCGGGCAGCGAGTGGCAACGCCCACTCCACGTCGATCGTCGAGCGTGCCACCCACCGCGTGCGCATCGACCTGATCGAACCGCCCCGCGGCGTCGCCCTGCTGAGTACACACGACTACCGCGCCATCGACGCCTACCTCATCCGCACGCAGCGCGATTCGCGTGATGACGCCGCTTCAGATGCCCCGATGCTCTCCAGCGCCGCCCGCCTCGCCGCGTCCCGAATCCTCAACTGGATGCGCAGCACGCCGCCCGCCGACACCACCTCGCGCCCCGCGAGCATCACCACCACCGAACTTTTCGCCGGCCCCATGCGCCAGGTGTACCAGACCACCCCCGACGGCGAAACCCGTCTCATCACCGAAGAGCCATCGCTCGTCGAGGCCCGTCCGCACGATGTCCCGCCCATCGTCCACATCCAGAACATCTCCCAGCCCTTCGAGTATTCCGGAGTCGGCGAGGTCGAGCCACTGATTCCGCTCCAGGATGAACTGAACACCCGGCTCTCCGATCGCGCCAATCGCGTCACGCTCCAGTCCTTCAAGATGTATCTCGCCAAGGGTCTCGACGGCGCGGCCTCCATGCCCGTCGCGCCCGGCACCATCTGGACCACCGACAACCCCGATGCCGAGATCATCGCCTTCGGCGCCGACGCCGCCAGCCCCAGCGAGGACAACCACATCGAGCAGATCCGCGAGGCCATGGACAAAATCTCCGCCGTTCCGCCCCTCGCCAGCGGCGTTGTCCGCGCCAAGATCGGCAACCTCTCCTCCGAAAACGCTCTTCGCATCACGCTGCTCGGGCTGATGAGCAAGACCAACCGCAAACGCATCACCTACGGGCGCGGCATCATCGCCGCCAGCCGACTCATCCTCGAAGCCCTGCACCGCCACGGCATTCTGCACACCACCGAGCGCGACCGCGCCCTCCGCATCGACTGGCCCGACCCGATCCCACGCGACGAGCAGCTCGCCCTCCTCGCCGCGCAGAAGAAAGTCGAGCTCGGCGTCCCCCGCGAGCAAGTCCTCGCCGAACTCGGCTATTGAAGTGACATGGGCGTCCCGCCCATGTGCCTTCGTGGCATGGGCTTTCCAGCCCATGCTCTTGGGTGGCCCGCCGCGGCGGGTTCGGGCCGCCGCTACCCGAGTCTTCTCCGCATCAGTCATCCGCACACCTCACGCCCACACACATCGCAGGCATGGCTAGTAAGCCCATGCCACGCAACACAAGGAGCCATCAATGTCCACATCCACCACCATCGACCCGACCACCACAACCACCGAACCCACACCACCCACCCCCGACCCCCTCACCACCCTCCACTCCGAACTCGAGCGCACCCGCCAAACCCTCGCGACTCTCACCCGCGAGCGCACCATCTCCCGCGAGCTCTTCGCCCTCGGTGCGCTCGACCTCGACACCACCGCCGCCGTTCTCGAACGTGATGTGCTCGCCGCGCCCGACACTCCCATCGACACCCTCGCCGCCAACCTCAAGCAGCGCAAGCCCACTCTCTTCCGCCACCCCGGCGGTCTTGATTCCGTTCGCGTTCCGCCCAAGCCCACCGCCACAACTTCGCCACGCCCGCGCGATTCTACATCCACCACCACCGAGCAAGCCGCCAAACTCGCCGCTACTTCCAACTCCCGCACCGCGCTCCTCCAGTACATGCGGCTGAGGCGCCAACCCGCTGATTGAAGTGGCACGGGCATCCCGCCCGTGTCTTGGGTACCACGGCTCTCCGAGCCGTGCTCGGCCCGCCGCGGCGCGAATCTTCTCTACCTCAGTCATCCGCACACATCACCTCCACACACATCGCACACATGGGCTAGTAAGCCCATGCCACGAAACACCACACACCGCGTCCGCACGCGCAGCAACGTCGCCGCGCCCACAGACGCCATTTCACAGGGGGATTCACCCATGCCCTTCACCGGAAAAGCCACATTCACCGCTGGAACCGATCTTCCCGAACTCGTTGACGATGTCTCCGATGTCATCGGCATCGTCAGCCCCTTCGAGACGCCGCTGCTGGATCACATCGGTGATCCCAAGCACGCCGCGGCGTCCACCATCCACGAATGGATCGAGGACATGCTCCTCCCCAACATCGATTCCGTCAATCAATCTTCCTTTTCCCCCAACGCCACCGACGCCACGGCCATCACCGTCGCAAACGGCTCGCGCTTCCGCGTCGGCGATCAGGTCAAGCCCGACGGCGCACGCGAGGTCATGCTCGTCACCGCCATCGCCGGGAGCGTCCTCACCGTCGTCCGTCGCTACGGCGCCACGCCCGGCTCCGCGCTCGCCAACGCGCAGCGTCTCTTCATTCTCGGAAACGCCGCCATCGAAGGCGACGATCGCCCCGCCACGCAATACACCTCGCGCACCCGCAAGCGCAACTACACCCAGATCTTCACCTCCAGCGTCGAGGTCTCCGGCTCCATGCAGGCCGCACGCCGCCACGCGCTTCCCGGCGTCGGTGCCGAGGCCAACTACCAGAAGCAGGAGCGCCTCCGTGAACTGCTCCGCGATCTGGAAAACTGCGTCATCAACGGCGTCGCGCCCGCCGCGAATCCGCAGGGCTCCGCGTCCATCCGGCGCACCATGAACGGCATCATTCCTTCCATCACCACCAACATCTTCGTCCCCAACTCCGGCGGCATGCCCGCCGGCGCCGGCTCCGGCACCACCCTCAACGAAACGCTTCTGAACGCCGCACTCCGCGCCGTTTGGGATCAATCCGCCAGCACCATCGACACCATCGTTTGCGGCGGATTCCAAAAACGCAAGGTCAATGAGTTCCTCTCTAACTCCCGGCTGTACGCCGGCTCCGCCGACAAGCTCACCTCGCTCATCAACCTCTACGAGTCCGACTTCGGCATCCAGCGCATCGTCCTCTCGCGCTGGGTCCCCGCCGACACCATCCTCTTCCTCGACTCATCCCGGCTCCAGGTCATGCCGCTCCAGAGCCGCTCCTTTCACTACAAGCCCCTCGCCGCCACCGGGGACTCGGAGACCGGCATGGTCCTCGGCGAGTACACGCTCGAAATCAAAAACGAGAACGCGCACGCCATGCTCCGTGGTCTCGCCACCACTTGACACGGGCAGCGTCGCTTCTTGGTGCCCCGTGCGACGAAAGCCGCACGGGCGCATTCTAAATGTCGGATGTGCGATGTCGGATGTTGGATGTTGAAACCGACGCCCGCCTTCACATCCGACATCGCACATCCCACATCCGACATTTTCCGGAGCCCTCCCATGTTCACCACCGATCGCGACCTCCTCACCCTCGAACCCACCCTCTTCCGCGACATCTCCTAGCTCGCGCAAACCCTCGCCCTCGGCACCGGCTCGCTCTCCGGCGGCACGCTCACGCTCACCGCCCCGCTGCTCTCCGGCACCGGCGTCACAACTGGAAATGTCGTCATGGTCGATCGCGTCCCGCTCGAAGTCCTCTCCACCAGCGGCGGCTCCACGCTCACGCTCTCCCTTCTCCGCCCTGATCCCACCGGCGCACAGATCGTCCCCGCCGATCGCGCCGGCGCGAGCGTCTCCATCATCACCTTCGCCCCGCAGCGTGCCCTCACCCACCGCCAACTCCTCGCCATGCTCGGCATCACTCCCACCGGCACAACGCCGACCACCATCGACGCCGTCACCGAATCCCAGATCATCAACCCGGGTGACCTCACCCTTGTCGAGTCCCTCGGCGCGCTCCACCTCGTCTACGCATCCGCCGCCGCGGCTCTCTCCGACGATTCGCCGCAAGCCCAACGCGCCCGCATGTATCAGCAACGCTTCGCTCAGGAACGCTGGCGTGCCAGAGCCGAAATCGACCTCAACAACGACGGTCTCGCCGACGCCACCCGAACCCTCAACATCTCCCACCTCCTCCGTTCCTAAACAGAGGCCCGGGCGCAAGCCCGTGCACCGCGCGCAACACGCTTAGCACTCAAATGGTCTCATCCTCGCGCCCGGCACGCCTCGTATGCGGACAACTTCCGTGCCGTCTTGCCCGGGCTTGCGCCCGCGCCTCCGTTCCGAGCTTCCGCCTTCCCACTTCTCCATCCCCCATTCCACGAGGTTCCCATGCTCCTCCTCTCCCCCACACTCGTCCGCTTCGATTCCCACACCTGGGACGACGTCGCCACTCTCGCCATCGATCACATCCCCAAGCGTCTCATCGAGGATTTCTCCGACCTGGGCCCCTTCGCCACCTTCGCCGATGTCCCCGAGCAGTCCATCCAAATCCGCGTGCAGCGTCGCGTCACCTCCGACGACCTCGATGCGCCCGCCCTCGGCACCTCCGGCGCACTCGTCTTCTACTTCTCTCCACCCGGCGCGGAACTCTCCCGCCGCCGCGTTGCCATCTCGTGCGTCCTCACCTCCATCCGCACCGAACTCCCCGCCCTCAAACAAGCCACCCGCACCCTCACCTTCCTCGCCACCAGCGACGGCGCAACAAACCCCATCACCATCACCGCTGCCACCCTGACAGATTGACCCCTCCCCCACCTCCCCCGCTCTAGCAGGCCGTTGAAAAACCCACCCGAACACGCGCCGAATAGCGCAACCGGGAGAGCGTGGCGTGCGAACAGTACGGCATGAGAGGCCGAATCAACCGTCA
>JAYVRG010000058.1:0-62076 GCA_043776515.1 Phycisphaerales bacterium
CACCCCCACCCTCACCCCGACGCTTGACCACCCCACGCTTGGCCATGTGAAGTCGCGGTTTCCCGGGAAGAGGTTCCGGGCGACGGAGTTTCGCTCGCAGACGACGCTGATCGTGGAGCCGCGGGATTTGCACGAGGTGTTAGAGTTCCTGCGCGATGATGCGCGGTGCAACTACATCTTTCTCTCGGATGTCACCGCGGTGGACTATCTCGGGTATCCGACGAAGATGCCGGTGTGGGGGGGGCGGTTCGGCGTGGTGTACAACCTGATCTGCCACGAGCGCGATGACCGGTTTCTGGTCAAGGCGTTTGTAAATCCGTCGCTGCCCACGGGCGGCACGCTGGATGATCCCGCGCTGCACGTGGACTCGGTCTGTGACCTGTGGCCGGGCGCGGAGTGGCCGGAGCGCGAGGTGTTCGACATGTTCGGAATCCGATTCGACAACCACCCGGACTTGCGGCGCATCCTGACGTGGGAGGAGTTCCCGGCCCATCCGCTGCGGAAGGACTACCCGCTGCGCGGGCGCGGCGAGCGCGAGCAGTATGGGGTGGTGGATCGGACGTCGGCGTGAGTTCGCGTGGCATGGGCTTGCTAGCCCATGTTCTTGGGTGGTCCGCCGCTCCGCGGAGGTCTCGGGCCGCGGCGGCCCGAATGCCTTTGGGCCTCGTGAAATCGCAGAGTTGCCGCGCGCGGTGTATAGCAAGCATGGGCTGGTAAGCCCATGCCACGTCAGCGGGGGGTTGTCACCGGCGCGGGCTGCATGATCTCCACGCGGTCCTTGACCAGATCCCAGAAGAGCTTGCGGGCCACGAGTTGGCTGCCCTTGCGGTCGTCATACAGAGTCACGCGGTTTCCCGCGGCGGCTTCCGCCTCGGCGGTTCCGGCTTGGGCGTTGTAGGCGAAGGTGTCGGCGATGAGGCGTTGCTGGCCGCTTTCGGCATAGACGGCGCCGGTAGCGACGGCCTTGACGAGTTCGGCGGAGCGCGATGTGCCGGGGGCGGGGGGGGCGGGCTTGGCGTCGGGGGGAAGGTTGAAGGTGGCGTCCATCTGCTGCGCGACGAGGCGGGTGACATTCGCAGTGCCGAGCGGGAGGTGGATCAGCTCGACATCCTTCTTCATGCTGATGGTGCCGGCGACCCGGGCAAACTCCATCGAGCCAGCCCATGTGAACTTGGAAGTGCCCTTCGCGCCGCTCCCCCCCGTCGCAAGCGGAAGGCCGGTGGATGTGGAGAGCTGCGACTGGGTGTTGGCGGCACGCTGATCGCGGACGATGGCGCGGCCGGGTGCGGGCATGACGATCGTGCCCTTGACATCATCCGCGAGGATGCGCGGCCCTTCGATGTAGAAGAGCTGATCGAGGATGCGCTCGCCCGCGTTCTCCGCGGGCGGGGCGTAGCGGCGGACCTCAACGGTCGCGTGTGGCGCGCCCTCGCGGTCCTCGGAAGCGCCGATCGCCTCGGCGCGGAGCAGGCGGCGGCTGTCGGAGATAATCATGGGGCCGGTGCCCGCGGAGTTCACCAGCGAGCTGCGAGTTTCGACCTGGTCCGCAGGGGTGAGCCAGAGTTTGAGTCGCTCGGAGCGAAGGGTTTGTGTTTCCAGCGGCGCGGCGGCGACGACCACGGAATCGCCGCTGCACTCCAGCGTGCCCGCGATGTTGTCGAACTTCATGCCCTTGGTCCACGAGGCGGTGATGCGCGAAGACGCGGGCGGGCGCGAGCCGAGCGGCCCCCCCCCGTTCCCGCCACCGGCATCCACGAGTTGCGTCGGCTCGGTCTGGAGATGCTCGAAGGAGCCGACGCCGTAGACGGTCATTGATCCGGCGGTGTCATCCAGGTCGGCCTGGGTGCAGGTGATGGTGGATGGGCCGCGCGAGAGGGTGACGGTGCGCCCCAGCAGCTGCGCGGTGTGGAGCAGGGGACTGGCGCGGAGAGTGTCCGAGCGCGTCGAGACGCCGTCGGCACGGTCGATCTGCACATCGCCACCGGCGAAGACATCCAGCACGACGAGTTCGGTGGGCTTCTTCTCCTCGCGGCCCATGGAGATTTCCAAACGCGCGGCACGAAGGGCGGTGGTCTTGTCCGCGGCCTTGACCATGCCGATAGCAACAGCGCGGGCCGGGTCCATGTCGTCGGGGGAGACTTGCGAGGGCTTGAAGTCCACTTCGAGTTTGTCGCAGGTGATATAGGGGTCGATCGCGGGTTGCGGGCGATTGGGATCGAAGGTGCGCTGACCCGCGATGGCGAGGACGTTGCCCTCAACCTTCAGCCGCTTGATCGCGCTGGGCTGGTGGCCGATGGGTGCAAAGTCTGCGGTGAGGGTGTCGCCACCGATGGAGGAGGTGCGATCACGCGCGAGGACCGTGCCCTTGAACTGGGCCCAGTCCAGCGCGCCGGTGATCTTTCCCTTCTCGGTGCGGAAGCGGAAGTCGGCCTGATCGGTCCAACTGATCTGGCGGGCCTGATCGGCGGGAATCGGAGTTTGGGTATCCGGCGCAGTTGCGCCCGGGCCGATGGTGATCGCGCCGTTACGCAGCGCGAGCAACTGGCCGCCGCCGGGGATCGTTGCGATACCGGTACCGAGATCGACGCGTGCGCTCGGCGCGGTGAGCTCGCCGGAATCCTGGGCCTTGAAGTGAACCTCGGGGGCGTTGGGGCCGCTGAGCAGAGAGAGCGTGCGGGTGGTGGCGAAGTATTCCACGCGGGCGCACTCGCCGCGGGCGTTGCTCGCGGAGTCGGTCAGCACCACGGAGGACTTGCCGCCGGGTTTGTCGGCGGAGAAGCGGGCGGCGAAGTGAACGCCGTTCTGCAACTCCGGCGGTGGGGCTTGTTCGGTGATCGGCGTAAGGACGAGCGGACCACTCCAGATCATCACGACGTCCTCATCGCCGGCGGAGACAAAGAGGGAGTTCGGATCGGTGGTGATCGGCGCGGCGGTTGTCGGTGCGGCGGCGATGGCGGGGGCCACAACGGGAGACGGTGTCGCCGTCGCGGGAGGAGTGGCTGCGGTTGCCGCAGCAGTTGCGGCGTCTGTGGTGTCGGGTGTGTTCGTCGCTGTGGCGGTCGAAGCGTTCGTCCAGGTGCCGAAGGCGTTGTCGGGAAGTTGGTTGTTGATGAGCCGCGTGAAGATTTCCAGCGTGTCGGCGGTCATGCGGCGGGTGGTTTGCGAGACGGTGACGCCGTCAGAGAAAACCGTTTTGTACATCTGCTCTTTGATGACCGGCGGCACCGGCGGGCCGACGACGAGGGGCGTGCTCTGGTTGAGAACGGGCTTAGAAGCGGTGGTTGTGGTATCGGCGTTGGGCTTTGACGCGACCGGCGCAGCGGCCACGCGCCGTTCGTTCTTGATGTTTGGATTGAAACGCACGAACTTGCCGTTGGTCCTGAGCAGCTCGATGCGTTCCTTCACCTGATTGGCGCGAACGCGCAGGCCATCGCCCTCGAAGAGCAGGTTCTTTGCGGAGATCTTGACCGGGTCCGGTGTGTTCAGCTCAAGCAGCACGGAATCGAACGCGACGGACGCGGTCGAGGCGATGATCGAGGGGACGTCCTTTTCCGGATCGACCGGGCGGATGTTGCCCGCGGCGTCCGGCTCTGGCGGGGCGAAGAGTCGGACGAGGACGTTGCCTTTGAACTCGCCAGATTCGGGCATCTGGTTGCGGTTGGGCATGCGGACCTTGCCGCTGTCCGCACGGATATAGAGGATGCGCCCATCCTTCATGTACAGCCAGGAGCGGGGCTGGGTCAGCGTGTAATAACCGGGGCCGACGGGATCAAGACGGTCAAAGGCGAGTTCGGAGGAGAGCCGCGTGGTGTCGGCCTTGTCGGCGAACTGCATTCTGGCCGCGCTGGTGGCTTGAATCTGGTTGGGATCGCTGGAGGCGTTCGAGGTGTCGGGTGCCTTGCCGATGTCCACGACCGAACCGGTGATGGCGGGGCCGGAGGGCGTCGAGCGATAGCCGATCGCGACGAAAAGCAGCACGCCCGCCGAGATCAGTGCGATCGCGGCGGCGAACAGCATCCCGGTGGTGCGCCCGGTGCTTGCGGCAAAGGTTCGGACAGAGCGTTCGGCCATGAGTGTGAATGGTACGACGGAGGGGTGGATGAGGTGATGGCTGAGGGAATAACCGCGTGCATCCGACAGGTTCAGGGAATGATGTGGGGAGGGGGCACCGGGTTGTGGGTGGAGGAGGAAATCCGGTTCGGAGAACCGGGGTACCCAGATCAAGACCCGGTTCGGAGAACCGGGTTACCCGTACATCGCGATGGTCTTTTCCAGCAATCCTTGCGCGGCGAGGATGTGCTCGATGGCCTCGCGCACAGCGCCGCGGCCGCCGGGGGCGGTGGTCACGATCGCGGCGAGTTCCTTGATGCGCGGGTCGGCGTCGGCGGGGGCGATGGGAAGACCGACGCGCCGGAGCGGGGGCATGTCGGGCCAGTCATCGCCGATGTACGCGATCTGCGCGGCGGGAATGCCGGTGTCCTTGATGAGCTGGTCCAGCGCGGCCGACTTGTCCAAGCTGCCCTGCACGATGCGGGTGATGCCCAGCTCGCGGCAACGATGCTGGAGCGCCTGACCGGAGCGACGGGTGATGATGGCGACCTCGAAGCCCATCTTGACCCACGCCGCGAGACCTTGACCATCTCGCACGCTGAAGCGTTTGGTCTCAACGCCGTTATCGTCGAGGTTGATGGAGCCGTCGGTGAGCACGCCGTCCACGTCGAGGGCGAGGAGGCGGATGTGCTTGGCATTGGCCAGTTTGTCGGTGTTGGAAGTGCTGGACATCACTCGCTCCGGATCAGCCGCTGGGCGATGAGGTCTTGCACATCCAGCAAGCCGATCGGGCGGCCCTTGGCATCCACCACGGGAATCTCATCGCGGCGGAACTCGCGGACCATGTTCACAGCGTCGCGGACCAGCGCGGTATCGGGGAGCGTGCCGGGGTTCTTGGTCATCACCGCGCGGATCGGCTTGTCAAGCTCGCCGCGGTCGCGCTCGATGAGGCGGCGGAGATCGCCGTCGGTGAAAAGGCCGGTGAGCAGGCCGGATTTGCGATCCACGAGTAGCATCGCACCGGAGCGGCGGTCGCCGGTTTCGGAGTGTTTGAGCGCCTGCGAAACGGAGAGATCATCGGGGACTGCGATCAGCGTCTTGCCGACACGGAAGCGAAGGAGGTCGGCGATCGGACGAAGCCCGGCACCGAGCAAGCCGCCGGGGTGACGCTTCGCGAAGTCATCATCTGTGAAGTTGCGGCGGCGGGCGGCGCAGAGGGCGAGGGCATCGCCGAGCGCGAGCGTCGCGGTGGTCGAGCAGGTCGGGGCGGGAGAAAGGTTGGGATCATCGCACGCGCCGATCGAGAGACAGACGGTGGCGAGGCGATCGAGCGAGGAGCGTGCGCTCTTGGCCGTATCCGAACCCCGGGTGATCGAGATGACCGGGACATTGTCCTGCTTCAGGATGGCGGCCAAGCTGATGACCTCATCGGTCTCGCCCGAGTACGAGAGCGCGATGCAGACATCCGACGACCGGAAGCGGCCAAGGTCGCCGTGGGCGGCCTCGGCGGGGTGGACGAAGTGGGAGGTGATCGCCAGCGAGGAGAGCGTGGCGGCGATCTTCTGGCCGATCAGCCCGGACTTGCCCAGACCAGCGATCAGAACCGTGCCCTGGGCGTCGGCGCAGCGGACGATCAGGTCAACGGCGGCGTGGAACTCCGGGCCGAGGTTGGCGGCCAACGCGGCAACCGCCGCAGCCTCGGCGGCGAGGATTTTGGCCGCGAAATCGCGTTCTTGGGCGGTCAGGCCCGGCGCTTTCTGGGGTTCCGAGCCGGTGGGCGAGGGGGTCTTGGGTTTGGTTGGGGCCGGTCGCTGCGGCATTGGGATAGGGTATGCTGGAGTGGCACGGGCATCTTTGCCCGTGTTTTCGTGGCACGGGCTTACCAGCCCGTGTTTCGAGCGCTTCGCTCGAAGTGCCTTGGTTAGATGTATTGCCGCCGAGGTTTGCACATATCCGAGACATGGGCTGGAAAGCTCATGCCACTCAAAGCAAAAGACACATGGGCTGGCAAGCCCATGCCACGAAGAACAATACATGGGCTGGTAAGCCCATGCCACGAAGACACGGGCGGGACGCCCGTGGCACGGAGATGCAGGATGCCCGCCGCGGAATACATGGTGCGATTGGATACGTTCGAGGGTCCGCTGGACCTGCTGCTGTTTCTCATCCGGCGCGCCGAGGTGGAGATTTCGGACATCCCAATCGCCCGGATCACCGAGCAATACCTGCGGTACATCGAGGACATCGCCGACCCGACGAGGGAGGGCGCTCGCGGCCGGATCGACATTGAGCGTGCGGGCGAGTTTCTGGTGATGGCGGCGACGCTGATGGAGATCAAGTCGCGGATGCTTGCCCCGCCGCTTGATGCGGAAAAGATCAACGCGGAGGGTGCGGGGGGGACGGAGAGCGCGGGGGACGCGGAGAAGAAGGGGAGGAACGCGCCGCTGGACCCGCGCGAGGAACTCGTCAAGCAGTTGCTCGAGTACAAGCGATATCGAGACGCGGGGGACACGCTCAACAGGTTCAAGCGCGAGTGGGAGGACATGTTCCCCGCGGGGCGCGCGCTCGCCCCGAAGCCGGAAGTGGAAGCCGTGGTTGTGGAGCAGACCGGGCCGGTCGATCTGGAAGATATCGAGCTGATCGACCTCGTTGAGGCGTTCGGGCGGATTATCGAGACGGTCGATCTCACGCGCATCGGCGAGCATCGCGTGGCGATGGACGACACGCCGATCGAGCTGCACGCCGAGGACATCGTGGATCGGCTGAAGCGCCGCGCGACGGAGACGCTCGGAGAGGGCGGCGTTGCGGAGATCGAGTTCGCGTCGGTGTTTGAGAATCGGCCGCGCTCGGAGATGATCGGGCTGTTTCTGGCGATTCTGGAACTCGTGAAGCAGCAGCGCGTCTGGGTGCGGCAGCAGGATGACGATCGGTCGGGCAAGAAGATCGTGCTGCGGCTGGCGGATGTGGCGGAGGTGCCGCTGGTTCAGGTGGCCGCGCAGGTTGCGGATGGACAAACATCGCAGACACACACCAACGAAGTGCTTGCACCATGAGCCAATACACGTCGGACAACTCTGGTGTACCCGCGTCGGCGATGCCCGGATCGGCGATACCTGAAGCGATCATGCCGCCGCCGCTGCCCCCCCAGCCCATCGCACCGCCGATCGTGGCCGGGCCGCTGGGCAGGCCGCCGTCGCGGCCGGTTTGGCCGACGCCGATCGGGATTATCTCGATTGTGTTCGGCGCGAGCGGTGTGCTGGCGAGTGTGTACGGGGTGGCCGCGCCGTGGCTGTTTTCACGGATGTCGTGGACCCCGAGCACTCCCGCGGCGAGCATTGAGTTTGATCCGTTCAGCGCGATGCGTAAATGGGCGATCTCGATGACGGTGGTGAATGGACTTGGCGTGCTGGTTGCGGCGATCTTGCTGGCGGGCGGGATCGGCCTGTTGCAACGCAAGACGTGGAGTGCCACGCTGCTGTTCTGGTGGGCGATTGTGCGGATTCCGCTGGCGATTGCGCTCACGGTGGTGACGATCGGCATGCAGCAAGAGCAGATGTCGGAGATGAGCCAGCAACCGGGCGCGGCGATACCAGCGGCGTTTGTGAGTGGGTTTGTTTGGTTCGGATCGATTCTCTCCATCGCGTGGTACTGTGCGTATCCGACATTCCTGCTCATCTGGCTGACGCGCCCGGCCGTTCGCGCGGAAGTGAAGAAATGGGACAGCGGCGCTGTGCCGCCGCTGGCACCGATTTCCGGAATGTACGGCACACGCTGAAACCTGGTACGCTGCATGGCCAACAATCATCCGCCATGCGCTGCAAGTCCTGCGAATATCCCCTCTGGCAACTCACGGATCGGATCTGCCCCGAGTGCGGCACGCCGTTTTTGCCCAGCGAGCACGAGTTCATCCTGAACTCGGTGCGCTTCTGCTGCCCGCACTGCGAGATGGCGTACTACGGAACGGGCGAGAAGGGGCACCTGGTGCCGCGGACGTTCGCGTGCGTGCGCTGCACCAAGGTCATTGACATGGACGAGATGGTGCTGCTCCCCACTGAGGGCGTGACGGAGCGGCAGACGCAGGTGACGGTGGTGCCGTGGGTGGAGCGTCGGGAGCGGAACTGGTTCACGGCGTTCTTCGCAACCATGGGGATGGCGATCGCGAACCCGCACCGGACCATTGACGCGGTGCCCGAGCCGAGCGGGGCGTGGCGGGCGATCGGATACATGAGCATCCATGTGGTGTTGCAGGCATTGCTAAGCGGAATGCCTTTCATCTTCTGGGTGATCGGGATAAGTGCGATGTCCGCCAGCGGAGCGGGGGCTGGGTTCGGAATGTTCGCTGCTGGGCTGGTGACGCTGGTGGTCGCGCCGTTGCTGGTGGTGGTGTGGGCCGGAGCGGCGCACCTCTTGCTGCATCTTACTGGCGGCACGGAATCGGGTTTCCGGCGAACCCTGCACGCGTTCTGCTACAGCGCGGGGAACAACTTTCTGATGGCGGTGCCGTGCTTTGGGTTTTATCTCAGTCCGTTCGCCGCGCTCTGGTGGGCGCTCTCGGCGGGGTTCATGCTGTCGCGGGCGCAAAAAGTCTCGAAGTGGCGTGGTTTGCTGGTGACGGCGGTGCCGATCGTGCTGATCATCGGATTGGCCATCGGCGGAATGGTGGTAGCGGTGATGGCGGCGGGCAGAAGCACATCCGCCGCGATGGCGAGTGTGGCGATGCCGACGATGTGGACATCCGGAGTCAACGCGGCGACCGGGATGTCCTCACGATTTCAGGACTACGCAAAGGAAGGGAAGCCGTATCCGTCGCACGGCGCGGAGATGCTGATAGACAGCCGGAGCAGTCCGGGCGAGTTCATCTTGCTCGGTTCGCGCTCGACCACGAACGGTTGCACCGTCTGCACCATCACGATCAGCCAGCTTGGGTTTCCGGCGATGTCCGGCACGCGGGCATTTCGTATTGGGCTTCGGGCGGATCCGGCGCTGAGCGGGCCGGCGCATCGCGCCGGGGATTGGGTGTTCACGTATCACGGCATCAAACCGACGGAAACCGATGAGGAACTCTGGCTTGCGGTGGGGTGGCCCGATCCGGCGCTGAATCCGACCGACCCGGCGACGGTGCCGATCGCTTTGCCTCTTGGAAAATACAATGAGATCAACCTCGCAGACTTTGATGCGCTGCTCACAACGCAGAACGAGGTGCGTGCAAAGCATCAGTTGCCGGTGCTGCCGCACCCGCGCACGGTGATGGCGACGACGAAGCCCGTTGCGAATCCTGTTCGCGGTGCGAAGGGCGTTCAGACCAAGCCGAGGGATGCCAGCGAGCCGGTGCAGGATGATCCGGATGCGCCCGCGCCTTGAGAAGAGGTCTCTCGCAAAGGCGCAGAGGCGCAAAGGCGCAGAGCAAGTCGGGAAAATACGGATCGGAGAATGTTGTGGAAGTGTGGATGCGAATACCTCGCACCCACTCTTTCCCTGTATTCCTCTGCGCATTTGCGCCTATGCGAGAGACTTCTTGCGGACTACCGCAGCGAGCGAACAAACGCATCCAGCCGGTCCATGCCCTTGTTGATGTTCTCTTCCGAACACGCGAAAGAGAATCGGACGTGGTTCTTGCCGCAGCCGCCGAAGTCCTCGCCGGGAACTGCGGCGACCTTCACCTCCGCCAGCATCGCTTCGCAGAAGGACTGCGCTGAGGTGATCGCCGCGCCCGCGGGAGACTTCTTGCCGAAGTGCGCCGACACATCCGGAAACGCGTAGAACGCGCCGGTCGGGCGCGGCACAATCAGCCCTGGGATCGACGACATCCGCTGATGAATCAGCGCGGCCCGTTTGCCGAACGCGGCACAGAACTTCTGCGTCTCCGGCTCGCACTCGCGGATCGCGGTGCGGATCGCGGGATACACAAACGATGTGATGTTGGTCGTCATCTGCCCCTGCAGCGTTGCCATCGCCTTCATGAACTTCAGCCCCCACGCGCCGGAGGTGCACGTGTAGCCGATGCGCCATCCGGTCATGGAGTACGCTTTCGAGAGCCCATTCAGCGTGATGGTCCGCTCCGCGATCTCCGGCACGGAGCCGATGGAGAAGTGGGGGATGCCGCCATAGGTGATCTTCTCGTAGATCTCATCCGCGAGCACAACCAGATCAGGCGCGATGGTCTTGCTCGCCTCATCCACAACCTTGGCGATGGCGCGGAGTTCGGCCTCGCTGTACATCGTGCCGCAGGGGTTGCTGGGGGTGCAAAGGATCAGCACCCGCGAGCGCGCCGTGATCGCCTGCTTGATCTGCTCCGGCGTCACCTTGAAGTCAGACCCCACCGAGCTGGGAATCTCCACCACCGTCGCGCCCGCAAGCTCCGACAGCGGTGCATAGCTCACCCACGCCGGCACCGGCAGCAGGCACTCCAGCGGCTGCTCGCCATGAGCCGGAAAATCGAACAGGCATTGCAGCACCGTGTACAGGGCGTGCTTGCCGCCGGAGGAGATGCCGATATGGTCGGCCGTCACATTGGGGATGCCGTTGACCGTTGTGAGCTTCTCGGCAATGACTCCCCGTGTTTCGGGGTCGCCCATGGTGGGCATGTATTTGGTCATGCCGCCCTGCAGGGCCTTGATGGCGGCGTCTTTGATGGGCTGGGGGGTGTCAAAGTCCGGCTCGCCCGCGGCGAAGGAGATGACGTCAATGCCCTGACGCTGCATGTCCTTGGCGCGGTTCATCACCACGATGGTCGCGGAGGCCTTCAGATCACTGACGCGGCGGGAGAGTTTCATGCGGGCATGAGAATAGACCCGGACAAACCCGGGGCAATGTTGGGGCTGTCGGGTGCGTGTCAGATTGATCGGATGGGGGGGTTTGCCTACTGTTTAAACCTGCCTCCGTGCGGACCCGATGGGTCAAACGGGGCAACCCAGCACTCAACCCACACCGGAACGAGACACGAGCATGATTTCCGCCGAGCGCAAGCAGTCCGCGATCACGACCCACCGCACGCACGCGAAGGATTCCGGCTCCCCGGATGTCCAGATCGCCGTTCTGACTGAGCGCATCTCCGCGCTAAGCGAGCACCTGCAGGGTAACCTGAAGGACAACCACAGCCGCCTCGGCCTGACCCAGATGGTCTCCCGCCGCAACCGCCTGCTGAAGTACCTCGCCCGCGAGCACCAGGACCGCTACACGGCTCTGATCGGCAAGCTGGGTCTGCGCAAGTAAGCCATACAAGCCCGCGCGTCGAAAGACACGCGGTTTTTTTATTGTGTTTCGATTCGGGGGGGATAAGGGGCGTTCGCGGATTCGGGACCGGGTGGCAGTGGGCGGTTGGCTGTTTGGGTAGCCCGGTTCTCCGAACCGGGTTCCGGTTCGGAGAACCGGGCTACTCAGTGTCCCGGTTCGGAGAACCGGGGTACCCAAGACAGCCCTTCGCCTTCTGCCTTCGGGATCTCCCCTGCGGATGATCACAGAGCGGCCGGCCATGCGTTGACCCCCCTGCACGCCCAGCGGGAGGTCCGCGAGGTTCCGGTCCAAACGTCCGCCGCGGCGGACAGAGGTAGAAGACATGACAGCGCAACACGGTTCCGTTTTGGGTTCCATCCGCCTTGAGCGGGAAATCGGCGGGCGCAAGCTCATCCTCGAGACCGGCAAGATCGCCAAGCTCTGCGACGCCGCGGTGATCGCGACCTATGGCGGCACCACCGTTCTGGCGACCGTCGTGCGCGCCAAACCGCGCGAAGGTCTGGACTTCTTCCCCCTCACCGTGGACTACCGCGAGAAGGCCTCCGCCGCGGGCAAGTTCCCCGGCGGCTTCCGCAAGCGCGAGGGTGCGCCCAATGAGAAGGAAGTTCTCACCATGCGCATGATCGATCGCCCGATGCGCCCGCTCTTTCCGGACGGCTTCGTGGACGAGATCCAGGTGCAGGTGTTCGTCATGAGCCACGACGGCGAGAACGACTCCGACGTGCTCGCGGGCACGGCGGCCAGCGCGGCGCTGGCGATGAGCGATGCTCCGTTTGAGGGTCCGACCGCCACCGTGCGCGTCGGCCGCGTCCACACGGATGATGGCCTGCGCTATGTCATCAACCCGACGGTCACGCAGCTGGAATACTCCGACCTTGATCTGGTCCTCGCGGGTCACAAGGACGGCATCAATATGATCGAAGTCGGCGCGGCCGAGGTCGATGAAGCGGGCGTGCTGGGAGCCATCGAGGCCGGCAACGACGCGATCCGCCAGACACTCGAGCTCATCAACGAGCTGGTCGCCAAGGCCGGCAAGCCCAAGCGCGATGGCGAGTGTCTCCTGCCCACGCAGGAGATCACGGATACGGTGAAGAAGCTCGCCGCGGATCGGATGCTCACGGCTCGTCGCATCCCCGGCAAAAAGGACCGCAACGAGGCGGTGGACAAGCTCATCAGCGAGATTCTGGATCAGCACTTCAAGGTCGATCCCAGCGGCAACTACGACACCTTCGCCAGGACGACAAAGAACCGCGCCCAGGCCAAGCACGCGCTGCGTCGCCTGGAAGAGAGTACCACCCGCAAGTTGATTGTTGAGCACGGCCACCGCGCCGACGGCCGCCAGCCCACCCAGCTCCGCCAGATCACCGGTGCCGTTGGAGTCTTCGAGCGCACGCACGGCTCGTCCCTGTTCCAGCGCGGCGAGACGCAGTCGCTGGTCTCCGTCACGCTCGGCACGGGCAAGGATGAGCAGATCATCGACGGGCTTTTGCCCGAGTATTCTAAGAAGTTCACCCTGCACTACAACTTCCCGCCCTTCTCCACCGGCGAGGCGAAGCGCATCACCGGCCCCGGCCGGCGCGAGATCGGCCACGGCGCGCTGGCGGAGCGTTCGCTCATGGGCGTGCTGCCCAGCCCGGAAGAGTTCCCCTACACCATCCGCGTTGTGAGCGACATCACCGAGAGCAACGGCTCCTCGTCGATGGCCTCCGTCTGCGGCGGGTGCCTGGCGCTGATGGACGCGGGCGTCCCTATCAAGGGCACGGTCGCGGGCATCTCCGTCGGTCGCTTCACCGATGAGAACGATCAGAACGAGGTCTTCGTCACCGACATCATCGGCGAAGAGGACTTCTTCGGCGACATGGACTTCAAGGTCTCCGGCACCCGCGTGGGCATCACCGGAATCCAGCTGGACCTGAAGGCCCGCGGGCTCTCGATCGCGCAGATCGAGCGCACCTTCGAGCAGGCCCGCAAGGGCCGTATCGAGATCATCGACATCATGGAGCGGATTCTGCCCGCGCCGCGTTCGAGCATCAGCTTGTACGCCCCGCGCCTGGTCACGATCCACATCAACCCCGAGAAGATCGGCAAGCTCATCGGCCCCGGCGGCAAGATGATCCGCGGCCTGCAGGAGAAGTACGGCGTCGGCATCGATGTCGAGGACGACGGCACCGTCATGATCTCCGCGCCCAACGGCGAGGCGATCGAGGCGTGCAAGAGCGAGATCGAGGCGCTCACCGAGGAGATCAAGGTCGGCACGGTCTACACCGGCAAGGTCGTGAGCGTGAAGGACTTCGGCGCGTTCGTCGAGCTGGCCCCCGGCACCGACGGCATGTGCCACGTCTCGGAGCTCTCGGATCAATATGTGCAGAGCGTCAACCAGGTGGTGAAGATCGGCGACACCATCAAGGTCAAGGTCATTCTCGTGGACGATCAGGGCCGGATCAAACTCAGCCGCAAGGCCGTGATGATCGAAGAAGGCATCAGCGATCCCCCACTGGCCGAGGCCGGCGTTGACTCCGGCGGCGGTGGTGGAGGTGGTGGCGGCGGATACGGCGGTGGTGGTGGCGGCCGCCGTGACGGTGGCGGCGGCGGCGGTCGTCGCGATGGCGGCGGTGGCCGTGGTCGCCGGTGATCTGATTGTCGTGAGCACCAGCCACGACCTGTGATATTCCCCCTGTCGGTTGTCGCAAGTCGTGGATGGATATGAAGTTGCAATCAAATCCGCGCGGCCCGTGCCGCGCGGATTTTTTATGTCATGTGAGATTTTGCACATGAGTTATGCACACACCCGCAATAAGTGTCTTGGCGAAACCCTTGCACGCTTGGTAGTCTGGGGGGACAAGTCAGCTCACTCGTGTGGAAATGTCATGCGTCATGTGTTGCATTCATCCTGTTTCGTACCGGCACCAGCGATGGTGGGCGGTGTGCGGGTGCGTGCGTGGCGCGAGGTGGGTGAGCTGGCAGGGCTGGGGATGTGGGCGGTTCTCTCGGGTTGCGTGCTTCCAAGACCTTTTCGCGAAGGGTGTTGTCCCGTTCGCTTGAATGCACGCGCCAAGGGGCTTCTGGATGTCTGAGATCGCGACGCAGAAAATCACCGATGTCACCGGCCTTGTGAAGTGGTTTGACCCGAAGAAGGGGTACGGCTTCATCATCGGGCCGGAAGGGCAGGATATTTTCGCCCACTTCAGCAAGATCCAGGGCGATGGATTCAAGGTGCTCAAAGATGGATCGTCCGTGGCGTACGACGCGGAACTCACGGACAAGGGCTGGCACGCGACTCGTGTGGCGCGCACAGAATCGTTGAACGTCGTGGTGCCCAAGCGGACATACTCGCGGTCGCCGCGGCGCTGAGTCGGGGAGAGTGTAAGCGGCGGAAATAGGTCGTATGGGCGGATACGACGTCTATGACCCATCTGATTGCACTATGCTCGCGGCGTGGATATCGCATCAGGACTGATCGGGCTTGGGCTTGGTGGCTTCGTTGCGGCGGGTGCATCGTGGGTGGTGCTGCGCCGGCATGTGGATCAGGCGCGGGCCGCGGAACGGCGGGCGCGCCAGGCAGAGCGCATGGCCGAGATCGGCTCGATGACGGGTGGGCTGGCGCACGAGATCAAGAATCCGCTCTCGACGATCGGGCTGAACGCGCAGCTTCTGGTTGAGGGCATTCAGGAACTGAATCTCGGACAGGATGAGACAAGCCGGCTGCTGAACAGGACCAAGGCGCTGCAACGCGAAACGGAGCGTCTGCGCGGCATCCTGCAGGACTTTCTGGAGTTCGCGGGTCAGATCCATCTGGAGAAGCGCGAGGTTGATCTCAACGAGATGATCGCGGAGATTGCGGATTTTTATCTGCCGGAGGCGGAGCGGCTGGGTGTTCGCATCCGGACCGAACTCGCGCCGGGCGCGATCCGCGCCAGCGTGGATGTGCGAGCGGTGAAGCAAGCGCTCCTGAACCTGATCATCAACGCGACGCAGGCGATGGCGAGCACACCGAACACGGGCGCTCCCAAGGAACTGCTGCTCCGCACGCGCGTGGACAAGGGTGTGCCACGTGCGAGCGCGGACGCCGGTAGCGTCGGTGCGGCTGAGTTGCACGTCATCGACACAGGCCCAGGGATCGATGCCCAAACCCTGACGCAGATATTCAAGCCATATTTCACGACCAAAAGCGGCGGGAGCGGGCTGGGATTGCCCACATCGCGCCGGTTGATCGAGGAGCATGGGGGACAGATCACGGTGCGGTCCGAGGTGGGGAAGGGCTCGGACTTCGCGGTGGTTCTGCCACTTGGGTAGGAGTTTCGCCAAGTATGGCACCATCCGCCATACGAGCCCTCCGCGCAAGCGGAGGAATCTGTCGCGTGCATCCCTCTCCATGCGTACATCCTCCGCTTGCGCGGAGGGCTCGTAAAGAGGGGAACGCGATTACCTCCCTCCCAGTGGCACGCGGGCGGAGGTGCCGTTACAATTGAATGAAAGCCGCGTCGTGTTTCGCCGCGGTTTCATGGTCCGTGATGGAGGATTTTCCGCTCATGCTCAAGCCCGCGTTCAGCACCGTCGCCTGCCCGGAATGGACACTCACGCAGGTTGCCGAGCGTGCCCTCGCGCTCGGATTCGAGGCGGTGGAGCTGCGCACGTTTGGCGATGACTCCAAGAAATTCGCGTGCGACCCCGCGCTGACCAGCGAGCAGAAGACCCGCGCCATGTTCCGCGAGCGCGGCGTGGAGCCGCTGGTGCTGGCTACCGGCGTCCGATTTGACGAGCCGATCTGGCCGCCGGTGGTGGGCGTGTTCGGGAGTGCGGCGGAAAAGTCGATCCGCGAGGGGAAGCGGGCGATTGATCTAGCGGTGGGAATCGAGTGCCCGCTGGTGCGGGTGTTCGCGTACGAGTATCCGGCCCGCGAGGCGCGGAAGGTCGCGCTGAAGCGGATCACCGACCGGCTGCGGCTCGTGGTCGATCACGCGGACAAGTCGGGCGTGCAGGTGGCGATCGAGAACGGCGGGTCGTTTACGACGGCCGCGCAGTTGATGGAGATTATCGGGAGCATCAACCACCCGCTGCTGGGTGCCAGTTACTCGCAAGCGGTCGGGGTCCAGAACGGCGAGGATCCGGCGGAAGCGGTGCGGCTGCTGGGCGACAAGCTCTGGATCGCGCGCATCAAGGATGCGAAGGACGGCACGCCGGTCGCGCTGGGCGCGGGCGAGCTGGCCTGTCAGGAGTTCGTGCGCAATCTGACGGCGGCGAAGTTCGAGGGGCCGCTGGTGTTCGAGTGGGATCGTGCGTGGGTGCCGGGACTGGGCGCGGCGGAAGAGGCGCTGGCGGCGGCATCGCGGACGATGTGGGGTTGGCTGGGCGGGAAGGTGGAGCAGGCCGCGCAAGTTGTCCGTGGTAAATCAGAGCCGAGCGGCGTAAGCCGCCGGTCCTAATTTGTTTGTTCAACAAGGCATTGGGGCCGAAGCGGCCCGAACACGGGCTGGTAAGCCCGTGCCACGAAACAAGGCACATACGATCGCCTCGTGAGTGAAGAGTCGCGTGAACTTGGCAATGCTGTGGTGCGAGCGTGCCTCTCGATGGGGTTCGCGCGGGCGGGTGTTGCACCGGCGGAACCGAGTTCGCGTCGCACGGAATATCTGGAATGGCTGAAAGATGGCCGCCACGGGGACATGGGGTATCTCGCGGAGATGCTGGAAGAGCGACTAGATGTGGGGCGGCTGCTTCCGGGGGCGAAGAGTGTGATTGTGGTTGCAGATCAGTACGCGGCGCGGGGCGCTGCGGAGCACGAAGCGGATGTGGGGGTCGCCGAGGGTGTGGTTGCGAAGTACGCACGGGGGCGAGATTATCACACTGTCATCAAGAAGCGTCTGCACGCGCTCTGCGATCGGTTGCGCGAGGAATACCCGAGCGCGAAGTTTCGCGCGTTCACGGATACCGGCCCCGCAATGGAGCGCGAGCACGCGATGCGGGCGGGGATCGGGTTCATCGGGAAGCACACGCTGATGATCGAGCCGCGGCTGGGGAGTTATTTGTTGTTGGGTGGGGTGGCGACGACGTTGGACATGGGATGGAGTGGGAAAGAAAAAGAAAAAGGCACTTCGGGCGAAGCGCCCGAAACATGGGCTAGTAAGCCCATGCCACTTCGAGGCACGGACCATTGCGGATCATGCACGGCGTGCATTGATGCGTGCCCGACGGGGGCGATAACGCCCTACAAAGTGGACGCGACGCGGTGCGTGTCGTATCTCACGCTGGAGCGTCGCGGCGTGATCGATGCATCGCTGCACGCGGGCGTGGGTAATCGTCTCATCGGGTGCGATGTTTGCCAGGATGTCTGCCCGTTCAATCGCCGGCATGAGGGTGATGCGATGTTTGATGGCCGCGTGAACGCGGCGTATTCCGACGATTCCGGCGTGCGATCGCGGCTTCCGATACTCGATATTCTGGGCTGGACCGAACAGGACCGATCGCGCGTGTTCGGGCCGTCTGCGGGAAAGCGGGCGAGCGTGGCGATGCTGCGAAGGAACGCGCTGGTGATCGCCAGCAACGCACTGGCGACAAGTCCGAATGCTGAACTGCTTGAGCGTGTGCGCGTGATCGCAGCCACAGTGAGCGAAGTACCCGTGGTTCGAGAAACGGCACAGCAAGTACTTGCCCGCATTGAATCCGCGTGAGCATCAGAGCGTGACGACATCCCCATACAGCGGCATCGCGCAATCCATGCCATAGCGTTCCTTCAGCTTCAACAGCAGCGCGTTGCGTGGGCCGTTTTCGCCGTGCGTCAGGAACATGCGTGGCTTGGACTGCGCAAACGGCGCGGCCCACGCGACAAGCCCAGACTGTCCCGCGTGTGCGGAAAACCCGCCGAGCGTGTGAACCTTGGCCCGCACCGGCACATCCTCGCGGAAGATGCGGACGCGCTGCGCCCCATCGACGAGTTTTCGCCCGAGCGTGCCCTGGCCCTGGTAGCCCGCGATCACGACATGCGTGTTCGGATTGCCGATGTTGTGGTAGAGATGGTGCAGAATGCGCCCGCCGGTACACATGCCGCTGGCGGCGATTATGACCATGCAGCCCTGCATGTTGTTGAGCCGCTTGGACTCTTCGATTGTGCGGGTGTAGGTCAGCCCTGGGAACTCCAGAGGTGACAGTTTCTGGGCAAGCAACTCGCGAGACTCTTGGTCGTACACCTCCTTGTGGCGGATGTAGAGATCGGTCGTGGCAACGGCCATCGGACTGTCCACATAGACGTTGAGCCGCGGCAGATCGCCATCTCGCAGGAACTCGCCCATGTGATAGATCAGGTCCTGCGTGCGCCCGACCGCGAACGCGGGGATGAGCACTTTCGCGCCCACCGACTGCGCCTCGCGGAGAATTGCGAGAAACTCCACTTTCGTGGATTCCAGCGGCTTGTGGTCGCGGTCGCCGTAGGTGGATTCGAGCAGGACAACATCTGCGGGCACCGGCGTGATCGGGTCGCGAAGAATCGGCGAGTTCACGGGGCCAACGTCGCCGGAGAACGCGATGATCAGCGTGCGCGTCCCATCGTGGATGGTCATCTGCACGCTGCCCGCGCCGAGGATGTGGCCCGAATCCACGAACTTGATGGTGATGCCCGGCGCGATCTCGCGGGGCTCGTCGTAGTTCTGGCTCGTTAGCAGCGGCAGCGTGCGTGCAACATCCTCGGCGATGTAAAGAGGTTGTTCGGCTGGTTCGCCCGGGCCGCGGAGCCGGTTGTTGAATCGCTCGGCGTCGTTCTCCTGCAACTTCGCGGAGTCATTCAGAATGATGCCGGTGATCTCGGCAGTCGGCGCGGTGCAGTGGATGCGACCGTGATATCCGGCCTTCACCAGCAGGGGCAGGCGACCGCAGTGGTCCAAATGGGCGTGGGTGAGAACGACAGCGCTCAGGTCGCGCGAGTCAAACGGAAGAGGTCGGCGGTTGTGCTCATCCGCCTCGCGCTCGCCCTGGTGCATGCCCATGTCGATGAGCACGCGGGCGCGATCGGTGGTGAGGAGGTAGCAGGAACCCGTGACTTCGCCCGCCGCGCCGTAGAAACCAAGCTTAATCATGAACGCTCCCTGTGGCCTCCCCGCGGCGGCAAACTGCCCGAATGGCAGTCGGAGTGTACGGTGAAAGCGGTGCCGGTGCTGAACGAAAGCGGATTCGCCGCGTAGTAGGTGGGCACTCTACGGTTGTGCCCATTGGCGCGATCGTGTACGCGCTGTAGGAAGGGCATTTGTTGGCCAGTGAAACGAGCAATAGCGGAGCTGGGCAACCACGCGGCGGGAGCGGTGGTGGCTGTGGTGGTGGTGGCACGTCCCGACGCATGGGCTTCAAGTCCGCGTTCCACGGCACACGCGCGGCGGTGCCGAAGTACACCCGCGAGGTGATCGCCTCGGTGCGCGAGCGCAACCATCGGCACGCCGGGATGGATCCGGCCGCGGGCCTGGCCCGGGTGAGCGAGCATGAACTCGGCGCGTTCTGGATCGGCCACGCGACGGTGCTGATGCGCATCGGCGGATTGAACATTCTGACCGACCCCGTGTTCAGCCGACGCATCGGGATGAGTGTGGGCGGGATCACCATCGGAATGGCCCGTATCTCACCGCCTGCGGCGGATGTGGATCACCTGCCGAAGATTGATGTGGTGATGCTTTCGCACGCGCACTTTGACCATCTGGATCGGCCATCCCTCAAGCGGCTCGCGAGCGGACCGGGCAAGGGCGCGATGGTGGTGACGGCGCAGCACACGCGCAAGCTCATTCCGCCGGGATTCGGCGAGGTGCTGGAACTTCCGTGGAGACAGTCGCTGCGGCTCGGCGGGTCCGGCGTGGTGGTGCATTCGATGCAGCCGGAGCACTGGGGCGCGCGGACCGCGCTGGATCGGCACCGGCGTTTCAACTCGTATCTGCTGGAGAGCGCGGACGGGCGGGTGCTGTTCGCGGGCGACACGGCGCACACGCACGCGTTCGACTCACTCGGGCCGGTCGGCGTCGATCTGGCGCTGTTCGGCATCGGCGGATACAACCCGTGGGAGCACGCGCACGCGACGCCTGAGCAGGTCTGGAGCATGTACACGCGGCTTTCGGGCGGTACGCCGCGCGGCGTGCTGCTGCCGATGCACCACTCGACGTTTGTGCTGGGACGCGAGCCGCTGAATGAGCCGATCGAGCGGTTGCGAGCGGCGGCGGGAAAGCACGCGGGCCGCATCGTTGCGGCGATACCGGGCGAGGTGTGGGTGGGTGGAGCAAAGAGCTAGAGCAGCGGCCCAAGCAACTGTGCGGAGTTATCTCGCAGTACCGCAAGCGATGAGCGTGTGCGCCACTGGTCAAGGTGGATGCGATCCGACTTGGCAAGGTAGTCGGTTTGCAGGAAACGCAACACGGATGCGAAGTCATCGTCGTAGATGAACAGCGTGACCTCGAAATTCAGGAAGAAGGAGCGCTGGTCCATGTTCGTCGAGCCGACAAGGGCCATGTTGCGGTCCAGCGTGACGGTCTTGGCGTGCAGCAGGCCGCCCTTGTAGAGATAAATCTCTACGCCGGCCTCGAGCATGTCCAGATAGTGCGAGCGGGCCGCGGCGGCGACTAGTGGGGAATCGGAAACCTCCGGCATGACGATAACGACCCGCACGCCCCGCGTTGCAGCGGCGCAAACGGCTTGCATCAAAGCATCATCGGGCGAGAAATACGGCGTGGTCATGATGATCTCCTCGCGGGCGGAGTAGATCATGGTGAGCAGCGCTTGATGGATCGCCTGCGGCGTCGGGCCGGGTCCGGAGGGAACGACCTGCACGATGCACTCGGCGTCTTCGCCGGGCGTGAGCGGAGGAAGGAAGTCGTCCACATGCTCGATGTTTTCTGTTGCGTCCAGTTGCCAATCGCGGAGGAAGGTGACTGCGAGGGCTTGGGCAGCGGGACCGACGACGCGAACGGTGGCGTCGATCCACTCACCCGTATTGCGGCGTTTGGAGGAACGGAATGTGGAATCGCAGAGGTTCTGGCTGCCGCAGTAGGCGATTGCGCCGTCGAATACGGCGATCTTGCGGTGGTTGCGCAGGTCCAGACGCGAGAAGAGGATCCGCCACAGTTGCGTGGGGAGCGCCTCAACAACGCTTACTCCGCCTGCACGCATGGATGCACAGAGCGGGCTGCGCAGGAAGCGGCTGCTGCCCGCGCCATCCACCAGCACGCGAACCCGCACGCCACGCGCGGCGGCTCGGATGAGGGCATCTCCGATTCGCCGCCCGCCCGCGTCGTCGCACCAGATGTAGAAGAGCATGTGGATGTGCGAGCGTGCCGCGTTGATATCCTGCTCCAGCGCGGCGAGTGTTCCCGCGTTGTCGCGCAGCAGCGAGAGCGCATTCCCGCGCAGCGGTGGAAGCCCGGACACCGCGGTGCCAAACTCCGCAATCTGATCAAACTCGGGCGCAACTTGTTTACAGACCATCCCGCGCTTGGTGAGCAGCATGAGTGCTTCGGACTCAAGCCCTTTAGTGAGCTTTTCATACGCCGCGGCCCGCTTGCTGCCCAGTCGCGTCTCGCCGATGAGGAAATACACGAACAATCCGAAGATTGGTACGAAGAGGATGATCGAGAGCCACGCGAGCGACGCGGCGACGGGCCGCCGGCGCATGATGATGTGCGTCGCCAGCACGATGCGCAGCGCCCAGTCGAAGATCAGGAGCCAGAGGGGATACCAGCCGGTGAGAAAGCCCATGTGTCGTGGGGTTCATCGACGTAAACGCTACAACGACTGGAACGCCTTCATAACTCGATCCTTCGTCTTGGTGCGATCGACGATCGGCTCGGGATAGTCCAGCCGCGTGCGGGCCAGCGGCGGGAGTTCCGACGGGTCGTGTATCGGGCCTTTTTCGCCGCCTTCGAGGTCGGCGAGTTCGGGAACCCAGCGCCGGATGTAGTTTCCATCCGGGTCGCAAGTGCGGCTCTGGCTGAAGGTGTTGAAGATGCGAAAGTAGGGGGCCGCGTCGGTGCCGGTGCTGGCGGACCACTGCCAGCCGCCGTTGTTGGAACCGAGATCACCGTCGATCAGATGCCGCATGAAGAACCGCTCGCCGTGGTGCCAGTCGATGAAGAGGTCTTTGGTGAGAAACATGGCGACAATCATGCGCACCCGGTTGTGCATCCAGCCGGTGGCGGCGAGCTGGCGCATTCCTGCATCAACGATCGGAAAACCGGTGCTCCCCTCGCACCACGCGGCGAAGTGCTGCGCGTTCCATTCCCACCGCAATCGCTCGGTGTCCGGCTTGAAGGCACGTCCCATGCAGACGCGTGGGTAGCCGATCATGAGGTGCCGATAGAACTCGCGCCACGCGACCTCGCTGATCCAGTGCGTCGCGCCCGAGCTCGGGCCATCGAGAATTCCCTTGTTGTGTTCCATGGCCGCGATCACGCACTGCCGGGCTGAGATGGAACCGACGGCGAGATATGGGGAGAGTGCGCTGGTGGAGTCGAGCGCGGGACGATCGCGCTCGAGTTTGTAGTTTGTGATCTTCGCGGCGCAGAACGCATTGAGCCGCTTGGTGGCGGTTTTTTCACCGGCGGGCCAGAGCGTGTCCGCGTTGCCCACATGCGAAGTGAATCCCTTGATGTCATCGGGGATAGATGATGGAGCGATCCCGCTGTCGGCCTGCTTCTTTGGCTTGGGAACAACTTTGATCCCGCCGCGTTCTTCGATGGTGCGATACAGCGCCTTCTTGAACGGCGTGAACACCGTGAAGAATCGTCCCTCACCCGTGCGGACTTCGCCCGGTTCGATCATGGCCTGATCGGTGAACGGAACGGTGCGCAGCCCGGACTTGGCGCACGCCGCGGCGACGGCCGCATCGCGTCGCACTTCGTTGAGTTCGTATTCCTTGTTCCAATAGATGGCGGTGCACCCATGCTTACGGGAGAGCACGACAAGCAGCGTGGGAACATCCGCGAAGCGTGGCGTGCTCTCGATAAGCAACGGGATGCCAAGCTTTGCGAGATCGGCAGAGAGTTCGCGAAGGTGGCGAAGAATAAAGTCCGCCTTCACCCCAGAAATGTCATGTTCTATCCACTGATCCGGGCAGATGGTGAAGACCGCGAGAACCGCTCCACCCGCGGCCGCGGCGTCGATCGAGGCCCGGTGCAGGGCCGGATTGTCCGCGGCACGAAGATCGGCGCGAAACCACATGAGAATGTTGGACGAGCCGGGCATGGCGGGTTGTATGCTTGATGGTGTCACGACGATGGTTCGAGGCCGCGGGGCTGATGGATTCAGCCGCGAGATTCAACCAAGCGTTTCGGATTGTGAATGGAGGAGGTCCGATGCGGTGCGTGCTTCAGCGGGTCTCGAGTGCGAGTGTGGAAGTGGAGGGAGTGCTGCGTGCCAGCGCTCCGGGCGGTGGTCTGCTGGTGCTTGCCGGCCTGGAGGAGACCGACACAGTGGAAGACCTGCGCTGGATGTCCGAGAAGGTCGCCCACATCCGCATCTTCGCGGATGAGCAAGGGAAAATGAACAAGTCGGTGATAGATGTCGGCGCGACGATTGTGCTGGTTCCGAACTTCACGCTCGCAGGCGAGGCGGCACGGGGGCGACGGCCGTCTTTCGATAAAGCCATGAAGCCCGAGCTATCTGAGGGCGAGTTCGCCGCGTTCGTCGATATGGTGCGGACCATCCACCCGCGTGTGGAAACAGGCGTCTTCCGCGCGGACATGAAGGTGGCACTGGTGAATGACGGGCCGATTACGATCTGGCTGGATTCGCGGGCGCGGTAAGTGGCATGGGCTTACCAGCCCATGTCGCGGCCGCTTTGGGCCGCGATGCTCGATAGGTGTTTTCAACATGCGGCAATCAATCGGACTTCGGGCGAAGCACCCGAACATGGGCTGGAAAGCCCATGCCACCAAAGCCCATGCCTCCGTTTCAGTTGGCTGAAACCACCATGTATTGCCCGCCGCCAAGTCTGGTTTTCCCGGATTCCGCCGCCGGTCGCGTCGGGAACATGCCCACCTGCACGGTGTAGCCGGGTTTCCCGTTGATGTTGTCGGGCATAATCCGCGGCGTGCCCAGGCCCGCTTTCATGCTTGCCGCTCGCATCTGCGCGGCCTTCTTGTCCGCGCCGGCCTTGGTCGTGAACGCGCCGACCTGAATCGTGAACGGCCCGGGCTGCCCGAGCTTGGTGGCGGTCTGTTTTATGGCGAGTGAGTCGGCTTGATTCGCGGCGTTGCGATACTGCGTCTGGGCCTCAACGGGTTTGTTCAGTTTGGCGAGCGAGTTGCCGGCGCGAACGGCGGCGCGGGCGGAGTCGTCTCCGTCCAGGTGTGCAGAGGCCCGCTTGAAGAGGTCCGCCGCGTACGCCTTGTTTCCGGCCTTTTCGGCGATCTGGCCCAGCACGGCCTCGGCGCGCCCGGCGATCTGCGGGTCCGACGACCCGGTGAGCGAGTCGAGGTGGTGCTTGGCGAGCGTCGGCTGGTTGAGCGCATAGGCGGAAAGCCCGGCGGTGAGCTGGGCGACTTCCTTGTCGCGCCCCTTGAACGTGCGGGCGTCCTGCTCGGCGACTGTGAGCGCATCGCCGTATCGCTTGGCGTTGTACAGGTCCACGGCGGACATGTTCGCCGTCTCGGCGGCGGGGGGGGTGGCGGTCGCCTGCGGCGAGTTCGGCTTCTTGCAGCCGGTGAGAAACGCGAGGGCGAACAGGAGCGCGGCGACCAAGGCGGGGCGGAGCATGTGAGTTCCTACTGGGGATCGGGCGGGCAAAGTGGGTGGAAGGGCGGTAATGTATCGGTCCATTGCGGCCGCGGGCTTTGGTGGCACGGGCACCCCGCCCGTGTCTTGGTTTTCGTGGCCCGCCGCGGCTGGTTCGGGCTGCCGCCGCCCGAGGGTTTAGTCTGGTTCAAGTCAGGCGTGAGATTCAGGTTGACGAATGCGGCCCACGGCGGCCGCAGCATGGGCTGGAAAGCCAATGTCACACACGGAGTAGGCATGAGCATCCACTGGCCCATCATCAAGCGGCTCGCCCTCAACCCCTCGCGGGTGGTCATGGTGGACGACAAGCGGTCGTACAAGGCGATCGAGGTGCTGGTCGGGGCGATGCACATCGCCGGCGCGCTCTCCGCCAAGTGCAAGACGGACACCGTCGGCCTGCTCATCCCCACCAGCGGTGCCTTCCCCATGGCCGCCCTCGCTGGGTGGATGCTTGGCAAGACGGTGGTCCCCATCAACTACCTCCTCAAGCCGGAGGAGATGAACTACATCGTCCGCGACTGCGGGTGCGACACGATCATCACGGCCCAAGCCCTGGTGGACTTTCTGGGCGATGGGTTTGCCGCCTGCGTGGGGCAGGACGAAATCGCAAATGGCAAATCGCACATCGCAAATGAAGACAAGGAAACGACGCCGCACCCGAAACCCGAAACCCGAGACCCGAAACCCGCCGCCCCCTCCATCATCAAACTCGACGACATCTCCTTCAAGGGCATGCCCCCCCTCCACGAGTTCCACTGGCCCAAGATCGTGCCGGATGACAAACTCGCCGTTCTTCTTTACACCTCCGGCACCAGCGGCAAGCCCAAGGGCGTGATGCTCACGCACGGGAACATCACGGCGAACATCCAGCAGATTCGGGAGTGGGTGCATCTCACGAAGGATGATGTCGCGTTTGGGGTGCTGCCGCAGTTTCACACGTTCGGGTTGACGGTGCTGAGTTTGCTGCCGCTGACGGTGGGCTTCAAGGCGGTGTATACGGCGCGGTTCGTGCCGGGTCGGATCATCAAAGCGTTTAGAGAGCACAGGCCGACGCTCTTTGTCGCCATTCCATCCATGTACAACGCGCTGCTGCACGCCAAGGACTCCAAGCCGGAGGACTTCGCGGGCATTCGATATCTCGTCAGCGGCGGCGAACCGCTGCCGCAGGTGGTCTTCGACACGTTCAAGGAGAAGTTCGGCGTCACCATCGCGGAGGGATACGGGCTGACGGAGACCAGCCCGGTGACGAACTGGTGTCGGCCGGAGGAGTGGAAGCGCGGGACCGTCGGCAAGCCATTGCCGCGGATGGATCAGCGGATTGTGGCGATCGAGGGGTTTGGTGAATCGGGGGGGTCGGGTCTCGGGTCTCGGGTTTCGGGTCTCGGGTCCGAGCCCTCTCTTCCGAAGCCCGAAACCCGAAACCCGAAACCCGACACTTGGCGAGAAGTCCCCCAAGGCCAAGAAGGCGAGATCCGCATGAAGGGCCCGAACGTCATGCAGGGGTACTTCCATCTGCCGGAAGAGACGGCGAATGCCTTCGACGAGCGCGGCTACTTCCGCACCGGCGACATCGGCCGCTTCGATGCCGACGGCATGCTCTCCATCACGGGACGGCTGAAGGAGATGCTCATCATCGGCGGCGAGAACGTGTTTCCGCGCGAGATCGAGGAGGTGCTCAACGCGCATCCCTCTGTGAAGGAGTCCGGCGTGGTCGGCAAGAAAGACCCGATGCGCGGGGAGCTGCCGGTGGCGTTTGTGGAGTTGAGGGAAGAAGCGGGGGGGGCGGGTCTCGGGGATCGGGTTTCGGGTCTCGGGTCTGATGCTTCGAACCCGAAACCCGAAACCCGAAACCCGAAACCCGATCCCGCGTCCGATCTCGAAAAGGCGCTGATCCAGTGGTGCCGCAGCAAACTCGCCGGATACAAGGTCCCCGATGAGATCCGCGTGGTCGATGCGCTGCCGCGCAACGCGACCGGCAAGGTCGTCCGCCGCGAGCTCAAGAAGCTCCTCGACTCACCCGCCTGACAGAGCACCTCTCAGCACGCACCGAACCACGCCGCCAGGAAGTCGAAGATGTCCTGCACTTCCTTGCCGCCGTTGTGGTTGAAGTCGGCGCGGCAGTCGGGGACGACGGAGAAGGTGAGGTTGCCCGAGCCGGTCGCGCCGCCGAAGCCGGAGATGCGAATGAGGTAGTCCTCGCCCGCCACGCAGCGGAACTGCACGCGCGAGGCCAACGCACCGGCCCCGCCCGTGCAGGAGTCATCGTTGCAGAACAGGTGCGGGGTGCTGGTGCAGGTGTCGAAGACGCGCAGGATGGTGTCGAAGCTCGCGCCGCAGGTGCTGATGTCAACGTTGCCGGTCACGGTGGGCAGGAAGCGGAACCAGACGTCCGCGCCGGTGTCCGCGGTGGCGCACGAGCCGGCGATGGGCGTGGGGGTGGCGCCGACGGTGGTGAAGGGATACTGCTCCGCCCCGAACGGCGAGATAGTCTCGGCGTCGGCGCACTGGTCGGTGAGCTCTAGCGCGTTTGCGGCGATGCCGACATACGCGTCGTCGATCGTCTCAAATCCGATGGCAGCCGGGACGGTGTTGAACGTGACGGAGGTGAAGGGGCGCGCGGTGGTGATGGCGAAGAACTGCCCGGCCACGGGAACGGGGAAGGTGAAACTCTCGCCCGTGTCCGTGACGACCGAGATCGTGCCGCCGACGGAGGTGAGGGTGCCGTTGTTCACGCGGAAGGTTCCGCCGAATGCGGAGACGGGGCGGCCGGTGAAGGTAAACTTCGTGCCTTCGGCCGGAGAGGCCGAGCCGACACCCAGGGTGGAGGTTCGGAAGATGCCGAAGGCCGGGTTCTCACTATCGAGGGTCGCCTGAAAGCCGCCGCTGCCGAACGCGATGGACGGGACCGCAGGACTATCGGGGCCGTTGAAGGGCTCGAGAATCGAGTTGGCACGAATGTTGGCTTGCAACGATGCCAGCGTGGTGTGCTGCCCACCCACCGCCAGCGCGCTCGATGGCAGCAGTGCAAGGGCGGCCGCGCCCAGCAGGGCGACAAGAGAGGAACCCGAACGTGTGCGGAACCAGATCATGCGGAAACTCCTGAAGTGTGGCGTCGGTGGCTAAGGACCAGTCGCCAGCCAGACTACCGGCTCTGCTCCCGCGTGGCCAGTAAAATCCCTCCCTTATTCACCATGCAATCACGTTCTTTACATCGTCCTAACAGAATCGGTGGCACGAGATCAATCGGTGCCGCACGCCTGTCGAACATCGCGGGTTGACCGCACCGGCGTTCGCCCACCCCCCAAGCCGCGAAAGCCGGTGGCACGGGCGTGATCTGCTGGCCGACGCTCGCCATCCTGTCCCCGATGCTCACCTTCAAGGGCCGGACGCTCACCGTCCTGCCCGGGACGGACGCCATCTGGTACCGGATGGTCTTCTTCCGGTCCACGAAGGTCTCCTTCCGGTCCCGGATGGTCACCGTCCGGGACCGGAAGGAAACAATTCCGTCGGTTATTCGGGACGTTGCCGACCGCGAGGTGTGGCGGACGAAAATATTTTCGAGCATCACACATGCCCATTTCTTCATCTTTTCAAGGACTTTTGCATTCCTCCGCGCACTCCGCGTTCTCCGCGGTGAATAATTCCGGACCTTCGACCAAAGTCAGGCCCGAGAACGAGCGATGAGCATTGCGGCCACGAGCAGTCCCGCTCGCGTGCGCCCGGCACTCGCGGAGATGTTCTCCGCAATACGTTTTTTCGGGTGCTTGGCGTGTGCGAACTGGACGGGCTCTGTGCCAACGGAGTCTTTCACCATGTCAAGCGTCTTGCCGGATACCAAACTCGAGCAGATTCAGTTCTGCGAAACCCATGTGCCGATCTGGTCGCAGACGCCTCTGGCCTTTGGCCTGACCCCGCAGATGTGCGTTTCGCTCACGAACGCCACCAAGGCGGCACGCGATGCGTACAACTTGAATCAGACGGCCCGCGCCGTCGCCAAAGGCACCACGACCAGCTACACCGGCAAGACCGGGATCATGCGCGACATCGCCGCGGACATGATCCGCTCCATCAAGACCTTCGCCGAGTTGCAGGTTGACCCGAGCGCGGTGTACGGCGCGGCGGACATCCCGATGCCCGCCGCCCCCACGCCGCTGCCCGCGCCCGGCAAGCCGACCAACATGCAGGTGACGCTGGAATCCAGCGGCGCGATCAGCATGTCCTGGGACGCCAGCAACTCGACGGCCAGCAACGGCGGCTTCTTCAACATCTCGCGCAAGCTGCCGGGGCAGAGCGGCTTCTCGACGCTCACCGGCGTGCCCGGATCGACCACGCAGAGCCGCCGCGCCATGTTCACCGACGCCAGCGTGCCGACCTCGGCCGCGGGCGTGGGCGTGCAGTACATCATCCAGGGCCGCCGCGGCAACCTGTATGGCGCACCCAGCGACGCCGTGACCGTGCAGTTTGGCGTGGACGGCGGCGGATTCAGCGTGACGGGCGCGACGATCGTCGCGCCCGGCGTGATGAAGCTCGCGGCGTAAACAAATCAATCACGTCCCGGCGGCCTGCTCTGCACGGTTCGCGCACGTTGCGCGGCCGGGCGAGGCGGGATTGAATCAAGAGGATCTGGTAAGAGTCCTCTTGTGCCCCGGGGCCGGCGAACGTGCAGAGTCGCCGCGGTTCCCATAGACCGGAAACCTGCACAGGGCTGCACCTACAGCCCGCGCACACGGGTGCGTTCGTTTCTTGGTATTGGATCGCGGCGGACGAGCCACTCCCAACCCACACGGACGGAGTGCTTCGCCCGCCGCGGTCTTTTTTGATGCGCGTTCGCCAAAGCCATGCTCCCTGCGCTTGGCCCCCCTCCTTTCCCTATCTCAAATAGTGGCGAAAGCCATCGGCGCATCGCTGAATCAGGGCGGGCCACCGCTGCGAATAAAGAGGATGGGAGGGTGCGGGGGTGGGGGGGTGGGGGGTGGGGGAATCCCGATCTGTATACGTATTCCGTTCGTCGCGTGCGAATCTACGCTTTGACGGCTTGGACTCTTTCCTTGCGGCCTCTCGAACCCCACGTCGCGTTTCATGCGTAGAACTATCAGGAGGAACTATCCATGACCCATAGCAAATCCATCGCCACGCTTGCAGGCCTCACCGTTGTTGCCGCTTCGTCCGTTCTCATGGGCGGGTGCAACAACGCCGGTCAGGGTCTGCTCTCCGGTGGCGGCTTGGGTGCCGCGGCGGGCGCGATCATCGGCTCGCTCTCGGGCAACGCCGGTACTGGTGCGGCGATCGGTGCGGTCGCGGGCGGCCTAGGTGGCGCGGTGATCGGTGACCAGAACGAGCGTCGCTCGTATCAGAACTCGTACCAGGGTCAGACGTCGTATCAGGGCGGCCCATACTACGCGGCTCCGGCGTATGCGGCCCCGACGTACTACGCGTATCCGACGACCACGGTGTACACGTATCGCGAGTATTACCACCAGCCGTACAACTACTACGAGTGCCAGCCGCGCGGATGCAGGTGAGTTTGGGTGGCCCGCCGCTCCGCGGCGGTTTTTGGGAACCTCACGATCACGAGGAATCCGCCGGGGACCGGCGGGGTACTCAAGCGGAACCCGGATCAGAAGTCCTCGTCAAGGAACTCTTCCATCCCGGGCCGCCGCTTGCGCGGCGGCACCAGCACCGCCTCGCGGCAGGCCTCGGCGAGACGCTGGTGCAGCTTCTCGTGATTCGGATGTGCTTCAAGACGATCCAAGAGCGCCGCGACGCGGGCCGCGGCGGGAAGGGTCGCGGCGACTTGCGAGATCGCCTCATCACCAAGCAACTCAGCGGCGTGAACGAACCATTCCGCGGTCGGTGTGGGGTTGGGAATGGCAGTGGGGGGCGCGGCCACTTGGGCCGTAGCGGGCTGGTCGGCTTTTGTCTTACCCTGAGCGGGCTTGGCGGCGACCTTCGGTTTCTTCGCGGGAGCGATCTTCGCGGGTGGGGGCGGTACCTTCGCGCGCACCGTCACCGGTCCGACCGCAACCAGCGGCCACATGCCATCGCGCGAGGTCGGCTCGCGCACCAGCACCACCACCGGCGTCCGCTTCTCGTCGGCCGCTTCGCGCAACATCCGGCCATCCACTCCCACACGCGGCGGGGTGATGAGATAGCAGCCGGATGTGAGAGACTTGCCCGCGGGAATCTCGCCGGTGACGACGGTGACGCGCTCGGTGTCGATTGCCAACTGCCGTTTGAGCCGGCGTGCTTCCTGCAAGGGCAGGAGGATGCGGGCCATGCGCTCGAAGTCCTGTTCTTGATTCGCCCGGCGCAGCGCGCCGATAGCGAGCTTTTCCGCCGCGAAGTAGTCGCGCGACACCAGCGCCTTGCTGGCCTGCTCCATCATCGCGTCGATCTTTGTTGCCTTTTCGGCCTGCGAACTCGCCACGGAGTAACGCTCCATCCTCACCTGTGATAAGCGTATCGCATCACGGACTGCCAAGGGATTGGGAAGAGGAAACGATCTGCTGAGACGGGGCCGACGCCGTACGCGCGGAACGAATGTGCTCGGCGAGCGCGATGAGCGTCTCCCGCCACTGGTCCGCCCGCTCCTGCATGTCATAACCGAGCGCATCGGCGAGCGCGGACCAGTCCTCCGCACCGAAGGCCCGCTTCACCTCGCCCAGACTCGTCGCCAGCGCGCGGACCTGATCGGACATCGCCCGCTCGCCCGTGGGCGTCTTTACGCGCGTTGTCTCAACGGACATGCCCATCAGCGTGGTGCCGTCGATGACGGCCTGGCGGACGCCCTCCCACGTGCGGAGCGCGTGGTGAAGACGGTCCATCGCCTCGCTCATCTTCCCGAGCGTCAGCAGCTCCGCCGCGGCCTGCTGCTCCTGCTTCACATCGGCAAGCGTGTCCGCGACGCCCAGAAGCGTCGAGCCCACGAGCTCGGCCGGCTCGGCAGTTGCGAACCGCATCTCGCCGGAGCTGCGCGGCGCGGTCGATGGATCACTGAGCTGGGCATCCGTGAGCGGCTCGCCGTCGAGCAGGGCCTCAATGACAACGCGGCCGCGCTGCTCGGCGTTGAGCCGCGCGGTTGAGAGCGCTTCGGCAATGCTGCCGGGATTGGCCGTCAGGGATTCGTTGTCCACCACAATCCGCATGGGGAGAGGGTATCGGGAGTGGGGGGAAACCGCAAATCGGGCGTGGCATGGGACTACTGGCCCATGTCGAGGCCGCTTCGGCCTCGGGGTTTGGTTTGTCTGGTGGTTCACAAAGGCACTCGGGCCGCGGCGGCCCGAACACGGCTCGGAGAGCCGTGGTACCCAAGAACATGGGCGGGACGCCTATGCCACTTTACTGCTCGCGTGCGGTGCGGCGGGCGTGTTTGCGGAGAAGCCGGATATTCCGGATGTAAATGACGATTCCCGAGGCCTGCCCGAGAATGCCGACCGGGTCCGCTCGCCAGACGAAATAGCTGAAGAGCGTGAGGCCCCCGAAGAGCGAGAACCACCAGAAACTCTCGGTGATGACGCTCTTGCGGTGCTTCTCGCTCACCATCCATTGCAGGATCATGCGCCCCGAAAACGCTACCTGTCCGAGCAGGCCGATGCCGATCCAGACCATGTTGGTCCAGGTGGTGATGTTCAGGGCGCGGAAGACCTGCGTGCGGAAGAGCAAGTTGCTGCCGGAGTTGATCGTCTCATCCACGCTCCGCTTGCTGTAGTGCTCCTCTGCTTCTGCGCGAGACATGATCTTCGGTGCTCTGTCGTCATCCTTCATCCAGAACCGAAAGCCGTAGTCGCCACCGGTCCCGAGTGACTTGGCGGCTTCGAGCAAGCCGCGGTTGTTGCCGATTCGGACCTCCTGCGAGAGTGCATCGGCCGCGGTCGGAAACTTCGGCTTGGAGGCCGGCCCGAACGCGATCCACAGCCCCAGCCCGAGCACCAGCACCATCAGCGCGGCCGGTTCCCACTTGGTTCGTTTGCGGACATTCATGGGCGCGATGTCTCCGTGGTGATCTCCGCGTGATCCGTTGCGCACCGCCGCGATCGCATATAGCGCACTGCGAGCAGGTCGATCAGCCCGGGCAGTGCGCGCTGCACGATGCCCATGCCGTACTTCGTCTCCCCCGCGATGCGCGGCCGATGCGTCACGCGCATCTCGACGACGGTGTAGCCGAGGTGCCGCGCCGTCACGGGAATGAAGCGGTGCATGCCCTTGAACTGCAGCGGCAGTTGCACCGCGATCTCGCGTTTCATGACGCGGAGCGAGCACCCGGTATCGCGGATGGAATCACCCAGCAGCCAGAGCCGGAACTTGCGGCCTACTAAAGAGCCGATCCGGCGCACGAAGTTATCCTTGCGTGCGTGCGAGCGATCCCCCTGCACCATGTCGGCGTTGGTCTCGCGCATGAGTTTGACCATGGCGGCGATGTCGGCCGGGTCGTTCTGCAAGTCGGCGTCCAATGTGGCGACGAGGCGGCCGCGGGTCTGGGCGAATCCCGCGTAGAACGCCGCGGACTGCCCCGCGCCCTTGCCCTGCGGCGTCTTGGTCATGGCGATGCAGCGCAGCCAGGGTCGCGACCGCATGAGTTCAAGCAGTTTCGCCCGTGTGCCGTCGATCGAACCGTCATCCACGATCACAATCTCGAAGGGAAACCCCAGCGGCTCGATCGCGGCCCGGATCTGCTCCACCAGCGGCGCGACGTTGGGCTCCTCGTTGTGCGCGGGTGCAACCACGGACAACTCGATCGCTCCGGATGTTCGCGCCGGCTCGGACATGGGGGCCAGTGTAGGAAGTCGCCGGGGACCTGCCGGGCCATCTAGGATTCTCCACAAAGGACCACATTTCCATGCACATGCACGGCGTCAAAATCAACGCGGGAACAGCCACCAACGCGATCAAGTTCATCTGTGAGGACCCGCAGGGGGTCACCGGTACCGACCAGAAAGAGCACATCATTGATGGAGAGGTCGGCCACAGCGTCATCGAGTTCGCCCTCGGGGCTGGCATCAATATCGAGCACGCCTGCGGCGGCGTCTGCGCCTGTTCCACATGCCACGTCTACATCGAAGAAGGAATGGAACTGCTCGCCGAACCGACCGAGGCCGAGGATGATCGCGTGGAGGAAGCCCCGGATGTCCGGCGGAACAGCCGCCTGTCGTGCCAGTGCGAGATTCTCAGGCCGGGCAAGGTGGTAGTGCGCATCCCGTCGTGGAACCGGAATGCGGTCAAAGAAATCCCGCATTGATTCGGATTTTTGCCACAGATGAACACGGATAGACACTGATTCGGAAAGGAAACAGTGGGCTGAATCCGTCTTGCTCTGACTTGCTCTGACTTGCTCTGACTTGATCCGTCTTGATCGGTGTTTATCCGTGTTCATCTATTGCTGATTTGGATTCCGATTCTCGGAGAGTTCAACTGTGGCGGGAAGATCGTTCGGATGGCTTGAGGTGGACCGCATCGCCGAGGAACTGGCCGATGCCCATCCCGGCGTGGACCCGATCGGGATCAAGTTCGTGGAACTCCGCCGCATGGTGGAGCAGATTCCCGGCTTCTCGCCCGATCCGGCCCACCCAGTGAACGAGCGCATCCTTGAAGCGATCCAGATGTCGTGGCTGGGCGAGAAGCACGATCGCGATGATTAATCGCCTCCGTGGCACGGGCTTACCAGCCCGTGTTCGTGCCGCCGCGGCCCGAATGCCATTAGTTTCGTGGCATGGGCTTTCTAGCCCATCTTCTTGGTGCTTCGGCCCGAGCGGATTGGTTGCAGTGCGTGATCGAAACAAGATAAAGGCATTCGGGTGAAGCACCCGAACACGGGATGGAAGCCCGTGCCACTTCGGCACTGATCAGTGCCCCGGCAAAATCACCAGCGCCAGTACATCGAAGATCGCGTGCGTCCCCACCACGATCCCGAAGCCGCGCATGATGTACACGGTTCCCAGATATATTCCCGCCAGCGTGCGATACATGAACAGCGCGGTCCCCTGCTGCTGGTGATACACCGCAAACGCGACTGCGCACAGCACAATCGCAACCGGGTACGCCCACCTTGCCGTCAGTCCGATCAGGTCCACCAGCACGAAGTGCAGCAGGGCCAGCCCCACGAGCCGAAACAGCATTTCCTCGTACAGCCCCGCGCCGACGGAGATTGTCAGCTTGGCCATCGCGCCAAGTTGGTCCGGTGTGGTCGGATCGGCCAGCGCGGCCGCGCTCGCCGTCACCCCCATCGCCCGCTGCGCGTGCACAATCGTCGCCGAGAGCACCAGCAGCGGCAGTGTCCACGCGAGCGATTCCAGCAGCATCCCGCCGAGCGTGTTCGGATCCACCGTCCATTTGTCTTTCACCATCACATGCCAGGAGAGAAACACCGCCACCAGCGCGATGCCCGGTAGCCACGCCCCCGCAAGCCCGAAGGCGTGGAAGAAGTCCACAAACAGCCGCTGGGCGGAGACGGAGAGCTGCCGGCCTTGGATGTCGTTCAGATACAAAAACGATCCGAGCTCATACACCAGCACCAAGGGCAGCAGAAACACCAGCACATGCAGCGGGCGCATGGAGCGCGACCAGTATGTCTCCATCCCCGGAACATCCGCTCCGGAGGCGCGGCGCGGCGCGGGCGCACGCGAGCGCCCCGCATCGCCCACTCGTTTTCGAGCTTTGGGTACCAAGACCGATAGCGTAGCGAATCCCAAAGCAAAATCTCAAAAACAAAGCCCGCCGGGCGTATGCCGGCGGGCGTGAGATATTCGTGCAGAACGATCGGCTCGAGCGGATCACTTCTTGGCGGGTTTCGTCTTGGTCTTGGTCGTCGTGGCGGTCTTGCCACCAGCAGCACCGGCGGTGAACTTGGCCTTGAGCCGCTTGCTCATGCGGCTCTTGCGCCGAGCGCCTTGGTTCTTGTGGATGATGCCCTTGGCCGTGGAACGGTCCACGATCTTGGAGACCTTGCGGAACGACTCGGTCGCCTCTTGCTCGGTGCCGTGGGCGATCTTGTCTACAAACTCGCGGACGGCATCGCGCATGCTCTTGAGGCGCCAGCGGTTGCGGGCCTTGTTCTTGGCGTTCTGACGGATGCGTTTCTTGGCGGACAGGGAATGAGCCATGAGTTCGGGAGTCCTGAATCTGGAACGGGAATCGAACGCCGCCGCGGCCGCCGGTAAACCCGGATCGGCCCGCAGGGCAGGGAGGGAAGTATCGCACCCTCAACGGCTGAATCAAGCCCCGCCCGCTGCCCCCAGCCCATATGGGTACACGGGCCAGCGTCGCACATGTTCGGGGGTTTGCTGGGAGGATCGTTCGCGTGCCCACTTGCCGATGGCCCAGAGCCGCCTTATCCTCAGATCATTGCGCGGGCGTAGCTCAATTGGATAGAGCACCTGACTACGGATCAGGAGGTTGAAGGTTCGAGTCCTTCCGCCCGTATTTTTCAGAAGAATCTGGTTTTCCAGATTCTTTGCATTTTTTACGACGGCACTTCGGCCGCTCAGAATTCAACACTTCGGTCTCGTTTACTAGGTTGTTTAAAAACCCTATCGACCCTCTATAGGCATGACGAATCAACCCATTCACGTCCAGAAAACGGGGTTGACAGTGCTGACTCGGAGGGGGCAAAAAACGTTTTTCAACAAACTGTTACAGCTCTTTGCAGGATTTAGAATTTTTCAACCTTGCCACGCGAGTTTGAAGTCATCATGTGGAGAACTCGAAAACAACTGGATAGCTCCGCATCAGGGGCAGCCAGCCAAGAACGTATTGATGAACGCGAAGATGTCTCCTGTCGTCACACAACCGTCCCCGTTCACGTCCGCTGGCCGTCCCCAGCCGCATCCTCCTGTCGCAAACCAAGCACTCAAGAAGGCAAAAATATCATCAGCCGTAACATCTCCGGAACCATCGAAGTCCGCAGCGCATCCTGAAATCCGGAGGTCCACGGCGACAGTCTGCTGCCCGAACTCAGGTGTAAGCAACTTGCCGGCAATCATCACGTCGGATGCCACACGGGCCCGCACCCATGCTTCGGCAGCAACGGGAGTACCAGCCAGCACTGCGCCAAGATGGAATGGCTTCTCCAACACGCCCCCCTCAAATGTCGCAAGTCCGCCCTCCTGAATCCGTAGTACGAGATCAACGGTCGAAAGATTCACCGGCGCAGCATCGAGAATCTCGATCCTCGCCTTCGTCCACCCCATAGGCCGTACCGAATCCGGAACCACAGTCATTGCTAAACTGGGCAACGCTCGGATTGTTCTTTCTACAAGCGTATCTCCAGATTGGGTTTCCTCGCACCAAGACCCCACCGACCATTCGATTGTGATGTCTTCAGAAAACCAAGGCCGCATGGCGTTCGCGTCGATGCTTGCCGGCACACGCTGGTAACCTCCAGGTGCTACGGCTACATCTCCAAAGACCGTCGGCAAAACCGTGGCGAGTACGCGGCCGTCGTTGCTGATCACGTCGGCCTTGATGCTGTATCCATACGTGCGCTCCACCGTCCCCTCGTTCACAAATGAGATGCGAGCATCTACGTTCTGTCCCAAGTAGGCGAGTTCAGGAATAATGGAGGGATCGGGACCGCCCGTGCCCGGCAATGGCCGATAGGTTCCCGTGATTTCTTTCGGCTGGAGGGGCGAGCTGTCCTGCGCTGTAAGAATCTTTGTCGCCATACGCGTAGGTAGTGCCTGCCCGATGAGCCGCGTGTGTGCGTTTGTGATCTGAAAGTCAACCGGATTGCCCGGCAACTGAGTCGCACGGTAGAGGCAATAGTGTTCGATCGTCGGATCGACCGCCCTAACGAAATAATCCACATCAAAATTCGTGGCGATCGATCTCGTGAGAATCGCGTTTACTGGCGCGGGACCAAGAGTGTGCCTAGACGGAGGAGGAGCAAGGAAGGATACATATGTAGAATCCATCGCTTGCCAGTTATTGAAATTCATGGCGGGATAATCCGGCCTTTTCATGTACCCCTCTGCCCAATTGTGATAGTTCCACTGCCAATCCACTTGGCGAATGCCATCCCTCACAATGTAAGCTCTTGGCGGTGGTCGCGTAGGATCAAACTTCCAGTATATTTTAAGGTGACCATCTTGATCCGCATCGACGGAGGCGAATGTGCAAGTCACGGGTCGAGCGCAAATTCCTAAGGTTCGCAAGGAACTCACTGTAACCGCAGAGAAGATCCAGCACTGGCCTACCAGCGGCAGCAAGGGGTTGTGCATCGTTGCACGCCATTCCCTGAATATATCTGCGGAATCATGCCAGTTCAGGAGTGTTACAGCTTCTAGAGTCGAGAGGTTACGCCACTTGCCAAACAAAAGTCCGACGTTCGCCTCTTTATGAAGGAATCGCGTCAGCCAAAGCCCCACGATTACCGGGTCTCGACGGCCAGAATCGGGCAATCCATTCAGCAACTCCATTGTGCCTTCGAAAACCGAGCTATCGTACTGAGAAAATGTCCAAGGAACCATAATTAAGCTGGAGGCGTTGTACGTCCCCGTACCGATCGTGGGAGGGCTGGGTGGATATAAAAATAAGGCACCTGACGTTCGCTGTAAAAAGGTGTCTCGCACGATCGGCCCTGCCGATGTCTGGTCCGTTGAGCACCACGGATTGAACAATACAGCCAGTTGTCCGGGCACATTTACATTAGCGATGACTTCAGCGTCGTCGCGGCGGCGCAAGACGACTTTTGCATCATAATAACCAATGGCCGCGTTGTCCGGGATAGAAAACTGAAGAGTAACCTTGATCATCGGACCATTGGTGGAATCGTAATATGGAAGCGGCGATCCTACGACCATAACTTCCCATCCCGATCCCCCGAAACCAGATCCTTCAGAAATCGGTATTGTGACAGGAGGACCAGAGTTAAACGTGTGAGTCAGTTCCATTTCGAGTTTGTAGCACGATTGCGAATATCCCGTACTCACAAGAACTTCGAGTTGAGGGGTGCCGCATCGCCTCACGATCATTCTCGAGTTCGATGGGTTTACATAGGCGGCGGTGTTCATAGCGTATCGGTTTGCAGTGTACGACCAGCCTGCCTGCCCTGCACTCAACCCGATAGTAAGGGTCGGCTCTTGGATCCCAACAATGATTGAGTAGTTTCTGAGATTTCCCAAGACATCCGTGTTGGGGCCTATGAGCGTGGTTCCTGCCTGAAGAATGGAACAGCCTCCAAGCTGTTGGAAGACTGCATATGATGACGGTGCAAAGTTGCGTCCGCCTGTAGGCGCTGTTTCCTGATCATAAATAGCACCAGATTCGTTGAGCAACTGAAACGGGACTCCAGCCCTAATGTACAAACCAGAAATGCCGAAGTTCACGTTGGGAAGATCCTGCAGCCGAAACGCGTACGCGGTACGATTCAGGTCCGCCCGTTTGTAGTATCTGATGGCCGCGCCACACTGGTTGTTCAACCCTGTTACGAAGTGGTACCAGTTCATATAGTTCGGCTCGTTCTGGCCGGGCGATCTTGGGATGGGGGGATAGCAAATGTTCGGGATCCCATTGGTAACTCCGCAGGCACCACCCGCCTGCATGAGGTTACATTGAAACACGCACGGGAACGTGTCCGTGCGTATGTGCGTATCCGCCACGGCGAATTCCCATTGGTCGGTAGAAGTCGACTCAACGAAACCGCACACGACAGCGTTCGGCGAGCCGGCGATCGGGTTGGGGGCCAATGTCGTGTTCAGCGTTGCGGCCTGCTGTGCAAACGCTGTCGTAGCAGCCCACACACCAAGAAATATTACGAGTACGGTACGAATCGTTTGCATTTGATATTCCTTGTTATAAATGGCTCATGGCATACTGGGCATCGCCCGCGATACCCAATCAAAATTTGTAGAACTTTCACACTCGGCGACGTATCTCTCACCAAAGGAACCCCTGGGAACTGCGGCTGGAACGAGGGCTATGACAGTGTGATCGGGTGATATCCACACCATACCGCTTTCGGGGAGGTCTGCCCAACCAAGAGATTGCGTCTTGATGAGGGGCGGTTGGCGAATACTTCCCTTATATGTTTCCGGCCCCAGATTGTACGTCCGCACAGTGAGAGTGGGAGTGGATGCCACTCGAACACACCTATGAAGATATGCCGGAAGAGCGAAAACCGATTTTACCCTGAACTGCAGAGAACCAGTGACAGAACTCGTTCGGTGTGCAAACACAAAATCTGGAAGCGGAGGCGGTCCCATCCCGGTTCCCCAAGCGAAAGAAAATGGCTCAGTTGAGTTTTTCGGACTAGCGTACAGATTGATAACGAGAATGCTTTTGGCTGGGAGAGATTGCCATTGTACGCTTACCAGATACTCCTCATCATGGCTCGATATCGAGACTTCTATGGGTGCATTCGCGGGTGACTGCGAGCTCGCGGGTGACGTTGATGTCGGGGCACTCGAGTTGGCAGTTGGCGTCGTGCTGTAGACTGGAGTCTTGCGGCAGGCAGAAATCAATAAGGTTCCTACACAAATGCAGAGTATGAGAGTCCCCGCCACTTGATGACGGCGAGGAAAAAGCATTCGTCTGCATTTGACCATCTGCGTGAGCATACCAAATCTCGTCAGTCGCCGTATAGAACTTGTAGGACATTGCCAAGCGTTTGAGTTATCCACAATTCGGTCGGTAGGACTGTCCATGCAGCGACTTGCCGTTGTACTGGGTGGCCACTTCGCTCACGCCGCTCTCCCGCGGTTGCCACTCCTTGTACTGCTCGGAATACATCGCCAGTGCCACGCCGATCTGCCGCTGGTTGGAAAGGCAGACCGCCTGCCACGCCGCAGCCCGGGCCTTGGAGAGCGCGGGGAGTAGGAGCGAGATCAGCAGTGCGATGATGGCGATGACGACCAGGAGCTCGATCAGCGTGAAGCCCGCTGCACCCTGCGGGAGAGCGGGACCGAGCGGGCGGCGGGGCGTAGTCGACGGGGCAGGCATCCTTCCAGCATACCGCGCGGTTGGGGCCGCCGCCAGCGGTTTCGGAATGCCCCAAATGCCCTGAATTATGAAGTTCTTCCGTTTCATGCCCTGATTTGGTACACTTTCGCCCATTCTGATGCGCCACGGATGGCGGGACCGGTTTGCAACCCTTTCCCGGAGTCGGCCATGCACGTCTGCCACCGTTTGATGTTCCTGCTCCCCCTCGTCTTTGCGGCCCATGCCCTCGGGCAATCCGCTTTGGTGCCCGCGCCGCACCCGCTCATCACCGAAGTGCTGGCGGCCGTGCCCTCTGGGCCGCGTGGGGATGCGAATGGGGATGGCATTCGCGATGCCATCGGGGATGAGTTCATCGAACTGGTGAACCCGCACGACAAGCCGATCCAGCTCAAGGGCTACATGCTGGTGGATTCCGACGGCTGGGCTCCCGGCGCGGCCAAGCCCGGCACCGGTGCCAAGCCCACCCCGGGCGCGAAGCCGGGCGACAAGCCCGCGGCGGCGACGCCGGATGACAAGCCGACATCCCCGCAAACACCCAAGCCGCACGACCCGGGTACGGAATCCACCCGCGCCGAGGTGCGATTCATCTTCCCGGAGATGGAACTCAAGCCCGGGCAGGTGGTGGTGGTCTTCAACGGCTATCACCAGAAGTACACAGGGCCGGCTGGGGATGCCGCCAAAGCGCCGACGGGGCCGAACGAGAAGTTCCACGATGCGATGGTGTTCACGATGAAGAACGAGTCGCCATACGCCGCGCTGGCGAACGAGGCGGACTTTGTGCTGCTGGTGGCCCCGGATGGCAAGCCGATCCATGTTGTGAAGTGGGGCAAAGCGAGCAAGAACCCACCGAAGGAGACGCTGCTCACGGAAGAGGCACCGGCTTCGATCGGCAGCGTGCAGCGCGAGGGCGTGCATGGCAAACTCGTGGCCCATAGGGACTTGAAAGGCGATCTGGCGGGGACGTATTGCTCGCCGGGGGTGTTCTCGATGATGCCCGGTGTGGACCCGCCAGCGAGCGCGACGCCGCGGATGCCGCCGCGATCTGGTGGACGGCCGGGCGGCACGAAGCCGTGATGGGTGTGATACACTTCCGCTCGAACACCATCGCAAGGAGGCGATACACATGCACAAGTTGTTGCTCGGCTGCACGCTCGTCGGATTGGCCGCTCTCGGAATGAACGGAGCCGGTTGCTCCTCGTACCACCCCGCGGAATACACGGGCGATGGGACGATGTACAAGATCCCGCGCGGCACACCGCGATACGACCTTGAACTGGAACCGATCTCGCTCACCCGCGCCGGGCGCGCCGAGTTTCAACTCACCGATCTGCCCTCAGAAAATCTGCTCGCGCTGCTGAGCGTGAACGATCCGACGCCGGAGAAACTCGTCGAACTGGACAAGGTCGGCGTGCGCGTTTCCATGACGCTTGTCGATCACGACGCCAGCCGCACGAGTGCCAAGAGCGGGTATCTCACCGCCGATTGGAGCCCGACGCCAGAATCCTGGCGGGCGATCCCTGCGGAGTACGAGGGCATCTGGTTCCGGGCCGCACGGCACGCACGCTTCACGCTGACGCTGGAAGTGCAGGTCGATCATCCGAGTGCAACGCCCGCGGTGGTCAACGCCACCCCGCACGTCCGCGGCGGTGGCACCGGCACCCACTGACTCCGTGGCATGGGCGTCTCGCCCATGTGCCTTTCGTGGCATGGGCTTTCTAGCCCATGCTCGGGCCGCTTCGGCCCGAGCGGCTTGGTTGCGGTGTATGAATGATTGAATACAAAGGCATTCGGGCGGAGCGCCCGAACATGGGCTAGTAAGCCCATGCTACGAGAACAGAGATGCCGTGGTTTGACGCTCACCTTGATCTCGCCATGCTCGCCGTCGAAGGGCGCGACCTGCTCGGCACGCCAGAGGCCGCATCGACGCCGGAGAATCGCGCGGGGCTGACGATTCCATCACTCATCGCAGGCGATGTACGGCTGATTCTCGGCACCATCTTCACCGCGCCGGGCGACAACGGGCCGGAGGGTTATCGCGTCGGCGATGCGGAGCGTGCCCACATTGTCGGGCGCGCCCAACTCGAGGCATATCTCACCTGGCGCGACAAAGGGCTGATGCAGATCGACCGCTTCGCGCCGCTGCGAGCGATGCGCGGCCTCTCCGAAATCCGCGGCGGCATGGGCGTGGCGAATCAAGTGCCGCTGGGGGTGGCAACCAAACTCGCGCGGCTGCCAAAGTCTTCACCGATCCATGTTGGCATACTGATGGAAAACGCGGACCCGATCCGCTCGCCGCAGGAGGTGGGTTGGTGGAAGGAGCGCGGGCTGGTGGCGGTGGGGCTGTGCTGGGCGACACCATCGCGATATGCCACGGGAAATCGTGCCGCGCCGGGGGATGGGGGATTGACGCCGATTGGGCGCGAACTGGTGCGAGAACTGGACCGCTTCGGCATCGTGCATGACGCGAGCCATCTCTCGGATGCGTCATTCGCGGACCTCTGTGAGACATCGCCAAAGATGATCGTGGCCTCGCACTCCAACTGCCGCGCCATCAGCGATCCGACCGGCGCAAACCAGCGGCATCTGACGGATGCCCAGATCCGTGAGATTGTGCGGCGCAACGGCGTGGTTGGCATCAACCTGTTCTCCATGTTCCTGCGAGCAAGCTGCGTGCGCGGCGAGCGGGTGAGCATCGACGAAGTGATCGCGCACGTCGAGCGCATCTGCGAGCTCGCCGGCGATCGCACGCACGTCGGGCTTGGATCAGATATGGATGGCGGATTCTCGGCGGATTTGATGCCGCAGGGGATCAACTCGCCGAGTGGCTACACGTTACTGGCGGATGCGCTGAGCGCACGCAACTGGAGCGATGCCGAGATTCTCGATTTCGCCGCGGGAAACTGGATGCGCGTCTTCGGGTGAATCCGGGTACCCCGCCGGTCCCCGGCGGGCTTCCATCCTCATCAGATGCACCAAGAACTCGCCGGGGACCGGCGGGGTACCCAACACACCGCTCACGGCGTCGTCGCGATCTTCGCCATCTCCGCGTTCACGCGACAGACCGCGCACCACGTCATCGGGTCTTCTACGTCGATCGTCGCAAGCAGCCGCGCCCGGCCGTGATCATCCACAGGCGCCTCGGCCTTCTTCTTGGGCTTGACGGGTGTCTTGGGTTCCAGCGAGCGCAGCCCCAGATACCGCTGGCGATAGCGATCCGCAAAGTCCTGATAGTTCCCTTGCTGCGGGCCGCTCTGGGTGGACGCATACGTGGAGTTCAACTCTTGCGTGACGCGCTCGATGCGAGTTTCCGGAAGCGGGTGGGTGGCAAAAATCTCCAGCGTGCCTCCGGCGCCGGACGCGGCCTTCAGCACCTGCATCACGTCCAGTTGACCATGCGGGTTGTAGCCCGCTTTTGCCATGTACCGCATACCAAGTTTGTCCGCCTCGCTCTCCTGCTCGCGGCTGAACTTCAGCACAATCACCTGTCCGCCTGCACCAGCAATCGCCGGAATGCCCTGCGCAATGGCGTCGTTCTTCGTGGCCGCACCCGCGACCGCGCCGACCACGGCCGCGCCGATACCGATGACGTTCGACTGCGCCATGCGCTCGCTGGTGTGCCGTGCCATCACATGTCCGGTTTCGTGCCCAAGCACTCCGGCGAGTTGCGCTTCGGTGGTGAGTTTGTCCGCAAGCCCGCGCGACATGAACACCCGCTCGCCGGGCAGAGCAAAGGCATTGATGACATCCGAGTCCAGCAGCGTGTACGTCCACGCCCGCGTCGGGCCGTCCACTTCGGTCTGGTCCTTGAGCTTCATCCCGACTTCGGTGATGTACGCCCGCAGATTCGGGTTCTGCACCTCGCCGCCAAACTCCTGTGTGAGTTTCGGCCCTTCGGACAGCCCGATTGCCACTTCCTGGTCTCGATTCAGGCCGCCAAACGTCAGTTGGCTACGCCCCGTCGTCGGGTTCGTCGAGCATCCCCCCGCGACCAGTGCCATTCCAGCAACACACGCCGCAATGCCGAATCGAACGAGGGACGCCATGCGAACTCTCCTGTAAAGGTCACGCGGCTATCCCGCGACATCTGTTTATAGGCCCTGCAAACCAAACCCGCCGGTGAGTGCGGCGTGAAGTCCGGTTGAACCACCGTATCCTTTCACTCGTGAACCCACCAGCCCCAACTCCCACCGCATGGTCCGACCGTGATCTGGCCGCCAGCCCGCATGATCGCTCGGACAAACCCGAGCGCGTCCGCCGCATGTTCGCGGCCATCGCCAAGTCCTACGACCTGAACAACCGCGTACATTCCCTCTGGCAAGACCAGATGTGGCGGCGTTTCGCGGTGCGCCAGGCCGAGGTGAAGCCCACCGATATCGCCCTCGACGTCGCCTGTGGCACGGGCGACCTAGCCCAAGCCCTTGCCAAAGCGGGGGCCGCGAAAGTGCTGGGTTTGGATTTCACATTCGAGATGCTCGAAATCGCCCTCCACAAAGCGGGGGGTCTTCCTGTCACGTCCAACCCCGACCGAATTACCTACATGCAGGGCGATGCGCAAAAACTGCCGCTTGCGGACGGTTCTACGGACGTTGTGACCATCGCCTTCGGCATACGCAACGTCTTGGACCCGGCACTGGCCATCCGCGAGTTTCGGCGGGTTCTGCGCCCCGGCGGGCGGCTGGTGGTGCTGGAGTTTGCCGAGCCCAGGTTTGCCCCGGTGCGGTGGTTCAACTCGCTGTATTGCCGGCAAATCATGCCCCTTACAGCAACTTGGATTGCTGGCGATAAGTCCGGTGCTTACAAGTACTTGCCAAAGTCCGTGGCGACCTTTATGACCTCCGATCAGATGTGCGCCATGATCCGCGACGCTGGGTTCGCTTCCGTCAACACCTACTCTCTCTCGATGGGCATTTGTATGTGCTACTCCGCACGAGCTTGACACCCTGAACGTGGTGGTGGTTTCGCAGGGATCAACTCAGACCGCCGGTGGCTTATCAGCCCCCTGAGATCAACCTGCGCGTCCGCCCGGTGTTACAAGGGGCACGGGAAAGCGGACCATCGAAACATCTCACGAATTGATGGGCCGCCCGATCAACGGGGAGTCGATTGCTCGACCCGGCGGGACGGACCTCCACCGGCTCACATCTTTCTTCCGTTCTGCGGCGGAGCCCGCACTCGGCATCCAGACCTTCTCTCAAACGCCGGAGCCCGCATCATGCAGCAGGAACAGTTGTCCGAACGATTCTTTGAGGCCCTGATCACGGGCGACCGCCCGTTGGCACGGGCCGCGGCCGAGCAGGCCCGCCAGACCCTGGGCGGCCCGCTCAACCTGATCACTGACTTCTTCTGGCCGGTGCATCAGCAACTGGAGACGCTGCACAAGCGCGACCAGATCACCAAGATGAGCCACCACATGGCCGTGCGGCTGCTCCGGCAGCTCATTGACCAGAACGCGGCGAAGCTCGCGTTCAACTATACACAGGGCAAGACCATCCTCGCGTTCTGCGGCCCCAGCGAGAACGAAGAGCTGGGCGCGCAGATGGCCGTGGACGTGCTCGAGGCCTCCGGCTTCGATGTGCGTTTCGGGGGCGCGGGCATTGCCAGCGACGAGATCATGTTCAGAGTCAACGAGGACAAGCCGGATGTCATGATGATGTTCTGCTCCGCACCGCAGGATCTTCCGGAGATTCGCGGCCTGTTCGACCAGCTCCGCGAGATCGGGGCGTGCAACGGCACGCAGTTTGTCGTCGGCGGCGGCGTGTTCAATCGGGCGGATGGTCTGGCTGAAGAGATCGGCGCTGATCTGTGGGCCTCGTCGCCCATGGAGATGGCGCAGATGCTCATCGAGGAGCCGGAACGCCGCGCGGATGCCACTCAGCGCACGGTTGGTCGCAAGAGCAAGCGCAAGGCGGCATGAGATATTGCACAACCGCACCGACGTGCCCAATATGGAAAGTCGGTGGCACGGTTGATGACTTTGGAATGGCGGTGCGGAAGTAGCCCGCGCCGCCACTCACGCGAGGGGATACTCACCCCCGAGCGCGAGCGACAGGACAGCCAATCACGCAAGGCCCGGACAGCGAACGTCCGGGCCTTGCTGCAGTTATTAATGACCCCACAACTGTCAGTCTGGGTGGCTTCTCCAGCGATCAAATGCCTTCCGCATGACGGATTTCAGAACGCTGGAACGGCTCCCGCGTATAACCCGATGTCTCTAAACGGGTTACGGGATGTTTTTCCCCCAACCGTCTCCCAAACGAATCTCCCGCATATTCGTTCCAAACCGCACATTTCTGTCAACCGACCGCACTCCCAACCGGTATATTCAATCACGATGACTCGCGCCGAAGAACAAGAACTGATGCAGCGGGCGATCGCGGGCGATCGGTCCGCCGCGGCGGAGTTCATCAAGGCGCATCAGCAATCGCTGTACGCGTACATGCTCCGGATGTCCGGGCGGCCCGAAGTGGCCGAGGACATTGTGCAGGACGCGTTCGTGCGGGCGCTCACGAATCTCAATCGATTTGACTTCCGGTTCCGGTTCTCGACCTGGCTCTTCACGATCGCCAAACGGCTGTATGTCAACGCCTGCCAGAAGCACAAGCCGAGCTACGACAGCGATGTGGTCGCGTGCCGCGCCGGCAAGTTTGATGCCCCCGAAGCTCCGACGATTGGCGAGGAGATGGCCAGCAACGCGAAGGTCGCGATCGACTGGGCCTTGCAGCATCTCTCCGAGGACCAGCGCGAGATCGTCGTGCTCTTCCATCAGCTCGACTGGCCGATCATCCAGATCGCCGAGCACATGGAGATGCCGGAAGGAACGATCAAGAGCCACCTGCATCGCGGGCGTCAGCGGATGCGTGTTCTGCTCACCGAGCACGCGCAGTTCGGCCGCCATGTTGCTGAACTGACAGGCCTGATCGCGGGTGTGGATGAGGATGCGAAGTGGGGGGGGACACGATGAATCGCCCCGCACGCCGCGCCCGGCTGAATGACATCGCGGAGATCGCAACCACCCTGCGGTCCGCGCCGATCGAGGCGCCCGACTTTACCAGTTCCATCCTGGATCGCGTGGATGTTGAGCGCCCGTTCCTTGCACCCAGCGTGCGTCGTCGGCTCCCGTGGATTCGCATCGGTCTGGGCGCGTGCGTCGCGCTGGGTACCCTGGCGATGGCGCTCACGCATCGCTGGGCTCCGGAGGTCGTGCAGATCGCCGATGGCCCGGCACCGATCTCGGATGTGGTGCAGAGCATCGAGTGCGCGACCTGTCAGAAGTTCGCGTCCTATCGCCCCGCCGTGCTGAATGTGACGGAGCAGGATGCCTCGCGGTTCTTTGCCGCGATTGTTACGGCCGCGAACGCTTCCGAAAACGAAGGGCGTCGGCCCGGCGTTGCGACGGATGCTCCGATGACCGTGACCGCGCTGCTCCCGCTCTCGCAGGCGGTTCCGCTGGATCTGCCCGCGCCGCCGACGAACGCATTGGTTGCCTCGGCTCGATCATCGAACAATCCTGCGAACCGATTCCGCGCCTCGCTGGTGACTGAACAATCGGAGCTGTCAGAGTCCGGCGGCCCGGCGATGCGCATTTCCTCGGCCGATGTTGCCAAGCCCAAAGCTGCTCCGATTTTTGTGGAGCATGATCTGGATGGGCAGTTGTTTCCGCGGTGAGTCGGGCGCGGGAGAACAGCGTTCTCAATTGGTGTTGAGGATCGTGTAGCACGCAAGCCGAGCTTGCGTATCCAAATAGCCACGTATCCACGGGATTCGCTACCAAAGCGTCGCTCATCCCGGGCGTGCGTGGTTCCGATACCATCGAGTGGTTTCGCATCGTTCGCCACAACCTTTCGCGTTGTGGTCGGTTGAATCTGTTGCCATGCTCCGACGTTCCGCTCGCATTCTGATTCCCGCCGCCTCCTCCCTGCTGCTCGCGGCGGGTGCCTGTGAGCAGCCGCCCGCGCCCGGATCGAGAGTGATTCCCAGGAGCGCGTTCGCCGCGCCGCGGCCGCCCGCGGATTGCCCCGTCGCGTGCGCCGCTGCGATCGCGGATATTCCTGATGACGTCGATCTGGTGGTGGTCGTGGAGAACGGCGCGGACCTGCGCGTCTCGCCGATCGGCGATGCCGCGGCACGCTTTCTCGCGGATTCCGGGATCATCGTTGATCTCACAAAGGCCTGGAAGGCGCTCGGCGATCAGATGGGCTGGTCCACGCAGGAGACGTTCGACCGGCTGCTGGGTCGCCGCGTGGTGCTGCTCTCCAAGTCGCTGGGCCAAGGTGGCGACCGTCGATGGGCGATCCTGAGCGATGTCAGTGCCGAGACGGAGCGGGTGCTGAAGGAGAAGCTGGAGGCCGCACCGCGCGCGATCTCGCAGGGGCACAAGATTCTCACGGTCGAGAACGGCGCGTACGAGCTGACGAGCCATCACCACACGACCGCTCGCACGACTACCGCGGGCACGAAAGCGGTGCGGGCCTCGCGGCCGATAGCCGACAACGCCCGCGTCACGCTCGTGCTCGGCCCCACCGGGCGCGGCGAACTGTTCGACGAGATGCTCACGCGGCTCTCCCGCGCTGCCGACCCCACCAGTCCCGCTGGCAACAAGACCCAAGTGGCCGCCAAAAACGGGCCGATGGGCACGATCAGCTCGCACGAGGTGTTCACGTTGGCGTGCCAGGCGGGGCCGACGGAGGTGCTGGTGCTGGCCGCGCTGGACGATGTGGCGGGTACCCTTGGCGCGACCGGCGCGACAGCGAAGCAAGCCGTGTCAGCGGATCGCTGGAAGGATTTCGTGCTTCTCGCCGGGCATCGAGAGCAGAATGTTCCGGCCGAAGTGGGGGAGAAGCCCGCATGTGCCCAATGGCGATCGCGGGTGGTGGTGCGGCAAACGGCGCGGCGCGAGCAGTTGTTGAAGATTGAGTCCACATCGGATGCGTCTTTCCGCACGCTCGCGAGCGGCGCGCTGCTCGCGACCGTGCAGAACGCGCCGCTCGCGGATGTGCTGGGCGCGTGGGCTCCGCTCACGAGCATCTTGTCGATGTTGCCGATTCCCGAAAGCGCGAAGAAGCAGATGTCCTCGCAGCAGGCGATCTGTGTGCGAACCGTGGGCGCGGACAAACGCATCTCCTGCACATTCGCGCGCCAGACCGGGTGTACGGAACAACTCTCGCGCACGATGGATGGAGATACCGCCGCCACGCTGGCGCGCCTGGAGAAGCAGTTCGGCGTGGATGCGCCGCCGCCGCAGGATTACTCGGGGCTTGCGCCCAACGCGGTGCGAACGACGCCGCTCGCGTGCTCGGCGGATGGTGCGCTCAGTATCTTCACGTCCCGCCCGCTGACGGTTTCCTGGGCATATCCCTCGCAGATCGCGGTAAACGGCTCTGGCAATCTGAACGATCCAGCCGTGAAAGCGGGCGTTGCGTGTGTGGGCGTTGACGCGGGCAACAAGCGACCGGGGTGGTGGGTGCTGAATATCAGTCAGGAGGCCGCGCCGGCGTGCGACGTGCCCGGGCTCAGCCCTGGCGAACTTCTCCGCAGCGATGCCAACGCGCTGCTCACATCCGCGCTGCCCGCCGGTCCGGAGCATGGCGATGCTCAGCTAAAGCAGGTCGGTCGCTGGGTCTGGCTGCTCAGCGCGCAGCCCGCCGCGATCGAGAGCATGTTGCCGGTCTCGATCCCTGACCTCAACGGCTTCCGATCCGGGCTTCGGCGTTTTGAGACCGTGGACCTCGCGCTCCAGATCACCGAGCAGGGGGATGTGCAGGGGGATGTCGGCCTGCGGCTGGCGGAGCAACCTGGCGCGAAAAAGTAGCCGCACATCTGGCTGATACTGAACAGTTGGATAACAGCCCGCGCGTACTGCACGAATATCCGCGCCGCCACTCGCACCCGCACATTCACCGACCTATAGTCACGGCCCGGCTCGCGAGAACTGCGGCCGCGCGATCTTCAGTTTGCTACGCACACTCCGGCGTCCGATCGCCGCCGCGGCTATCCCCGCCCCAATGACCGTTCGATTGCCCCCTCTTTCTGTCCACCCGCCTCCGACCTCTCGCCGACTTGAACTCCCATGCCCATCACTCTCGAAGACGCCATCGCCCGCTGTCAGCTCCTCCGCAACGTCGCGATCATCGCGCACGTTGACCATGGAAAAACCACGCTGGTTGACCAGATGCTCAAGCAATCCGGCAACTTCCGGGTGGGAGAGCTGGAGAAGCTCGAGGGCGGTCAGCACGGGCTGATCATGGACTCAAACGATCTGGAGCGCGAGCGCGGCATCACGATTCTTTCCAAGAACTGCGCCGTGAACTACGTTCGCCCGGGCGCGGATGGCAACGTCGAGCAGTTCTTCGTGAACGTCATCGATACCCCGGGCCACGCCGACTTCGGCGGCGAGGTGGAGCGCGTGCTGCGCATGGCCGACGGCTGCCTGTTGCTCGTGGACTCTTCGGAAGGCGCGATGCCGCAGACGCGGTTCGTGCTCTCCAAGGCCATCGAGTTCGGGCTCAAGCCGATCGTGATCGTGAACAAGTGCGACCGGCCGGATGCGCGTATTGATGAGGTCATCAACGAAGTCTTCGATCTGCTGGTGGAGCTGGGTGCCGACGACCACGCGCTGGACTTCCCGATCGTGTTCGCCTCCGGGCGCGCCGGATGGTCCACGCTTGATCTGGAGATCGCCAAGACGGCCTCGGGCAAGGAAGGGCTGCCCGGCTATCCGAAGGCGGACCTGCGCCCGATCTTCGACGCGATCGTGAAGCACGTGCCCGCACCGGACGCGGACGCGACCGCGCCGCTGCAGATGCTCATCACCACGCTGGACTACAACGACTATGTCGGACGCATCGGCATCGGGCGCGTCTTCCACGGACAGATCAACTCCGGCCAGCAGGTGGCCGTGATGAAGATGGATGGGAAGATCGTGCAGTGCAGGGTGCAGAAGCTGCTGCGATTCGCGGGTCTGGGACGAATCGAGACTGACTGCGTGAGCGCGGGCGATATCTGTGCTCTGGTCGGTCTGGAGACGGTGGACATCGGCGACACGATCGCGGACCTGCTGAACCCCAAGGCGCTCCCGCCCGTGAAGGTGGACGAGCCGACGCTGACGATGGTCTTCCGCGTGAACGACTCTCCGTTTGCGGGCACCGAGGGAACGTTCGTCACCAGCCGGCAAATTCGCGATCGGCTTGAGAAGGAACTCCAGCACAACGTCGCGCTCAAGGTGGACTTCAGCGCATCGGCGGGCGATGAGTTCAAGGTCTCCGGGCGCGGCCTGCTGCACCTGGGCATCCTGCTGGAAACCATGCGCCGCGAGGGCTTCGAGCTCTCCGTTGGCAAGCCGCAGGTCGTGATCAAGGAGATCGACGGCGAACTCCACGAGCCGATCGAGTGGCTGGTGGTGGACTGCCCCAACTCGGTCGTCGGACCAGTCATGGAGCTTGTCGGCGGACGCAAGGGCGAGATCAAGAGCATGGAGCCGCGTGGCGACGCGGGCACGCACCTTGAGTTTGAGATTCCCGCGCGCGGCCTGATCGGCCTGCGCTCCCGCATCCTGACAGCAACGCAGGGTGAGGCGATCCTGCACCACACCTTCGAGCGCTTCGCGCCCCTCAACGGCGAAACGCCTCACCGGGCGCAGGGCGTGCTGGTTTCCATCGAGACCGGCGCTGTGACGCACCACGCTTGCGAGTTGCTCTCGGATCGCGGCATGCTCTTTGTGGCACCGGGCGACAAGGTGTACGGCGGCCAGGTCTGCGGCGAGCACAACCGGGACAACGACCTGGTCGTGAACATCACGCGGCTCAAGCAGCTCACCAACATGCGCGTCTCGCACAAGGAAGCGACCGTGGTGCTCAAGGGCGCTCGCAAGATGACCCTGGAGGCGTGCCTGGAATACATCGAGGATGATGAGATCGTGGAAATCACGCCGCAGAGCGTGCGCATCCGCAAGCGTCTGCTCGATGAGTCCATGCGCAAGCGCGCTGAGCGCCAGAGCCGCGACCGCGAAGAGGCCCGCGTGTAATCAGTGCCGAGCGGCGTGAGCCATCGGTCCTGAAGTGGCACGGGCTTCCAGCCCGTGTTTCTGGGTGGTGCGGCTCTCCGAGCCGCATTCGGGTCGCCGCGACCCGAGTGCCTTTGTGTTGACCCGCAGTCCCAAGACCGGTGGCTTACGCCGCTCGGCTCTGATTGTTCTTTCAGCACTTGTTGCTCGGGGCGGATACGCCTCGGCTCACTGATTCACTTGAGTTCGACGTTCCAGTACGCATCGTCCAGGAACGCCTTCCACGTCGCGTAGCGATCCTGCCCGAGGCGGATGGAGATGAGCGGATTGCGCTTGGGGCGCACCGGCTTGCGGGTCAGCGTCATGCTCGCCTGCTCGGGCGTGCGCCCGCCCTTGCGCGCGTTGCACTTGATGCAGGCGCAGACGAGATTTTCCCAACTGTCGCCGCCGCCCTGGGCGCGGGGAAGAACGTGGTCGATCGAGAGCTCGTTGGTCGGGTGGTGGCGCCCGCAGTACTGGCACTGGTTGCGGTCGCGTGCGAACAGGTTGCGCCGGTTGAGTTTCACGATCTGCGCCGGGAGGCGGTCATAGCCCAGCAGACGAATGATCCGCGGCACGGCGATGTCGAAGCGCACCGTGCGCACCCAGTCGTGCTTGTCGGGCTCGAAGGACTTCTGGAGCTGCGAGAGTTCGGCCCAGGTGGCGAAGTCGTAGTTGACGTAGCGCCCGTTCTCGACGTGGATGACCTCGGCGATGTCGCGGCAGAGCATGGAGAACGCGCGTTTGGCGGAGATGACGCGAACGGCGACGAACGCCTTGTTCAGAACCAAAACTTTATAGTCCAGCGCGCTCACCACACCCGAGAGCGCGGCCATTCCGAGCGTGCCCGCGGGCAGAGACGCGGCCATTCCTGCCGAGTGCATAACCCCGGCCGCCTCTTCGACGGTTGATTGCTTGACATACCCCTGTCGTCCGCGTGGACTGCTCATACATGCTCTTCGGCCACCTTTCGGCGGTCGGAGGGACTGCGATGGAAAAGACCTATCCAGAAGGGAGGGGCTAGGCCACCGGGTGGAAGTATATCGGCATGCCCGGGCCAAACCCAGTCCGAACCCGGCATGAGCGTTTTATCGGCCGCGGGCGTCGGTACCATGCTCGCTATGCATACATGCACATTCATCGCGGCGGTCGCTGTTGTCGGAACCTGCACCTCGATCGTTGCGGCAGGTGGGCTCTCGCCCGTGGAAAAGGCCGCGGGTTGGACAGTGCTCTTTGATGGCAAGAGCACCGATGGCTGGCGCGGCTACAAGAGCGACAAGTTTCCCGAGAAGGGCTGGGTCGTTGAGGATGGCGCGCTGCATGTGATGAAGGGTGGCGGCGGTGGAGACATCATGACGGCCGCGGAATACGCGGACTTTGAGATGGCGTTCGACTTCAAGTGTTCGGCCGGCGCGAACAGCGGCGTGATGTATCGCGTCGCGGGCGGCAAGGACTACCCGTGGCAGACCGGCCCGGAGTTTCAGATACTCGATGATGACAAGCACTCGGACGGGAAGGACCCGAAGCACCGCGCGGGTTCGCTGTATGACATGATCGCTCCGCCACCGACTGAGCCGGGCAGCAAGCGGCTGGCGCCAGCGGAGCAATGGAACACGGGCCGGATTCGACTTTCTAACGGGCTGCTCTCGCACTTTGTAAACGGCGTGAAGACGGCGGAGTGCCGCGTCGATGGGCCGGAGTGGAAGGACATGATCGCCAAAAGCAAGTTCAAGGACATGAAGGGCTTCGGGCTGGAGAGCACCGGGCATATCGCGCTGCAGGATCATGGCGATGATGTGTGGTTCCGGAACATCAAGGTGCGCGACCTCAAGAAGCCCATGCCCGGCGAGGCCGCGCTGTTCAACGGCAAGGACATGAGCGGGTGGACGTGGTTTACCAACGACAAGGGTGCCACCATGATCGGCGATGTGTTCTCAGTGAATGGTGGCGTGGTTGCGGACAAGGGAACGCCCAATGGATACATCGCCACCACGGCGGAATACACGAGCTATGTGCTGCGGGTCTCGTGGCGCTGGGAATCACCCGACGCGGGCAAGCCCGGAAACAGCGGCGTGCTGCTGCGGGTCCAGAAGCCGGACAACGTCTGGCCCAAGTCCATCGAGGCGCAGTTGATGGCCGGAAACGCCGGAGATTTCTACTCGATCGGCGAGTTCCCCATGAAGGGCGACGCGGCCCGCACCAATGGCCGCCATGTGGCACACTCAAAAGCGAATGAGCGTCCGCAAGGTGAGTGGAACGAGTACGAAATCATCGTGGATGGCGGCACGATCGTGTTGAACGTGAATGGCGAGGAACTCAATCGCGCCACCGGCTGCGCCGAAATGGCCGGGCGCATCGCGCTGCAGAGCGAGGGTGCGCCGATCTACTTCCGGGATGTGCGGCTGGCACCGCTGAGGTAAGCCGGCAGGCCCCGTTGCTCGCGGTCGGGCCGCTGGTTCTACGCCGCCACCGTCGCCACCGTCGCCAGCGCGACCCCCGACCACGGCCCCTTCTCGCCGCGCGTGCTGATCCAGTGGAGCATGTACACGGCGGTCTTGCCCGCGTCGCACAGTTCGAGGGTGGGACGGACGACCACGCGCGAGGTGGTGGTCAGGAACGTGAGCGCGGCGGGGTCGCGTGTCGCGCCGGTGCCGGGCTTCACGAACGCATACGAGACCTCAGCACCCGCCACGCCCGGGGCCGCGCGGTGCTCGTCGGCGTGGATGAGTCCGCCAGCCGGAGCTTGCGCGTGAGGCGGGCCGCCGGCCCCTGACATCCAATATCGGTGCTCAAGTCGAGGCGCGGGCGCGCCGTGCCCGGCCAAGTGTGATGAGCGCGACGCCGAGCATGGCCGCGGGGGCTGGTGCCGGAATGGTGTTATTGATCCAGGTCTGAACGGCGGGGGTGATGTTGACGAAGACGCCGGTGGCTCCCCAGACGGGGCGGTCATCGCCGTTGGGCTGGGCAATGTTGCCGACGTAGATGCCGCGGATGGTGGTGGGGGGGTTGCCGGTGAGCATGGGCTGGCCGGAATCGCCGGGGCCGCCGATGCCCTCGCCGGGGACGGGCGCGGGCGGGCCCGGCGGGCAGGAGTAGTCGTAGGTGGAGGCGGAGGAGCCGTTGTAGGTGTTCGAGCCGTTGTTGACGATGTTGTAATAGACGCGCCGAGCGTTGGTGTCGTCGGTCCAGGACGCGGTCGGGGTGCCGGCGTTCGTGGCTGTGTTGCCGAAGCCGGCGGTGCAGAACATGGTGCCGTTGGTGACGGCGGCGGAGGAGGTGGCGTAGCCAGCGTCGAGCACATCGTCGAGCTTGATAAGGGCGAAGTCGGCGGTGGGGTTGCAGACGACCATGGTGACGGCGTGGCCGGTGATGCCGCCGGCGCCACTGCGGAAGTGGAGTCCTGCGGCGGCGAGGGGCATGTTGTTGGAATCGCAGACGACGTGGCGCGCGGTGAGAACCCACATGCCGCTGGGGCCGACGAGGGTGCCGGTGCCGGTGCCATCTGGCGTGTCGATGCGCCCGATGCAGGGGAAGTCGGTGTTGTCGTGGATGGTGGCGGGGTTGTCGATGCGGACGCTGGCGCGAGCTTGGAGCGCAGGCGCGAGGAGGAGGGGGAGCGCGATGATGATGGTGGCGCGGCGGGGCATCTGTTCTCTCTTGGGCCGCCGGGGATGCGGCGCGGCTAGATGCAGTCTACCACGCGGTTTGCGGGTAAAGAGGAAGTTTTTGGGAATCTTGATCGCGGGCGGGTGGGCTGGTTAGCAAAAGCCCTCACGGGCTGGTACGCCCGCGCCATGCCTAGGGCGGCTGCTAATGCCGGAAGTGGCGAACGCCGGTGGTGAGGCACGTCACGTTGTGCTGGTTGCACAGGGCGAAAGTTTCGTCGTCGCGCTTGGAGCCGCCGGCGTGGACAATACACGACACGCCCGCCTCGATGAGCAGCTTGGGCCCGTCGGGGAAGGGGAAGAAGGCGTCGCCGACGGCGATGGCACCCTTGGCGTTCGCGCCGGCTTTCTCGATGGCAAGCTTGCAGGCGGAGACGCGATCGACCTGGCCGGAACCGATGCCGAAGAGCATGATGCCCGCGTTGCCTGGGTGGTCCGCCGCTCCGCGGCGGTTTTCTTCGGGAGGGAAGTCGGAGGAAGACCGCCGGGGACCGGCGGGCCACCCAGAACCGCCGACGACGACCGCGTTGCTGGTGACGAAGCGGCAGAGCGTGTCCATCACCAGCGCGGCGCGGAGCTGGTCGGCAGTGGGCTTGGGGCCGGCGCGGTGCTCCCATGTATTCGGGTCCGTCGCGCGGGTGTCGCGGTCTTGCACCAACATGCCGCCGGGGATCGAGCGGTAGTCGAGCTTGCGGGCCGATGACGGGCGGCGATCGCCAACTGCGAGCAGCCGCACGGAGGTCCATCGCTCGCGCAGCAGCTTGAGCGCATCGTCGGTGAACGATGGCGCGACGATGACTTCGAGGAAGTGCTTGGGGTCCGCGATGAACTCCGCCGCGGGGCCGTCAATCGGCTGCGAGCAGGCGAGGATGCCGCCGTACGCGGCGATCGGGTCGCCAGCGATGGCCTGCGCGATCGCCGCCGCCGCCGATCCAGCGACCGCGCCGCCGCAGGGGTTGGTGTGTTTCACGACGACGGCGCAGGCGAAGTCGTGTGATGCTGTTGCAGCATCACTGGCGGGCGAGCCGCCAGTGCCACCCTGGGCGGGCGAGAGTGACAGCCGCGCGAGCGACTTCACGGCCTCCAGCGCGGCGGCGGCATCATTGATGTTATTGAACGAGAGCTGCTTGCCGTGCAGCTGCGCGGCGTTCACGATCGTCTGCCCCGTCGATGACGGATCTCGATACAGCGCGGCCTCTTGGTGTGGGTTCTCGCCGTAGCGGAGCTGATCCACCTTCGGATAGCGGAGTTCGAGCACCTGCGGAAACGCTGTGGGAGCGCGGCGCGAGAGATACGAGGCGATCACGGCGTCGTACTCCGCCGTCCGCGCGAACGCCGCGGCGGCGAGTTCGGCGCGGGTTTCGGGACTGGTCGCGCCGCCCTGCGAGTCCATCTCCTGGATCACCCGGTCGTACTGCGAGGGGGACGTGACCACGGTAACGTACTTGTGATTCTTGGCCCCGGCGCGGAGCATGGCGGGGCCGCCGACGTCGATGTTCTCGATGGCCGTCTCGAAGGAAACATTCGGATCGGCAATGGTCTGCTGGAACGGGTAGAGGTTGATGCAGATCAGGTCGATCGGCTCGATCTTGTGGCGAGCCAGAAACGCGGCGTGCTCGGCGGAATCGCGGATGGCCAGCAGGCCACCGTGGACGGCGGGGTGCAGCGTCTTGACGCGCCCGTCCAGCCCCTCGGGGAAGTTGGTGATCGACTCAACCGGCGTGACGGGCACACCCGCCGCGGCGAGCGCCTTCGCGGTGCCGCCGGTGGAGATAATGGCGACGCCGCGCGAGCGGAGGGCCTCGGCGAAGGGGAGCAGATCGCTCTTGTCGGAGACGGAGAGCAGGGCACGCTTGATGGGGTGGGCTGGGGGCATGAGAGGCGGGCAGTGGGGTATAGGCAGTGGGCAGTGGGGACGAATAGTCAAACGCATCCGCGGGATTCGCTCGCGGACTCGCTCATCCCGGGCGTGCAAAGTGCTTGGTAGTTACTTGGGCGAGAGCTTGGAGACAATGCCGTTGCTGGTGGCGGCGTACAGGTTGCCATCCACCAGTGCATCGGCCTTTATCATGGCGACGTTGTCGAGTTTCACGGATTCGATGACGACGCCCTTCACGGTGTCCAGCGTCGAGGCAGTCGTGCCGTCCCAGACCACCAGCCGCTTGTTGCGGATGGCGACGACCTCGCCGCTCACTTTCTCGTTGTGCCAGATTTCTTTGCCGTTGCCGGGCTCCATGCAGGTCAGCCCGAGCTTGCCGCCTAGGTCACAGTACAGGCGACCATCGTGCAGCACCGGCTTGACCGCCAGCGGGGCATCGGTGCGCTTGCGCCAGACCTGCGATCCGTTGTCGGCGTTGTAGGCGTACAGCGATTGATCCGAGGACGCGACGTACAGCATCACGTCCGAACATGCCAGCGCCGCGCCGGGGCCGCCGAACATCTTGGCGCGCCCTTGCGAAAGCCCGGATTGCCCGTCCAGGATAACCAGTTCGCCGGTCGTTGAACAGATGGCGACGCGTCCGGACGCGAGCGTCAGCGGGTTGGCTTCGATGGAGCCAGTCAGCCCCGAGCCCCACGCGCGGAAGCCGTTGATGGTGTAGTGGCCGAGAATCTGCCCGTTGCCGCAGCCGTACACGAGAATGTCATTGACCTTCACGGGCGTGGTGTTCACCACCTGCGCCAGCCGCTGCTTGTTCTTCAGGTTGCCGGTGGCGATGTCGTAGAAATAGACCTCGGTCTCGCTGGAGACCAGCAGCCGATCACCCGCGCGGACGTTGCCCACGAACTTGGTGAGCCGCCCCGCGGTCTGGTCGGACCAGCGCGTTTGTCCGGAGCGTGTCTCAAGCGCACTCACGACACCCGCGCTCTCTTGCACCGCGATGACATCGCCGAGAATGTCCAGGAAGCGCACCGTCTCACCGGGAAGCATGGTGGGGAAGCCGCGCCAGTCCAGCCGGTACCCAAGCTTGGCCCACTGCTCGGCCTGTGAGGGCGTGGAGTCGGCGCGCTGCTGCGGCGTGGTCGGCTTCGGGCCAGCGCTGCTGGTGCCGCATCCTGAGACCAGCAGCACCAGGGCGGCGGCGATCCCGGCACCAGTCCGCACAAGCGTGTGACCGCTGATAGTCGGGGTGGTGGTGGGGGGTGTTGAGGTATTCATATGAGAGGAGAAGGGGCTGGGCATCCGAAACGATCCTCGTGGGCCGGGTGGGAGAGAGGGACAGAGGGACAGAGGGAGGGGGGCCGGTCTGGAAGGTCCGTAGGGTATCACGGTTCGGGATGGTTTGCATTCGGGCAGTGGCAAGGGGCTTTCCAGCCCGTGTTCGGGCGATACTCTCCTCCCATGTTTACCGGCCTGGTGCAAGCGGTGGGGCGGGTTTCCGTGGTGGCTGTTCGCCCCAAGGGTGTCCGGCTGGGGGTAGATGTCGGTTCCTGGGCCTATAGAAGGACCGCCGCCGCCGGGGATTCCGTGAGCATCGCGGGGGCGTGCCTGACGCTGGTCGAGAAGCCGCGGAAGGGCGTGTTTCTCTTTGATGTCGTGCAGGAAACCCTGGACAAGACCCGTCTTGGCTCGCTGGCCGTGGGCGACCGGGTGAACCTGGAGCACGCCGCGACCGCCAGCACGCTGATGGGCGGGCACATCGTGCAGGGCCATGTAGACGGCGTGGGCCGGGTGGACAAGGTGCAAACCGGCGACGACTGGCGGCTCTGGATCGACCTGCCCCCCCCCTCCGGCAAGCCCGGCCGCGCCATGGCCGCCGCGCTGGTGAGCAAGGGCTCGGTCTGCGTGGAGGGCGTCTCGCTCACGCTGGCCGGGCTGACGGCGCGACGAGGTGTGCGGGGTTTCTGGGTCGCGCTCATCCCGACCACGCTTGCGGTGACAACGCTGGCGGGGCTGAAGCAAGGAGACGCGGTGAATCTGGAAATGGACATTTTCGCCAAGATGGTGGCGGCACAACTGAAGAAGAGTGGCCACAGATGAACACAGATGAACACAGATGAACACGGATGGCCACGGATAAAGACGGGAAGCGAGAGACGCAGACAAGCAAGATGGGAAAATGGGTGAAGGGCTTGCCCGAGTTCATTCTCTTCTTCACCCTATTCCTGCATCCCATTCGATCATTCCATTCCTGCCGCTTTCCCATGTCCGATCCGTCCCCATCCCCGCTTTCTCTTATCCGTCCCATCCGTGTTCATCTGTGGCGAACTCCTCTCTCCCTGGCAGCACCATGCGTGTCTTAGGAATCGATCCCGGCCTTCGCATCACCGGCTACGGCTGCGTGGAGGGTGCGCCCACCGATCGCCGCGGCCGCAAGCATGTCGGCGCGGACGCGATTCTCATTGAGGGCGGGGTGATCCGGCTGGATGCGAGCACCTCCGTCTCCGCGCGGCTGCAGGAGCTGGATGCGGACCTCACCGAGACCATCGCGCGGCTGAAGCCCGACGCCGTCGCCGTCGAGAAGCTGTACGCCCACTACAAGCATCCGACCACCGCGATCGTGATGGGCCACGCGCGGGGCGTGGTGCTGCTGGCGATCCAGCGGGCCCGCACCGCCGATGGCCAGCGTGTGCGGCTGATCGAGCTGGGCGCGACGGAAGTCAAGAAGTCTCTCACCGGCAACGGCCACGCCAGCAAGGAGCAGATGCAGCGCGGCGTGCAGCAGCAGCTCGGGCTGAGCGCGGCCCCGAAACCAGCGGATGTCGCGGACGCGATCGCGATCGGGCTGTGCGGGCTGCGAAGGGGATAAGCCCCTCTTCGCCTTGTCCTAATCCTAATCCTGCTCTTAATCCTAATCGTCTTGGTTTCCCTTCGGACGATTAGGATTAGGAGCAGGATTAGGATTATGACCGAGCCAAAGGCGGGAAACGACAGCGGCCCTGAGTCGAACAGACCCGGGGCCGCGTGTTTATGTCGGATGTGCGATATCGGATGTCGGATGTGAAGGCGTGTGCGAGTGCCGGAACATCCGACATCGCACATCCGACATCCGACATTCTTCACGCGGCCATCTTGAGCGTTGCCACCATCCCGCCTCCGGCATCCACGCCGATGGTGACGGTGAAGGATTGGCTGGGCATTCCGTAGACGCTGCCGCGCTGGCCCTGGACCATGTACTGCATGTTGTTGGAGCCGCTGGGGAGCGAGTTGTCATCGAAGAACTTGAAGCCGCGCGGGAGGTTGGCGCCACTCGTTCCGCGCGATGAACCGGCGGAGCCGATCACCGTGAACGTGCTCTGCGTGGCGAGCTTTCGGCTGACGAGATAGGTCGTCGCGCCCTGCGCCGTGTCGGTGGCCTTGAAGGAGATACGAAGGATGCCGCCCGGGATGATCGATGCGCCGAGCTGGATCGGCTGCATCGGCGGGGGCGCGGGCGTGGGCATGGCGGGCGCGGGAATCTGCGCCAGCGTGAACACGTTGGGATTGTTGGTGCT
>JAYVRG010000059.1:0-6246 GCA_043776515.1 Phycisphaerales bacterium
TTTCCGGAGGTGGCCGCAAAGTGCGGCCACCCCCTGGCTATGAACGTTCAGGCCTTCGGCCTGGAAAACAAGGCGATTGTGCTTATCTGAATGGCATTCGCTCAAAGCAGCAAGGTAGTGGCACGTATCGTCGGGCCACCCGCCCTCAATACTTCACCGGGTGGCGGAGTCCTTCTGTCCCTCGGCAAGATCCTTCCGCCTCTAGGCAACGGAGAATTGCCTCTCGGCAGAGAGGCTCTGCCCCTAGACAGCCGGGTTCTGCGCCTCGGCAGAGGAACTTTGGGTCCAGACAGAATGGTTCTGCCTCGCGACAGAAGAGCGCTGCGCCGAGGCGGAAGAGCTTTGTCGAGCGTGCGCACGCGTTATTCGTGCGGATTCGCGGGTGGCGGGGCGGGCGTTGCGACCGTGCGCCATGCGGCCCCCGGGTTTCGGGTGGAATCCTGCATCCACACGGGAAAGTCTATAGACTCGTGGCGGGGACGGAGCACGAGGGAGCGCTGGGACGATGTTTGACCGCTGCTGGCGCGGAGGATGAAGGGCTCGAAGGGATCGCGGTTGGGGGGGTGTAGGCGGTCGCGGATGGTGGTGGAGATCATGGGGGGATTGTATGGTCGATGGGTGTGTGTTGCGACGTACTCGGGGCGACACGCCCCGGCTCACTGGGTGGATTACATCCACCGCGCCACCACCACTTTGCTCTCGGTATAAAACTTCACCCCATCCTCCCCGTTAGCGTGCAGGTCGCCGAAGAAGGAGTTCTTCCAGCCCGCGAAGGGGAAGACGGCCATGGGGGCGGGGACGCCGACGTTGATGCCGATCATGCCGACCTGGGCGTGGGTCTTGAAGCGCCGGGCCGCGTAGCCGCTGGAGGTGAAGATCACGGCCATGTTGCCGTACTTGGAGCGGTTGAGCGTGGCGAGCGCGGCGTCAAGAGTCTGCTCGCGGACGATGCTCAGGACGGGGCCGAAGATTTCGTTGTCGAGGATGGACATGCCGGGGCGGACGTTGTCGAAGATGGTGGGGGGGACGAAGCAAGAGGAGGGCAGTGGGGAGTGGGCAGTGGGCAGTGGTGGGGAGTTGCCGAAGATGCACGTCGCGCCGTCGGCTTTGCCGCTGGCGATGAAGCCGAGGATGCGCTCCTGCGATTGCTTGTCGATCACCGGCCCCATGTTCACGCCCGCCGCGTCTCCCGCGCCGACCTTGAGTTTTTCGGCGGCTTGCTTGATCTTGGGGATGAACCATTCCGGCGAATCGCCCACGAGAATGCACGCGCTCCCCGCGAGGCAGCGCTGGCCGCTGTTGCCGAACGCACTGCCGATGACGCCCTCGATGGCGGCGTCCTGATTCGCGTCGGGCATGATGACCATGTAGTTTTTCGCGCCCGCCATGCACTGGGCCCGCTTGCCCGCGGCGGTCGCCGTCGTGTAAATGTGCTTGCCGACCTTGGTAGAGCCAACGAAAGAGACAGCACGGACATCATCGTGCGTGATGAGATAATCAACAGTGCTCGGCCCGCCGGTGACGAGGTTCAGCACGCCTTTAGGAAGCCCCGCCTCGTGCGCGAGTTCGACCTCGCGCACGGCGGAGAGCGGAACTTTTTCGCTGGGCTTGAGGATGAATGTGTTGCCGCAGGCGATCGCCATCGGCCACATCCAGAGCGGCACCATGACGGGGAAGTTGAAGGGCGTGATGCCGACGCAGACGCCGATCGGAACGCGATCGACGGTGGAATCAATGCCAACGCCGGAAGTATCTTCGGTGCGGCAGAACGACGACGAGACCGCGATCTGCGGGAGCGTCCGCCCCATCATCAGCGTCGGCGCGCCGCAGGCGTACTCCACGCAGTCGATGCCGCGCCGGACATCGCCCTTCGCCTCGGCCATGGTCTTGCCGTGTTCCTTGACGATGAGCTGCGCGAGTTCCTCGAAGTGCTCCTCAAGCTTGTTCTTGTAGCGGAAGAGGAACTGGCAGCGGTCGCCGACGGGGGTTCGCGACCAGGCGGGAAAGGCCGCGACGGCCGCGGCGATCGCGGCCTCCGCGCTGCGCCGGGATTCGAGATCGGTGTGCGCGAGCACCTCGCCGGTGGCGGGGTTGGTGACGGGATAGGTTCTGGTGGACGTACCGCCTTGCTGAGATTCGGTGGTGCGCTGGCCGGCGATGAACTGGTGGACGGTGGACGGAGTGCTGGGGGGCATAGGGGGCCTTTCGAGTGGGCGAGATTGTACGGGAAGTCAGAAGACGGAACTCGGAGGGAGCAGAGAGAGCGGAGAACAGCGGAGAAAGCGGGTTGGGGGATGGATTTCGAGCACCAATTCTGCTTTGCTGTTCTCCGCTTTCTGTGCTTTCTCCGAGTTCCTTGTTGCGCTCGCCTATTTTTGCTAATGGCCGCTGCTCCCGGAATCCTGTTCACCGCCTTCGAGCCCAGCGGGGACGACCACGCCTCGGCGGTGATCGCGGAACTGCGGCGGCGCTGGACTGCGGATGAACTGCCGATCTACGCGTGGGGCGGGCCGAAGATGCGTGCGGCCGGTGCGATGGTGATTGAAGAGACCGGCGCGAACGCGGTGATGGGGATGCCTGGCGCGGGGAAGATCGTCGAGCATGTGCATATTCACAAGCGGATCGGGAAGTGGATGGGAGAGGGGAAGGCGACGCTGCATGTGCCGGTGGACTCGCCGGGGGCGAACTTTCCGGTGGCGAAGCTGGCCAAGAAGCGCGGGCTGAAGGTGGTGCATCTGGTTGCTCCTCAAGTCTGGGCGTGGGCGTCGTGGCGGATTCGCAAGCTGAAGAAGCGCACGGATCAGGTGTTGTGTTTGTTGCCGTTTGAGGAAGAGTGGTTCATGGCCCGCGGCGTGCCCGCGAAGTTTGTTGGGCATCCGCTGTTTGATGAGCCGCTGGAACTGGATGTGATCCAGAAACGCGCGGAGGAATACGGGGCGAAAGTGAACGCGCCGGTCGGTGCGCTGGGCGGGGTTGGGCCGCGGGTTGCACTGATGCCTGGGTCGCGGCCGACGGAGATGGTGCGGAGTTTTCCGATTCTGCTGGATGCGTACAACCGATTGCGGCGGGATTTTCCCGGCGCGCTCGGGATGGTCGCGGCGACCAAGCCGGAGACGGTCAAAAAGTTGCAGGAACTCGCGGCGGCGCATGGCGGATGGCCGAGCGGGCTGGGGATCGTGAGCGGCGACACGGATGCGGTGGTGCGATGGTGCGACTACGCGATGGTGGTGAGCGGAACGGTGACGCTGCAGATCGCGCGGCAGTGCAAGCCGATGGTGGCGTTCTATTGCCCGAGCTGGCTGATGTACAACCTGATCGTGCGCTGGCTGGTGAGCACGGAGCTGTACACGCTGCCGAACCTGATCGCGGGGCGGAAGATCATTCCCGAGTTGATTCCATACTTCGGCGATGGCGATGCGCTCGCGCTGGAGATCATCAAGTTCATGCGCCGGCCGGGATATGCGGATGACCAGCGCGAGAATCTTGCGGCCGTCTGCAAGCGATTCGCGGGGACGAACTGCGCGGTTGGGGCGGCGGATGCGATTGAGAAAGCGATGGGCTTGAGTGGGAGGGGAAGGAACTCGGAAGGAGCAGAGAGAGCGGAGAACAGCAGAGCGGGAGTTGGGGCCGGGGCGAATGCGCCCGCGTCGGCATCCACATCGCATTCTCTCTGATGTCCTCTGCTCTCTCTGCGTGCTCGGAGTTCCTTCTTATTTCTTCCACATCCCGATCAGGCAGATGGTGCAGACCGTGTTGCCCATGCGGTCGGGGATCGGAAATGAGCGGAGCGTGGGGGAAGAGATTGGCCAGTTGCGATCAAGTATGCGGTGGGTGAGGATGTTGATGTCGTGGCGGGCGACTTGCTCGCTCTCGGTGAAGACGATGAGCAGGACTCCGGCGTGCTGAATGCGATGGTCTTCGGCGAGTTTCTTGAGATCGGCGAGCGGGGCGCGGGTGAGGTCGCTGGTGTAGGTGCGGTTGGGGCCGGGGATGCCGGAGGTGTTGGTGTGTTGGCCGCAGAGTTTGAGTTCGAGGTAGAAGCAGGATTCTGGGGGAATGTGGGATGTCGGATGTGCGATATCGGATGTGGGGAGAGATGCGAAAAGAGAACCCTCGAGTTTCTCGGCTTCGGCGCGGCGTTGCTTTTCGGTTGTCAAAGAATCGTCGAGCGTTTGGTCGGGCTCGGGGGTGAGGACGAGATCGCAGCGTTGGCGGTCGCGGGGGAGAGGGAGGGCGAGGGAGGGAGAAGGGGAAGAGCCGGCGTGGGGCGGCGGGCCACCCGGGCGGAGTTTGCGGAACCATTCGTGGGGGAAGGGTTGTTCGCGGAGAACGCCGAAGCCGGAAGTTGTGAGTCCTGCGGCGATGACGGGGTGGAAGTAGAGCTCGTGCTGAGCATCGAGGCCGTAGACGGCGTGCTCCTCGCGGAGCGCGGCGTCGCGGGCGCGGAGGGCGTCGGCGGCGGCATCGGCGATGAGATCAAGAGACCACATGAGGTAAGGAGCGAGCACTGGCTCTGCGGGCTTTCACATCCGTGGCGAGAACTGCGAGAACGACGAGCACCCAGAAGGGGAGCGCACCGAGCGCGGGAACCGCTTCGGCAATGAGCGCGGGAAGAATCTGCCATCGGCGTCCGAGGATCAGGAAAAGCAAGAGTGCGGTGACACCGTCGATGACCCACTGCACGGGTGGCGCAACCTGGGCAGCGACTGAAGCGGCATCGGAGGTGATGGCGATGATGAAGGCGAGCGTGAAGCGGAGTTTGGAGATGGGCGGGTGGGCCGCGCCGGCGATGGGGGGATGCGCGGGCAGAGTGGCTACGGCGGTGCCCGGGATTCGGGAGACCTGGACTCGGGTTGGTGTGGGTGTGTCCATGGATGCGAGTGAGGGAATGGTACTGCTGATTCAGGCGAGAGAGCGGTGCTGACAGAAGGTGATTCGTATTTTGCAGATGCAGGTTTTGAGGTGTTGGAGTTGGGGTCGGAGTTTGTGGCCGCGGGTGGGTTGGTTGGGTGTGGGGATGCTGATGTGCAGGAAGGGAAAGTGGCTTCGGGCACGCTTCCTGCGTTGGGGAGTTCGGGAGCGTCGGTGGCGCGGGCCGAAGTTGGGGGTGAGCCGTTGGTGGGATTGGGGATGTCTTCGATTGGCGGCGCGATGGGGCGCGGCGGTCGCGCGCGCGAGGGCTTGCGCGGCGTCGGGCCTTCGCAGCGGCGGGACTCGAACTGGTAGAGGTCGATGATTCGGCTGGAAGCGCGGCGGGAGGTTTCGAGGAACTTGTTGCGGACGGAAGCGGACGCTTCGCGGTCGGGCGGGTGGGTGTGTTGGGCCGCTTCGGTGAGGGAGGCGATGGCGTGCGGGAGCGCCTGCGCGGCGAGGAGCCGAGAGCGCATATGGAATGCGGTGTGGAGATTGTCGATGAACTCGAGCGTGTCGGGATGTGCGAGCCAGGCAGCGCACTGGATGATCGAGAGCTTGGCGCGATAGGCGACTTCGGCAAGTTCGGGCTCGTGGCGGGAGAAGAAGGCCTCGAGGAGGCGGGAGAGGGAGTCGTCGTCGAGAGTGGGAGGAGGAGGGAGGGGCATGGGAGGGCTCCGGGGAGGGGAGGAACGGGAGCGAGGGGGAAAGGGGGATGGACTCGCGGTTTCGGATTTGAGATTTCAGATTTGAGATTTGAAGAGAGGGAATGGGGTGGTTTGGGAGGAGGGATGAGGGTGGCGAAAAAAATGGCTCTTCTATAGAGGGGCCGAGATGCAGGTTTGCGCGCGCAAACGCGTATCGCGCTTTGGGGGAAATACGCATAAGTGCTTGTGGGGACTGGTTGGAAAAAAAGTGAGAATTCCGCGCGAAGGTGGTTGAAGTTGTGCGGCTTTGCGCGCGCAAAGCCGCACGAAGTCGCCGGAAGTGGGGATAGGAGATTCGGAGGGAGCGGGCGGCTGAGGGATGGGGGCAGGGCTGGGTTTCGCCGCTGCGGGGGAACGCTGACGCGGGCAACACGCGATGTCCGACACACGCCGCGCGAGCGCACCGACGTCGCGATCAGAGCATCGCGAAGTCGGTGGCACGTCGCGGTTCAGTGAATCGGAAAAAGCAGGCCACCTGCCGAGTAGGCGGGTAGCCCGACCTTCCCGTGCCACTGCCTTCTGCTTTGAGAGAATGCCATTCAGATAAGCACAATCGCCTTGTTTTCCAGGCCGAAGGCCTGAACGTTCATAGCCAGGGGGTGGCCGCACTTTGCGGCCACCTCCGGAA
>JAYVRG010000060.1:0-23728 GCA_043776515.1 Phycisphaerales bacterium
TTGGAGTGTACCACAAGTAGGGGACGCGGCCATGAGAAACCAGCGAGGTCCGAGAATGGCGACCAGTCTCGGGCGAAGCACACGAATCTTGGGCTGAAAGCCCATGCCACGCGGAATCAGCAGCCGCTGAACCAGGCGGCGAGGAAATCGAAGATGTCCTGCACCGTCGGAGTGCTCGTGGGCGAAGGCGAGGTGGAGCAGTCGGGGGAGGAGGCGAACCAGTCGGCGAGAAAGGCGAAGATATCGCCGACGGCGACGGAGTCGTTGTGGTCAAAGTCGGCGTGGCAGCAGGGCGTGACTGTCGAGAGGGGCGCGTTGCACGCGGCATTGATTGTTGTAAAGCGGTGGTTGGGGCCGGCGCACATGGACTGCAAGGTGACGGCGCAGGCCACACCCATGCAGCACGCGCCGATGGGCTGCGGGCAGGGGTTGGGGAAGCACGCGCCGAATATGGTCCAGGTGCCCTGGCACGCGGACTCGAAGGTCAAAGCGCAGGCACCACTTGCAGCGCAGCAGGAACCGACGGGCTGGGCGCACGGGTTGGGAGTACACGCGCCGAAGATCGTCCACTGCGCGGAGCATGCGCTCAGAAGCGTGGACTGGCAGGAGCCGTCGGCGGCGCAGCACGCGCCCATCGGTCGCGGGCAGGGATTGGCCTGACAGATCGCGCCGAGGGTCCAAGTAGACGCGGCGGGACAGACGGCCTGCGGCGTGAGCGAGCACTCGGCACTGGGTGAGCAGCAGGTGCCGAGCGGGGGCGGGCAGGGATTGGGCGAGCAGATGCCGGCGCTGGTGAAGGTCCACGGGCAGGCGACCTGGATTGAGATCGAACAGAAACCATTGGGAGCGCAGCAGGAGCCGGGCGCGGGCGGCGCGATGCTGGAGGCGATCCACGCCGCGGCGGCGGCGATGGTCTGGGCCTGCAGCGCGTTGGTGGGGCCGAGGATGGACATGTCGTGCCCGCCGCCGGGGATCAGGGCGAGTTGCGCTGGCGCGCCGGCCACTGTCAGGGCCAGATACAACCGGACGCTGTTCAGATATGGAACCAGCCCGTCATTGGTCCCGTGGATGAGGAAGGTGGGCGGCGAGCTCGCGTTGATATAAGAGATGGCGGAGGCCTGATTCCAGGTCTGTATCCAGTTTGGATTGGAGAGGGGAACGCCGATGTAGTTGACGACGGTTTGCGGGATGCCGAAGTAGACGTTCCACACCAGGTCATAGCGCCCCATGACGCCGATCGCGCCGTCAATGGTGTAGCCGCGATGGGGCGGAGCCTGGAGCCGTGTGAAGTTCGGAGAGCCCGCGGCCATGGCGGCGGTCATAGCGATGGTGGACCCGGCGGAGATGCCGCTGAGTATGACGGTGTTGGGCAGGTTGATGAGTTCGCCCTCGGTGCGGACCCAATGCACGACGTTGAGCAGATCAGAGATGGGCTGGGGATACGAGGCGGCATTGGTGACGAGCGTGTAGTCGGGGCTGATGACGGTGTAGCCGAGATCGGCGAGCGCGAGTGCGAGGGAGTCAAAGTCGGTGCGGGAGCCGGAGTTGTAGCTGCCGCCGTGGACGATGATGATGGTGGTAGCGATCGGCCTGGTGCCAGCGCCGGGCTGATAGAGGTTCAGCAGCAACTGATTGCCGGGAGCGCCGGGGGAAGAAAAGGGGATGTTGCGGATGGCATCGGCGGCGAATGCGCCGGGAGGGATAGCGGCCGCGAGCGCGAGCGCGGCCAGCTGGGAAAAATGTCCGCTCCATCGGTGCATGGATCGCCTTCGATAATACGACCACCCTGGCGCACAGGAGCGCGCAGAGCGAGCGCGACCCCAAGTCACTTTTGGGTACGTGCAGAGTATATATGAGGATTGCCATTTGTGCCGTGGAAATCCCCAGCGGGGCGGAAAAAGAGTGGGGTTGCTGGCCGCTATAGTGCGGCCCGGGCGTCGCCCGAGCAAACCGTATCAAATTATCCGAAATAGCCGCCGCGGCGGCGAGAGCAAGGAGTCCAGCGGTGTCCCAGCAGAAGTTTGATCTGGTCGTGATTGGCGGCGGACCGGCGGGGTATGTGGGCGCGATCCGGGCAGCGCAGCTCGGCATGAGCGTGGCGATCGTGGAACGGGCCAAACTGGGCGGGGTCTGCCTGAACTGGGGCTGCATCCCCAGCAAGGCGCTGCTGGCGAACGCGGAACTGGTGGAGAAGATGAGAGCGGCGGATGACCAGAAGTTCTGGGGGCTGAAGATCGAGGGGAAGGTGGGGCTGGATTGGGATCGGGTGATCGGGCGCAGCCGCGAGGTGGCGGGGAAGCTGACCAATGGCATCGCGTTCCTGATGAAGAAGAACAAGATCACGCACATCGTGGGGAACGCGAAGATCGTCGGTGGCACGGGCGTCCCGCCTGTGGGTTCGGGAGCGGGAACACCAGCCGAGAAGAACACGGGCGGGACGCCCGTGCCACGGACTTGGAAGATTGATATCCAGGAGTGCGTGGTGAAGGAGGAACTGACCTCCGCGCCGGCGACGCCGGGGAAGACAACGCAGACCATCGAGGCGGAGAACGTGCTGGTGGCGACCGGCAGCGTCGCCCGCGATCTGCCGTTTGCGAAGTTTGATGGGGACCGCATTTGGGGCGCGCGAGAAGCCATGTTCAACAAAGAACAGCCCAAGAAGCTGATCGTTGTGGGCGCGGGCGCGATCGGGATGGAGTTCGCGTACTTCTATCACTCGATGGGCACGGAGGTGACGGTCATCGAGATGATGGACCGCATCGTGCCGGTGGAGGACAAGGATGTCTCGGTCGCGCTGCAGCGGCTGTACACCAAGCATGGCATCAAGTTCATGACCTCCACGACGACGGCGGCGGTGGAGAAGACCGCGACGGGCGTGAAGGTGACAGTTGCGCCGTATGTTGGCGGCAAAGCCGATGAATCCAAGAAGGTAACGCTGGAGGCGGATCGCGTGCTGCTGGCGGTGGGCGTGGTCGGGCGCACCGACGGGCTGTGCGACGCGACGCTGGGGCTGAAGACCGATCGCGGGCACATCGTGACGGACTATGTGCCCAACAAGACCGTGAGCGAGGTGATTGACTACAAGACCAACCTGCCGGGCATCTACGCGGTGGGCGATGTGATCGGGCCGCCGTGGCTGGCGCACGTTGCGTCCGAAGAAGCCATCACCTGCGTTGAACGCATGGCGTGGCGCAAGGACAAGAGCAAGCACCACGAGCCGATCCCGATTGACTACAGCGTGGTTCCTGGATGCACGTATTGCGTGCCGCAGATCGCCAGTGTTGGATTCACGGAGCAGAAGCTCATCGAGATGGGCAAGGTGAAGGGGACGGACTACGCGGTGGGGCAGTTCCCGATGAGCGCACTGGGCAAGGCGATCGCGGCGGCGCACACGGACGGCTTCGTCAAGATCATCCGCGGCCTGCCGCGCGGCGAAATCCTCGGCGCGCACATCCTGGGCGATCAGGCCACGGAACTCATCTCCGAGCTCACCCTCGCCCGCCGCCTGGAAGCGACCACCGAAGAGATCATCTGCACCATGCACGCACACCCGACGATGCACGAGGCGACCCGCGAGGCGGCACTGGCGAGCGAGGGGCGTGTGATCCACGCGTGAGGGGAGTCCAAGCGTGCCCTAGGTCAGCGAGTTCTTCGGAATCTCTATTTACTTCTACCACAACGATCATGCCCCGCCGCATTTCCACGCGAGGTACCAAGGCGAGGACGGTGTCTTTGAGTTGCGAACCTTGGCGATGACCGAGGGCTGGCTCAGTCCTCGCGTTCGCGCGTTGATTGTTGAATGGGCTGTGCAGCATCTTCCAGAACTCAATGAGGCGTGGGAACAGTGCAGAGCGGTGGTGGATGAGGGTGAGAAGTTCGGCCCGATGAGTCCGGGTGAGCGGCGGCTGGTGCGCCTGACGTTTGTAAATCCCCTTGCGCCCGGGCCGCACGGATTGGCCTTGACACTGACGCGCCGTCCGGATTACAAGGGGGAAGGGCTGTTGACGCTGGATCACATGGACGCTGCGGCGGCGTTTGAGTCGTTGGGGGGTGGGGTAAAGCGGAATGTGCGGGGGAAGGTGTATGTGGCGGTGAAGGCGGAGGTGGTGGCGGAAGCGAAAGCTACCAACGTGCCGACGTGCCACCGACCGCTGCTTTGAGCGGTCGGTGTGCCTTGGACTTCTCCTCTCCGACCCTCGCCCCTCCCTCGCGTACCCTTCAACCATGCACGTGCCGGACCCGACGCCCAGCGCGCCCGCCGGTCGCCCCATCCGCAAGCGGATGCACCGTCGCGACATTCCCGGAGGCGTGCGCTTCATCACCTTCTCCTGCGAGCATCGCTTGCCGATCCTGGGAACGCCCGATGCGCGCGACATCTTCGCGAACTCACTCCGCGCCGCACGCGGGCGTTTCGGCGTTGCGTTGTTCGCATGGGTGTTCATGCCCGAGCACGTCCACATGCTGCTGAGCCCTGCCCCGGGTTCACGTCTGGATCGGGTTCTGCTCTCGATGAAGCTGTCGGCCGCCCAGCGGCTGCTCCGCTCCATGCGGATCGCGCGGGACCCGATGCTGGAGCGGGTCGCGCGCCCCGATGGCGCCCCGCGCCTGTGGCAGAAGGGCGGTGGCTTCGACCGCAACGTGCGGAGCGACTCGGAGTTCCAGCGCGAAGTCCGGTACATCCATCGCAATCCCGTCACCGCCAAACTCGTCGAGCGCGCGACGGATTGGGAATGGTCCAGCGCCCGGTGGTGGACGGCGCGCCAAGAGGGCCGCGATCTTCCCTCGGGGCCCAACGACATTCCGTGCGACTGGCCCCCGGGCGACGAGCGAGCATGGGCGATGTGGCAGGGCTATGCGTAGGATTCCCCATGCCCGAGGTCCAAACCGCCAAGGCACACCGACCGCTCAAAGCAGCGGTCGGTGGCACGAACAGTTGTCAGTCGGTGCCACCCGCCGCACGGGAACAAATGCACGAAAAACAATCGCCGTCACCCGTGCAACGGTCGCTGTAGACCCTTCGATCAGGGCCGTAGACGGTTCGACAAGGGCCGTAGACCGAGCGACGGAGCGCGTAGACCGATCTACGGGAAGCGTCGAGGGGTCTGCGGGTCGCGTAGATCGAGCGTTGGCCGTCGTTGAGCGACCGCGCCGAAGCGTCGATCGTCTGCTGATGCCAGAGTCCCCCACGGTAAGCCCTTCCTCCGGCACCTCCATCCCAGGAAGGCAAAGACGGCCTCAAGGCGAACCGGGGCCGTCTTCGAGAGCTCGCCAGAGACTGCTTCCGCTACCATTCGCCCATGACGACCGCAACTGAAAACCCCGCACTTGGTGGTTGGTCCATCAACGCAATTCGCAGGGGCATCGAATACCCCCGAGTACAACGCGCCTTGCAGGTGGCCGGTTTCGGCAGTATCTGCGGCGGCATCCTTGCACTCGCCCAAGTCTTTGCGCAGTCGCGGATCCCACCAGCCGACTACATCCTTGCCGTGCTCGGAGTCGTCCTCATTGGTGAGGGTGCCTGGCTTGCTGTGAAAGCACCAACGCCTCGATGGCTTTTGTTGGACGGTGTCGTGCTGGCGATGGTCGGCAGTTGGAATCTCTTCGTCGCCATCTCGGCAAGCGACTCTGGTGGGAACGAGCTTCCGCGATTGCTGGCGCAGTTGGGGGTATTCCAGATTGGATGGAGCGTTCAGAGCTTCTGGAAGTGCCGAAAATACTGGAATCCACCCGAGTCCGACCTTGTATCCACCATCGACTCCCTCCGCTCGGACGTCTCATACGCCGATCCTGTGTCGGACCAGTCCATCATCGAATTTTCGTGGCAGCCCGAGACCGAGTTCTACAAACCGACGGAACGCCCGAAGCAGACAGTGCGAGGGCAACTGCGCGGTGACATGGGCGTCTTTGTGGTTTCGGACTCCTTCCCGGCAAAGAAGGACGCGCCGGTGTACGTCGCCACGAAGCGCGACATCGTCATCGCCTCGTCTGCGGCCGAGGGCACTCTGACACGGCGTCGTGAACCCGCGCGGATCGGCGCAGCCCAGTTCCCAGTCCAGAACATTTCCGTTGTGAGCATGGACCGGTACCGGGTCTGGAAGTTCGGCGAGAAACAAGCGGCGGTCGAAGCCGCCAGGAGCAAGCGATCGCTCGTGGCACGGCATCGGCGATCGCTGTACGCGCTCGCCGGGTATGTGTTGACTGGGTTGGTTCTGCTCCTGATACTCGCGCGCGGCAGTCAGATGTTTAGATCGGCAAGCCTTGATGAAATCATCGTATTTGCGAGCATTGCGTTTGGGCTTATGTTTATTTGGGCCACTGCGGAGTGCGTGATGCTTGCTGAGGCCATCGAGATGTCGGGGTATGGCGTTGCCATCGGTGTTACCGTGGCAAGCTTGTTTACGTTTGGCGCGGCGTTGCTTCCAGTCCTGATATGGCTGCGATGGCGAGTCGGGAAGGTCGCACGAATGCTGCAATCGGCGTAGGGCCTTCTCCACCCTCGCCGTACACTGCCCTCAATCATCACCATGAAGAGCAAAGCCACCACCGTTTCAGCGTACCTGGATTCGCTCCGCTGCCGCGGCGTGTGAGAGCTACGCGGCCTCCTTCATGGGCCGCGCTGCGAGCCGCGCATCAACCGACCACCTCCCCCCCCACCGCGCCGACCATCAGCAGGAACGCTGCGCAGAAGATCATGAGCAGGTCCGTGCGGGCCCGTGCAGGAAGCCCGTGCAGGAGGGTAGTGCAGGAAGGTCGCCGGGCAGCACCTGTCCAGCCTCTGAAGCGAGAAGCCCGCGAACGGGTGGCCCACCCCCCACCCCCAGAGACCGGGATGTCGTTCAGCCGCAGGGAGACACACACGGGTGCATGAGCATCAGCGCGAACGACGGGCCACCTGCTGACCGGCCTCAGGGGATCGCCGTCATCCGCAAGGCCCACGACATGGGCGTGATGTTCTTCGACACCGCCGAGGTGTAGTGACCGTGTACCAGCGAGCAGTTTGCCCGCGATCCTATATTCACGGCTGGGTGGCCCCATCTTCTTGCCACCACCTCTGACGGTCCTCCGGCAGAGGTGGTGCGGTCGCGCGGCGGGCGTGCGATTGCTGGGGGGTGAGGGGTGGGGGGTGGGGGTTCGCGGCTGCTTCAACCCATCGCCGAGTCGGGGCAAACCATCGACAGTCTGCGCCAGATGAGCGATGAGCCGGAGCAGACGAGCGATGAGTTGCTCCAACTGAGCGATGAGTCGCTCTAATCCAGCGATGCTTTGCTCTGACTCAGCGACGTTTTGGAGCACATGAGCGATGATCTGCTCCAACTGTGCGATGGTTTGCTCTATCTGTGTGCAGGTTCTCGGGCGTTGGTGCGCGGCGGTCGTGCCCGCGAGCCGGGCAAGGTGGCGGTACGACGCGAACCTTACGCCACACGTCCGATATGCCCAAAGGCGGAGCATCCCGGGCGAGGTTTGCTCCATACCTGTCGAGGTTTGCTGCAAACCTCACCCGTTTTCCTCCATCCCTCGACCGGAATGCTCCATACCTGTCGAGGTTTGCCGCAAACCTGTCCTGGTTTGCTCCATACCTGTCGAGGTTTGCTCCGCACCTCGACAGGTCTGCTCCATCCCTCGACCGTCCCCGAGCATCCCCGCCCGCTTTTTCGCCCCCGCGCGGCTGATCCCGGGCGTGAACCACGCGGCGTCGAAGGCGGGGGATTCCACGCGCTGCATGACGAGTTTTCGCGGCGGATTCGGGCGAGCGCCGGGGCCGCGGGGAGGCGGGCCGAAGCCCCTGAGGGCACCACCGCCCGGGCCGCGGAGCGGCTGGCCATCGACGCCATCACGACGTGGACCATCGGGGCGTTGACCAGGGAGTGGCCCCTCCGGGCGCGGCTCGGGGCGCGGGTGCGGGCCATCCAAACCGTGCCCGTCGCGTGGACGACGGCCTTCGGGTCCCGGGCCATCGGGGCCGGGACCGTTTGGACCGGGACCATCGGGACCGGGGCCGCCGGGACGGAATCCATCACGGCGCGGCGGCCTAGGAACCCGAACGCGAGAGAAGAACTCGCACACGATCATGCACGAGGCGGGGCTGGCGTGTGATCCACACCTGAAAAGCCCCAGCGAAACCCACGGCCATTTCATCCTGCGAGCGCCAAGCCCGGAGGTTTTCGGACATAGATCCGGAAGCGTGGCCGCCCACAGCCGATCCCTATCCACTCTTCACACCAAATGTGTGATCTCTTCCCACCGCGCTTTGTGGCGGCCTCGTTCCTGTGGTAATCTGTACTGCGGGACGGAGCAGCACAATCGGCGGATTTCCCGGGAGTCTTTGACGCCCGAAAGGAGCGGCCACAATGGACGTGCGAGTGGATCGACGCGGTTTTCTAGCGGCGGGAGCGGCCGTGGCCGGCACCACCATGTGCGCCGGAACGCTGCGCGCGGCTGGAATGGCCTGGGATGGAAAAGCCGCCGCAGGATCATTCGTGCCCGCGTTCTGCACCGGCTCCGATGCGTGGTCTGATCTCTCCCCCGCGGTGATCTTCCGAGCCCTCCAGGACGACACGGTGTTCTCCGTCGGCGGAGCCGCTCCCGGCCGCGCGATCGAGCGAGCGGTCACACTCGGCGTTCTCGGCGCATCCATCGCGGATCGCTCCGAAATGGAAACGGTGCGGGTCGGTGTGGAGTTTCCCAACACCGCGACCGGAAGCGAGCCGCGCGTCTTCGCCGCGATCGTGGCCCGGCGCGGCGAGACGCCCAGCGGCGTGGCCTGCCGCGTGCCGACGGTGGGCGGCGTGCTTGGATTCTCGCTGCTCTCGGGCGCGATGGGCAAGGACGATGTGCGGCAGCGCCTGCAACTCCCCGCGAAACGCGGCGTGTACGCGCTGGTCTGTGGCGAGGACCGCGCCGGATCCCGGCTGCGTTTCAACAATGGTCTGATTCAGAGCGCGTGGCAGTGCTGCGTGCTCATCAGCGTGGCGGAAGCGAACGACACGGGCGATAAGAAGTAATCAGGAGCCGTTCGATGCCATCCTTACCGTTTGTTGGCGAGATCATGCCGTGGGCCGGGAACTTCGCGCCCGTCGGCTGGTTGGCCTGCGACGGGCAGTTGCTGCCCATCGCCGTTTACGACGTTTTGTTCAATCTCATCGGCACGACCTACGGCGGTGATGGCCAATCCACCTTCGCCGTTCCGGACCTGCGCGGCCGCGGCTCTCTGCACGCCGGAAACGGCTGTGTCATCGGCCAAATCGGCGGCGCCGAGGCGATCTCGCTGACAGCCAATCAACTGCCGGCACACTCCCACGGCGTGAGTGAAACACCCAATGCCGCTATCAGCGTGCCCGTGCCAAACAGCATGATCCCCGCCGCGACCGTCGGCACGGAGCTGCCCTATGGCTCTCCCGCCGTCGCGCCCGGAACAATGGCGGCGGGAATGATCGGGGCGACCGGTTCCGGCGGGTCGCACGAGAACCGCCAGCCGCACCTGGCCATCTTTTTCTGCATCGCGGTTGAGGGCGTCTTTCCGTCCCCGACCTGAACGGGCCGGAGGGCACACACACTCATTGCAAACGCGGCGAGCCGCGAAGCGATCGGAGCGAACGATGGGATCAACACCATATCTCGGGCAGGTCAAGTGTTTCGCGTTCAACTACGCGCCGCGCAACTGGGCGCAGTGCAACGGGCAACTGCTTCCCATCAATCAGAACCAGGCGCTCTTCGCGCTCCTGGGCACAACCTACGGAGGCAACGGCCAGACGACCTTCGCATTGCCGGACCTGCGCGGGCGCCTATCCACGAACGCCGGACAGGGCTCGGGCCTCTCGAACTGGACGCTGGGCCAAGTGTCGGGGGAGGCGAGCCACGCGCTGACCGTTCCCGAGATGCCGGCGCACACGCACACCGTCAACGCCTGCCCGCGCGAGGGAGACTCCGGCACTCCGGTCGGATGCCTGCCCGCAAAGTCCGGCACGGGCAACACCAGATATGGCCCGACGGGTCAGGCCGGAGCCGGCGCGATGTCCACGAGCATGGTGGCCAGCGGCGGCGGATCGCAGCCGCACGAGAACCAGATGCCGTATTTATGCATGAACTATTGCATCGCGCTGCAAGGCATTTTTCCTTCTCGCCCCTGATCAACCCTTCTCACCCCTTCTCACCCCGAATCATCCCGAATCACCGCCAAGGAGCCGACCGATGGGAGCCGACACTCCGTATGTAGGAGAGATTCACCTGTTCGCGGGCAACTTCGCCCCCGTCGGCTGGGCGCTCTGCAATGGGCAACTCATAGGGATTGCCTCGAACACCGCCCTGTTCTCGCTGCTGGGCACGCAATACGGCGGCAACGGCACGACCAACTTCGCGCTCCCGGACCTGCGCAGCCGCATCCCACTGCATCGCGGGCAGGGGCCGGGACTGAGCCCGTACGACCAGGGGCAAGTGGGCGGCGAGGAAAACGTCACGCTCAGCGCGTTGCAACTGTCATCGCACTCGCACGCCGTAAATATCTCCGGCGCAAACGGAACCACCGCCAACCCGCAGAATGCCTCCTTCGCAACTTCCTCCACCGGCGCAAAGCAATACTCCTCGCCCGGGAATGCCGGCGCGACCGTGGGCATGGCACCGGGTATGCTCGCGCCCACCGGTGGCGGAGGGACGCACAACAACATCCAGCCGACGCTGGCGCTGACCTACATCATCGCAACCCAGGGCGTCTTTCCCTCGCGCCCGTGAATAATGCGATGGCGAAATCATCGGGATCAATGCGGATCATGCGAGCAACACACCAGATGCACACGCGAGCAGCAAAGGCGGGCACCACGATGAACGGCAACCACAATCGAACTCTTGCGCGGACGATCGCCGCGGCGGCCAGCGTGATGCTTCTCGGCGCGCCGGACGCCCGCGCCGCGGACACCTGCCGCGTCACCCTGCGCACCACCGACCCGGTCTGGAACCGCCCCCGCGATTCCGGCTCCACCATCAGCGTCGCGTGCAACGCTGTCGCGCAGGACTCGCAGAACAACGGGCTGCCGTACCGCCTTGTCAAGGTCCGCACCACGGTCTCGGAGCCGCTCTCGATCACGGTCTCGAGCCAGGAACCGGCGACCTCCACCTTCGATCCCTTCATCGGCGTGTACTGCATCGGGTTCAGCGCGGCCGCGCCCCTGAGCAACGTGATCTCGCTGGATGATGATTCCGGCGGCTGGCCCAACCCCGCGATCCCCGCGTCCCGCAACATCATGCTCACCGCGAACACGGACTACTACCTCGTCGTGTCCGCGTATTCCGCGTCGCCCCAGACAGCGTTTGGCACGGTGCTGGTCACGCTGGGCGGGCAGGCCAGGTTCTCGCAAACACTCCCCGGATGCTGCAAGCCCGACTTCAATCAGGACGGCATCGTCAGCCCTCAGGACATCTTCGACTTCCTCGGCGCATGGTTCGCCGCCCTTCCGAGCGCGAACTTCAACGGCGGCGTGCTGAGCGTTCAGGACATCTTCGATTTCCTCACGGCGTGGTTCGCTGGCTGCTGATGTCGGCGCGTCTTGAAAGTGGCACGGGCTTACCAGCCCGTGTTCCCGGGTACCACGGTTCTCCGAACCGTGTTCGGGCCGCCGCGGCCCGAGTGCCTTGGTTGGATGCGAGCACCCAGCACCGGCGTTGCGTTTCCGTCATAGCGAAAACCGTGCGCTCGACGCGCACGGCACGGGTTGCCCGGCGAAGCGCCGGGCGAACCCGTGGCACGCGCTGGCTCTGATTATTCCTTGCTCTTGTGCGCCTCGGGCGTGAACCACGCCCCATCAAAGCTCGGCGCATCCACGCGCTGCATCACCAGCTTTCGCGGCGGGTTCGGGCGTGCGCCGGGGCCGGGGCCGCGGGGGGGCGGGCCGAAGCCGGCGCGCTCGCGGGGCATACCGGGGCCGGCATTTGGGCCGGGACCACCACCGGGGCCGGGACCGTTGCGCGGGCCATCGGGGCCAGCGTCGCGGCCAGGACCATCCGGGCGACCACCAGGCGCGCCGGGAAGCGGGCCATCCGGGCGCGGCTCGGGGCGCGGGCGTGGGCCGTCGAGTTCGTGGCCCTTGCGCGGGCGGCGGCCTTCGGGGGCGCGATCATCAGGGCCATCGTGACGATCGGGACCATCACCATCAGGACCGAGTGCATCCGGACCACGGCCACCGGGGCCGGGGCCGTTCGGGCCGGGCCCATCCGGGCGCGGGCCACCGGGGCGGAATCCATCGCGGCGCGGCGGACGCTGGTCCATCGGGTCACGATTGGGGTCGCGGTTGATATCACGATCAGGAGCGCCGGGGCGTGCGGCACCGGGGGCACCATCGCGCGGCCCGCCAGGAAGCGCGTTCATGGCGTCGGGGCTCTTGTCTTCACGCGGCGCGGCACCGCGCGGAGTATCCCAGCGCATCTCGATGCGCTCCACGGCTTTGCTGCCGGGATCGATCCAAACCTCGACATGATCGCCCCCGGGGGAGCGCACCCGCTTCTTGGTGCCGACGATGTGGCGATACGAAACACCGCTCTTGTTCTCCAGCGCGGCGGTGCCCTCTTTCTGCAGGTCATAACTCTTTGTCAGTTCTTCGAGCAGGCGATCCACCGAGTCCACCAGCAGTGATTCCTGGCCAACCTTGGACCACTTAGGCCATGCCTGTTCGGGATGCTCGCGCTCGATGCCGCCGTCAACGCGGATGCACCAGTCGCCGGTGCCATCGCGGCCCGCGATGATCTCGTGGCCGTCGGGCGAGTTGGAGCGCAGGAGCAGGAGGTTGGGGGAGCGGGTGTCGATGATCGCGCCGGGAAGCGAGGGAAGCGCATCGTCGCTCGGGCGCTGCAAACGAATCTCGTAGCGCCGGTCGCCGCCAGCGGTGGAACGCATCGCGTCGATGGACTGCTGCACCACGGCCTGCGCAGACTGCTCGCCGGGGATGCCGATGAAGACGGCGACGGTGGCGATGGTGATGCACGCGGCGAGCGCGAGCCAGCCGCGAGCGGTGCGGATGGGGAAGCGGAAGGAATGGGAAGAAGAGGAAGACACGGGCGGGATGCCCGTGATACGGAGGGCATCGTGCTCGACGGTGGCCATGAGCTTGCCGATGCGCTCGCCCTGGCGCGCCGGAGTATCGGTGTTGAGATACGTGAGCAGGCCGTGCGAAAACAGCTCGCTCGCCACGGACTTGGGCGTGCCGGTGGGCGCGCTCTCGGGCGCGGGCTCGATGCATGATTCGGGCGCGGCGTGCGAGCGATCATCGGGGGGTTGTGGGTTGTTTGGCTGGTCGATCATCTGAAAACTCACGAGGGAACAGAATAAAATCAACTGGCGAGAATGCACTCGGCGAGCAACTGACGGGCCCGCTGCACCCGCTTCTTGACGGCCTCTTCGGAGGAACCCAGCGCGGTCGCGGCGACGGCGATCATCAATCCCCGCGCGTAGATCATCTCGATGGCGTGACGCATAGCGTCGGGAAGTTTGGAAAGACAGAGCGTGAGCCGCTCGGCGCGTTCACGAAAGCTGTCGCCGGGCTGCGCGGAGAGCTCGTCGAAGCGCCGATCCAGTTCAACCAGCACCAGCGGATCTATCACCCGGGGGCGACCCGACGAGCGCCGGCGATGCTCCAGCACCAGCCGCTGCGCGATGCCGCGCAGCCAGGGGCCGAAGGGTCGCTCGCGGTCGTAGTCGGCGAGCCGCCGCCACGCGACAAGCATGGACTGCTGGAACAGATCATCCACCGCCGGGTCCGCACCGATCAGCGACCGCAGATACGCCGTCAGCATGTCCGCGTGTTCGCGGACGAGAATCTCGAAGACCTCACGCGCGGCCACCTCGCGTGGCGAGGAATCTGGCGTGCTGGATTGAACCGGATCGTCGATCAAAGGGGAAACCTCCGCAAGAGTGATTGTCCGGCCCGCGGGGACGGGGGACAACGAAAACAAGGAGTTTGGGCCCGAGAACAAAAATATCGGTCCGGCCGTCCCCGCGAGCCAGAAGCGGACAACTTCCATGCGGATCAGAGGGGCGGAACCGGGCAGGACGATCAGCGATGGAGGTTTTCTATGACACGCACGCGGCGGATCAATACGGTGCCTCTGGCGGGGGCTTGCGTTCTTTCGGTCACCACGCTCGCGGGCGCGGTTCTGCCTCCGGTACCCGTGCCACTGGCCAACCCGATCACCGAGCCCAAGCGTGTGCTGGGCAAGATGCTCTTCTGGGATGAGCAGCTCTCGGTGGACGGCACCATGGCCTGCGCTTCATGCCACTCCTTCAACCGTGGCGGCACGGACAACCGGCGCGTCCGCACGGCTGGCCCGGACGGAATCGCCAACACGCCCGACGATATCTTCGGTTCGCCCGGGGTCATCAAGTCCGACTCGTTCAAGGACTTTGTGCGGGACGTGACGTTCGGCACCAACAAGCAGGTGACGGGGCGGGCGAGCGTTTCGCCCATCAACGCCGCGTTTGCCACGGACCTCTTCTGGGACGGGCGGGCCCGATCCACGTTCACCGATCCGGAAACCGGCCTGGTCAGCATCCAGGTCAACGGAGCGCTGGAGAGCCAGATCGTCGGCCCCATCCTGAACTCCGTCGAGATGTCGCATGTGGGCGTGAGCTGGGCCGAAGTGGAGACACGTCTGGCGTGCGTGCGCCCGCTGGCCCTGGCCACCAATCTGCCAACAGACCTTGCGGGCGTGCTGGCGTCGCGTCCCGGGTATCCGGAGCTGTTCCTGGGCGCGTTCGGGAGCGGGCAGATCACGGCCGATCGGATTGCCAAGGCGATCGCCACCTACGAGCGAACGCTCATCAGCGACCAGACGCCCTTTGATCTGGGCACGCTCACGCCCAACCAGCAGTTGGGGCTCAACCGGATGGTGGCCAACAACTGCACCGTCTGTCACGTGCCGCCGCTCTTCACCGGCGAGGGGTTCCGCAACATCGGGTTGCGCCCCCCCGCCGAGGACACCGGCCGGCAGATCGTGACGGGCAACGCGGCCGATCGCGGCAAGTTCAAGGTGCCCAGCTTGCGGAACGTCGCGCTGCAGACCAGCTTCATGCACAACGGCACGTTCACCTCCTTGCAGCAGGTCTTCGGCTTCTACGACCGCGCCCCCGGCACCACGCAGTTCACCGACAACCAGGATCCCATCATGGCCCAGGTCCGCATCCCGCCGCCCGATGGCGCGGTGGTGCAGGACTTCCTCACCAACGGCCTGGTTGATCCCCGCGTTCGCAATGAGACCTTCCCCTTCGATCACCCGACCCTGTTCACCGCGCGTGCGGCGGACCAGCCCGTGAATCTCGGCGGAGGCATCGCGGGCAGCGGCGCGATCCTGCCGCTCATCATCGCCATCAGCCCGCCCATGATCGGCAACATCGACTTCCGGATCGGCCTGGACCGCGCCCTCGGCGGCGCAGCCACACGCCTGACGCTCTCCAACTCTCCGCCCGTCAACGGCATGATCACGCCCACCCAGACCATGACCACCAAGCTCGCCGGCGGCACCGGCGCTGGCAACGGGCTGGCCACCGAGCACCTCTCGCTCACCGGCCCCGGGTATGTCTCGGGTCAGACAATGTTCGCACAGTGGGTTGTGGACGACCCCGCGGGCGCTGGCGGCCAGTCCTTCTCAACGGTTGTCAGCTTCCGGCTCTTCTGCGGGAGCGAAGGGTGCCAGCCCCTGTGCGCAGCGGACATGGACAACAACGGCGTGCTGGGCGTGAGCGACATCTTCGCGTTCATCAGCGCGTGGTTCGCTACCGACCCCCGCACGGACTTCGACCACTCGGGCACCATTGAAGTGCAGGACATCTTCGCGTTCCTGGCGACGTGGTTTGCCGGATGCTGAATCATGGCTCGGGCTTTCCGGGTGGCACGGCTCTCCGAGCCGTGTTCGGGCCGCCGCGGCCCGAGTGTCTTGCTCGTCCGCACCAAGAACCGGCGGCTTGCGCCGCTCGGCTCTGAAAACTCGTCCGATCCGCGGGGCCGGCGTCCACTTCTGGTGGTGCCGGCCTTGCTTTTTTTCGGTCAGTTCTTGGGAATCTCCACCAAGATATTGTTTCGCTGGCGCCCATTCTTTCCAGGATTTTCGCTCGTTCGGGCCGGGGTCGGCAACTTCTCATGGGCGCGTGCGTTGAGCCCGACGTACAGAGGTGGAGAGTCCAAGGAGGATTGCTCATGCTTGCAGCCATGCTTGCGGTTCTGGCGGCGATCGGTCCGGCGGTGATGGCCGGGGCGTCCAACTGCGCGGGGACGTCTACCGGGCGAGTTCCGCTCAACGATCTGGGCACGGGGCACTACTTGGGGGCGTTCCAGGGAGGGCTCTACCCCGGAGGCGTGAACACGATTCCCGCCATGCACGCGACGGCGGGCCTGGGCAAGGCGGCCATGATCGTGCCCCGCGACGGGGCGGGCAATCCCTCTCCCACCGGGCGCGTCGTGCTCCTCTCGATCGGGCTCTCGAACACCACGCAGGAGTTCTGCGGCGGATCGTTCCCAGCGTGCCAGTCGTTCTCCTTCATCGGCCAGGCCGCGGCCAGCAACAGCGTGAACCACACAACGCTGGTGACCGTTGATGGCGCGATCGGCGGGCAGACGCCCCCGACGTGGGACATGCCGACTGATCCGAACTACGACACCGTGCGGAACACGCGCCTGGCCCCCGCGGGCGTGACCGAGCAACAGGTGCAGGTCCTCTGGATCAAGCTGGCCGATGCGATGCCGACGGTGGGGCTGCCCGGCGCGGCGGCGGACGCCTACACGCTTGAGCGGGGGCTCGGAAACGTGGTTCGGGCGTGCAAGGCGCGGTACCCGAATCTGCGGATCGTGTACCTCACCAGCCGCATCTACGCCGGATACGCCACCAGCATTCTCAACCCGGAGCCGTACGCGTATGAGAGCGGCTTCAGTGTGAAGTGGCTGATCGAAGCGCAGATCGCGCAGAAGGCGGGCGGGCCGGTGGACTCGGTCGCCGGCGATCTGGACTACGACACGGTGGCGCCATTGCTGGTGTGGGGTCCGTACCCATGGGCCGATGGCACGACGGCGCGCAGCGACGGGCTCACGTGGCTCTGCGCAGACTTCAACCCCAGCGACGGCACGCACCCCAACACCGGGGCGCGGCGAAAGGTCGGCGCCATGCTCCTTCAAGAGCTGCTCGGCTCACCCTTTGCCGCCGGCTGGTTTGTCAATCCCTGCCCGGCGGACTTCAATCAGACGGGGGGCACGACCGTGCAGGACATCTTCGACTTCATTGCCGCGTGGTTTGCGGGCAACCCCCGCGCCGACTACAACGGCACGGGCGCGATCACACTTGAGGACATCTTCGCGTTCCTGGCGGCCTGGTTTACAGGATGCTGAATCATCGCTCGGGCTTTCCGGGTGGCACGGCTCTCCGAGCCGTGCTCGGGCCGCCGCGGCCCGAGTGTCTTGGGGACCCACGCCCAAAGCCGGCGGTTTACGCCGCTCGGCTCTGAAAGACAGTCCGATCCGCAGGGCCGGTGCTACTTCCTGGTGAACGGCCTTGCTTATTGACATCGTGTGCAAGTTTTCGTGCCACGGGTTCGCTCGGCGCTTCGCCGGACAACCCGTGAGGTTGGAAGCGATGCGTGGGAGTACCGGAAATCGTGCGCTCGCCGCGCTCAGCACGGGTTGCCCGCTCAGAGCAGCAGGCGAACCCGTGGCACGACACCCGTGGCACGAAAATCCATGACACGTTTTAGCTCTTGGGAATCTCCACCAGCGAGCTGGCCTGCATGGTCTGGGTGCGTTCACCCTTGTGCTTCACCTTCAGTCCCGCGCCGTTGTAGAGGTTGTACGGATGGCGCTTCTGCGTCTCGCGCAGTTTCGTGCTCTTGAGGTTCGGGAGCTGCGGGTCAAAGTCCGTTTGGTCGAAGGTGCCGACGCAGACCATGCTCATCGAGGGACCGTGGTAGTACCACGCCTGCTCGCCTTCCTGACGCAGGTTGGCCGCGGCTTGCTCGGCGGCTGCCCGCGCCTCGATAAGGTCTTTTTCCAATGGACGTTCCATATCTAGCCGCCCATACGCCGCGACCTGCAACGTATACAACGCCTGTGCGCCGAAAAGCTGCTTGGCCTTCACCAGGTTGTACTGCGGCATGGACCCGACCATCTTGAAGTCCAGCGGCGGCGCGAGCATCGCGCTGGCGAAGGGTCGGTTGCCGTTGATCTCGAGTTTCTGTATGCGCGAGAGCTCTTGCTTGGCACGATCATCTTCGGGCGACGCGAAGTCGCCGACGGCGATGACCGTCGCCTCGCGCCGACGCGCGGCGTAGGCCTCGGGGATGCCGCCCTCGCTGCGCACCTGTGCGAGCGCCTTGGCCGCGGCCGACTCCCGGTCCTCGCCGCGGAAGGCGGCGATGACCACTGCCCAGCCGCGCGCATCACCGGCGGACGCATCTCCCGCACCACCGGATTGCCCAGAGCCCGATTTGCCGAAGAGTTCCTTGCCCTCGTCCTTGAGCGACTTCTTGTCAGGCGAAGTGGGAGCGGGCTTGGCCGCGGGTTTGGCGGGGGCTTTCTCGGAGGGCTTGGGCTTGGACCGGCCCCAACCGGAATCGCCATCATCCTGCGCTCGCGCGGGCGAAGCAGATGAAAGGGCGATGAGGCCGGAGATAAAAACCACCAGAGCAGGGGTGATGGGGCGGATAACCAGCTTCGGGTTTTCGATGGAACGAGAGAATTGTGAACTTGTCATAAGTGCTGTTCCTGCAAGTCGATGCGCGACACTTTTTCGCTTCCGGTGGTTGCTGGGAGTGAAGCAAAATCGGGTCGCTGGACGATAAGGGTAGGGTCGGAGGTGGTCCCCAAAGCCCGCCTCGACAAGAGAGCCGCCCGGCAAGGACGCATGGGCGGTGTCCGCGAAGGATCGCGCCAGACCTCTTCCCTCACTTTGCATTTCCCGACGGTACGCGGATTGAATCGCAGCGGATTCACCGGCATCGAAGGGGATAGGAAGCCGCGGCCCATGTCACAGATCTCACAGATTTCTCTGAACACCACTCCGATCTCCCGCACCGACCTCGCCTCGCGCTACGGCGCGGAGACGATCGCCCGGCGCACCACCGAAACATCGGGTGCCCGCGGCGCCGATCGCGTGGAGGTGTCCGACGCCGCGCGTCGGGCGGCGGAGGACCAGACCCCCGTGCGGCTGAACCTGGTGCAGCGCATCCGCGAGCAGATCGCCAGCGGGACGTATGAGACCGAGGACAAGGTGGCGATCGCGGCCCATGAGTTTGCCAAGGCGCTGCGAGAGGGTTGAGGGAGCGCCACATAGCACATGGCACATGGCTACAGAGCACATTCAAGGCAACCCAATGGGTTGCCTTTTTTCTTGCTGTGCCATGTAGCGATGTGCTCTGTGCGATGTTCTACGTCTTCATCCACGACACCGCCGCGATCGCCACTGGGATCAAGATCAGCACGGGGATAAACACGCCGAAGCCCGGCGGCAAACCCGGCCACGCGACGGCGGAGAGCAGGATGCCGCCCATCATCGAGACGATGCCGATCGGGGCGCACTTGAGGGACTGCACCAGCATGTTCTTGGGCTCGCGGAGCAGGAAGAAGGGCATGGTGATGATGAGCACGAGCATGGCGGAGATGGTCTGACTGACGCGCGACCAGCGGATGCGCTGCAGCTTCTCGCCAACATCCGGGCGCGCGGTGCGGAGGAGCTCGGAGATCTGACCCCAGGAGAGCGTCTGGCTGAAGGCCTCGAAACGCTTGAGTTTGAGGGTTTCCGGACCCAGGTCGGTCTTGAGGCGCGCCGGTGCCGGTGGCATCCGATCGCCGGTCGCGGAGCCGCCCGCGCTCAGAGTCATCGGCACGATCTTCGCGCCGGAGAGTTTCCAGGCGTCGGTGTCCCACACGGCACGCTCCGCGGTGATGGCCTGGCGGGCGAGTCCTTCCTTGTCGCGCTCCCAGATGTGGACGTTCTCCATCTCGCCGCTGACGGGATCGAACTTCTCGGCGAGGAAGATTCTTCCCGAGGCGTCGGGCACGAGCCGCACTGGGAACTCGCTCCAGGTGCGCTTGCCGATGTCGCTCGGATCGCGTGTGAGCAGCGGTGCGATCTTCGGGTGGCTGAGTACCATCTCGGTGTTCACCCAGCGCAGCACCATGAACCCCGCGGCCACAATCAGAATCGGCCGGGCCACGCGGTGCAGACTCACGCCGCCGGCGAGCGTCGCGACGAACTCTCGATGCCGAACCAGCTGCGTGAAGGTGAAGCCCATGCCGGCCACCAGCACCAGACCGATCAGGTAGTTGAAGAGTTGCAGGAGCTTGGGCCACCAGATCTCCAGCACGCCCAGCGCCACCAGCGCACCCTTGCGCAGACCGCCGGCCGTCGGATCAAGTTTGCCCACGGCCTCCAGATATTTATCGACGTTCAGTGAGACATCCACCGCGACCACGAACGAGAACAGCACCACCAGCAACGCGAGCACGTTGAAGAGATATTGGCGGGCGATGTAGCGGTCGAGGGTGTTCATTGAAAGCCATTTACATCTGGGATATCTGGTTTTCAGGCCCAGAGGGCCGCAAGTGCGTTGCCGTGGGCGTCAGCCCACGGAAGAGTTGACTACGGGATCGAATCGTTTGTTTCTCCGAAGCCCTGGAAGGGCGGAAGTGTCGCCCTTCCAGGGCTCGGAGCACAAGGAAGTTGTGTCGGGGTTGCCACTATCTCTCCGTGGGCTTACGCCCACGGCAAAGCACCGAACGCTCCTCTGGGGCGAAATCCCGAATCGTGCGCACACTCTGAATCGCATTCGCGTGTTCATCGTTTCCGTGGCAAGGGCATCCTGCCCGTGTTTCTCGTCGGACATTCTTCAACCCGCGATCGCCCGCCCGCCATTGTTCCGTCGATCCCAAGCGTAGACGAGCGCGAACATCCCAAACCCAATCGCCACGCCCGCCATCGCGTCGCTGAGGAAGTGCGCCCCCACCGCGACGCGGCTGACCGTACACAGAATCGCCATCACACACAGCGGCACGCGCCACTTCGGCAGCAGCAGCCCCGCCGCCAGCGTACCCCCGAACGCGACGGCCGCGTGGCTGGAAGCGAGGCCGAGATGCTCCGGATTCCAGAACGCCGGAGAGAGCATCGAGACCTTTGGCCAGGGGAGGAAGGCGTACATGCCATCGGCCATCTCGGGACGCTCGCGCCTGGTGATAAGTTTCAACAGTTCCGCCGCAAGCCCCGCAAGCGCGGGCACCAGAAACACGAACACGCCGCGGCGCAGCCCCTGACCCACCTTCGCGCCATCCGTGCCGCCCCAGTGCCGGAAGATGAAGAACATTGCCAAGAGCGGCCAGAGATAAATGCGCCCAAAGAGATAGATGGCGCCGTAGGTGATGCCGAGGAGCGCATCGCCGATCGCGGCGGGATGAAAATGGGCCGCGGCTTTGATTGACGCCCACAGGACATCGGCGCGCATGAGGTTCTCAAGCCATTCCAGTTTCACCACGCCCGCATGTGTGGCGAGCAGCCACAGGGCGCGATCCCACGCGCAGCAAACCAGAAACACAATCACCCACGGCGCGCCCCTGCGCCAGAGCGGCACGCGCGGCGGGGTTGCGTCGTACACAATCGGACGCGAAGCACGCGCCGCCGCACACCCCGCTGTGTCGAACGCGGCACTCGCCGAAGATGTGGGAAGTTCGATCTTCACGGTGGGGCGGGCGGAACTCTGAGTGTGTGTCGTTCGCTGATTCATCATGGTGTACGCGGCGGATCATTCGGCGCAATCGGAACCGGTGCTGGCGGCGCGCCCAGCGGGACCATCCCCGGCACCCCCTTCCACCCGAAGCCCAACATCGCCGATCGGTCCGTCTTGCTCTCGCCCCGCAATCGTTGCTCGGGAATCGGGCGGACTTCGGAGAACATGGTTCGCCACTGGTCCGCGATGTAGGGTTGGGTGGAGGTGATGATGATGGCAGGACGGCCGAAGAGATTGGCGCGGAGATCGGCGCGGCGCAAGTCCGTCTGCGCCCAGTAATCAAACTGCGACTCACGCCCGCCGGTGTGAGCCATGGCGCAGAGGACCTGCGTCCAGGGGCGATCCGAGAGGCGCAGGTAGTACGCGAGTTGGCTCGCCCGCCCGTAGTGCTGGGCAATGACAAACGGCTCCTGCTGCGTGCCGTCGCGCAGGCCGGTGAGCAACTCGGAGACGTGGGCCGCCATCTCTTTCGCTCCGCGCAGCCGGCCAGCGGGGTCGCGGATCGCCGACTCGGGCTTGGATGGATCGCGCCCGAGCAGGGTGTGGTAGCGATCGTGGAACCAGTGGCGTTTGTCCAGTGCGAGCGCGACATCGCCGACGCGGTCCAGCATGTGAACCAGCACCGCGGCGATGATCGCGTAGGTCAGGCCGATCCGCCACAGCCGCGCACGCAACTTGATTGGTCCGGGCACGCGCTCGCCGCGGGCGCGGAGGGCGGCACGTTGCGCGAGCGCATCCGCGCCGATCCACGCCGCCAGCGGCAGCAGCGTGGCGTACGCCGCCATCGGCCAGTTGCCCTCCGGCTCGGTGATGAGCGAGACGATGGCGTAGAAGATGAGGATCGGGGCGGCGCAGCAAAGGAGAAAGAGGCGTCCGTTGCCGGTGGACTGATTCGTATTCAAACCCCCGCGCGGCTCGGAGAGCCGGACCACCCGCTCACCCGGTTCGGAGAACCGGGGTACCCAGGGCAAGAAAGCAAGGAAGAGCCAGGGGCCGATGATGGCGATCTGCTGGCCGATGAGTTCGGGGAGCCACCAGACGGACCACTTGCTTCCGACACTCCCACTTCCTGGTTTTGCAACCGGCATATCCCCACCCGCGATACCCAGATGCCCGAGCAGGTGCTTGAGCGTCGGCCAGTGGTGATGAGCGTTCCAATATACAACTGGCGCAATCCCCGCGAGCACGAGCAGCGCGGCGGATGCGATGAATACGCCGCGCTTGCTTTGTGATATTCGCGGCGGGGCGGCTCTCCCACTTCTTCGGGCCGCGATCAGCGCGAAGGCGAGGAGACCGGGGATCAGGAGGAGAATGGTGTACTTGAAGAGGAAGCCGAGACCGATGGCCGCGCCGACGAGCGGCCAGAACGCGGCGTTTCCGCCCGGTCGCGTCGCCCGCCAGCACGCCCAGCACGCCACGCTCCAACACGCCACATATGGCCCATCGATGGTCATCACGATCGCGGTGGCTTGCAGCGCGGGAGCGAGCGTGTACGCGAGCGCGGCCAGCAACCCAACACGCCGCGGCGTCGCCCCGCCGCCCGGCCCATCCCGCACCACATCCCGCGCCAGCACGCCGATCGCCAGCGTCCCGATCGCCGACGCGATCGCCGTCGGCAGCCGCACCGCCCACTCCGCATCGCCGAAAATCATCGTGCTGGCTCGGATCGCCCACGCCACGCCCGGCCCTTTTGAGTAGTACGACCACTCCAGCCAGCGCGACCAGAGCCAGTAGTGGGCCTCGTCCTCCACCAGTTCGTACCGGCAGATCCAGACCAGATAGATGATCCGCACCGCCAGCGCGATGGCGGCCACCAGCACCACCGGGCGCAGCGACACATTCGCGTGGTTCGATGTCGCCGGACTCGTGCCGCTTGGTTGCATCGGTGGTGATCGAGTCTTTCTCTGGGTACCCCGCCGGGTCTTGGGTACCCCGCCGGTCCGAACTGGTGGAGGACGAGGCCCACTACTGGCTCTGGTCGCGCTGGCTGGA
>JAYVRG010000061.1:0-6095 GCA_043776515.1 Phycisphaerales bacterium
GAACACCAGCGGCACCATCACGAACATGAAGCGGAGCATGAGCCATGTGAAGCGGGAGATGCCCTTGTCGAATGCCGTCTGCGTGGGTTGCTCAGACAGCGATTGGGCCATGCCGCCCAGGTACGTCTCCTTGCCGGTGGCGACGACCACGCCCGTGGCCGAACCGCTCTCGACGCTGGTCCCGAGAAACGCGATGCTGGTCAGTTCAATGGGCGCGGTGGTCGCCGCATTCTTCTCGACCTCGAATTTCTCGACCGGAAAACTCTCTCCCGTAAGCGACCCCTGGATCACGAACAGGTCTTTGGCCACGATCATGCGCACATCGCCGGGGATCATGTCGCCCGCTGCGAGTTTCACCACGTCGCCGGGCACGAGTTGCGAAACCGCAATCTCCTGCGGCTTGCCGTCGCGCACGACCGTCGCCGTGACCGAGATCATGGCCTTGAGTTTGGCCGCGGCACTGTCGGCCTTGGCCTCTTGGACGAGCTTGAGACCTACGCCAATCGCGATCATCAGCGACATCACGATCCCGGCCCGGGTGTCGCCGGTAACGAAGGACACCGTCGCTAGCACGCCCAGCAGGATCACCAGCGGGTTGATCACGGCGTGCCAGAGCAGCTTGCCGATGCCGACCCGATGGTCTTTTGCGAGCACGTTGGGGCCGTGCTCGGCAAGACGCTGCTCGGCTTCACTTTCGGTCAATCCCTCCGCGCGTGTATTCAGCCGCGCGTACACGCCCGCCGCGTCCATCGACGCCGACTCGACGACTATCCGGGATACCTGTATCTGGGACTTCTCGCGCCGGATTGAAGTGAAGAGACCCTTGGGAAGGATGGCGGAGGGGCTGATGGGCATGCGGCACTCACAGAGAGGTGGAACTATTGGCGCTACCGCTGCCAATCACCACGATTTAGTTGCAGAAATCTGCCGGACTGCTCTCAAGTCGCCCCGCTCGCTCGCCGCTTTCGCTCTCAATGTCCCCCGCGTGCTGATCGGCGGCTTGGGTAGCGGGCGGGCTTTACCCCGAGCGAGTCGCCGAATCCACTGACGGAGTACCTGAATCATGGCTGATTACATTCCCGGTCCCGATGCGTCGTTTCAGGCCTGGCAATCCAACTTCGCGACCTATGCGAACGCGAACCTCGCGGCGCTCGGCCTGGTCGTCGCCGACATGGTGCCCATCACCACGGGCCAGACCGCGTGGGCCGCCGCGTTCCCCGCGCACTTGGTCTAACAAGACTCGCTCGTGCTTCTTCTTCTATTGAGAGGATGCACGAGCGAGTCGTGATGGGTCGCCGTCAACACGGCCAAGTGAGGGGGCCGCCATGCAGACGAAGGATGGAACCCGCGCCGCGTATGTCGCGACCAATGGAGCTTGCCAAGTCCAGTTGACAAGTGTGGTTGGAACGACATGTCCGAGGTTTCTGCGCGGCGGATCGCCCAATTTCAAATAAATGTCGATTGATTTCCTGTTGATTTAGGCCGGGTTGCGACGCGGCAATGACTGAAAACAAGAGGTTTTTGGAGGTTCTTGGGGCGGATTCGGGCGAAGCGCCCGAACATGGGCTGGTAAGCCCATGCCACTGCCGAGGGGCTACATGTTCCGCACGAGCATGGCGTGGCCGCACTTGATGGCGACTTGCGCGCCCATCATGAGTTCGGCGATTTTGAGGGAGAACTCGACGGCGGTGCCGGGGCCTTGGCTGGTGATGAGTTTACCGTCGTGACAGACTCGGGTGTCGCAGTGTTTCACGTCGTGGTCGAAGCGGCGCTCGAGGCCGGGGAAGCAAGTGGCGTGTTTGCCGGCGAGGATGCCAAGGGGCGCGAGGACCACGGCGGGGGCGGCGCAGATGGCGGCGATGAGGCGGCCTTGTTCGTGGTGGCGTTTGATGAGCTCAGAGACGAGGTCGGACTTGTGGAGGTTTTCGGCACCTTTCCCGCCGCCGGGGATGATGAGGGCGTCGAAAAGGATTTCGCCGAGTTCCTCGATGGGGCAGTCGGCGCGCAGGGGGACGTGGTGGCCGCCGACGAAGTCGATGCGGTGGGATTCGCCGGGGCAGGAGACGCCGGCGTAGGTGACGTCAACACCGGCGCGGTTGAGGACATCACCGGGGGTGATGGCTTCGATCTCTTCGGTTCCATCGGTGATAAGAACGACGGCGGTCTTGCTCATGGGCAGATCCTCCGAGGCGGGTTGATGGTCGAGTGTAGACGTGGGAGCCGGGCAGACAGCACGCAGAGGTGCGCGGGGGGAACGCAGGGGCTCGCGGAGAGGAAGGGGAGAAAGTGGTGAGGGGCGGAATGCTGCTCCAATCTTTCTTTCTGGCTTCCCTCAACGAAACTCCGCGTGTCCTCTGTGTGCAGCTGCGTGCTGCATTGGGGCTGGGCGATGCATAGCGGAGCATCGCCATACTCTCGGCCATGTCACACGAACCGATGTCTGGTCAGGGGAATGTACCGCACATGACGGGAGCGGAGTTCCGCCGCCGCGGGAAGGAGGCGGTGGATTTCATCGCGGACTACTGGGAGCAGGTTGGAACGCTTCCAGTGTTGTGCCCATTGAAGCCCGGCGAGACGATGGCGAAGATGCCGGCGCACGCGCCGGAGCGCGGCGAGCGATGGGAGGATGTCCGAGCGGACCTGGAGCGCATCGTGGTGCCGGGGCTGACGCACTGGCAGTCGCCGAACTTCTTCGCGTACTTTCCGGCGAACGGGTCGTTCCCGGCGATCATCGCGGACATGATCTCGACGGGGCTTGGTGTGCAGGGGATGTTGTGGGCGACGAGCCCGGCGTGTACGGAGATGGAGACGCGGGTGCTGGACTGGCTGGTGAGGATGCTGGGGTTGCCGGATTCGTTTCTATCTGTTGGGAGTGGTGGTGGGGTGATTCACTCGACGGCGAGCGAGGGGGTGTTGACGGCGCTGGTGGCGGCGCGGCACAGAAGTGGGTGGCACTGGCAGCTTGCTGCCAGTGCCACCCATTCGCATTTCGTGATCTACACATCCACTCAGGCGCACTCGTCGGTCATCAAGGCGGCGATGATCGCGGGGATGGCCAGGTCGCCGGAGGATCGGACGCATGTGCGGTTGATCGGAACGGACGGCAAGTATGCGATGCGGGCGGACCTGCTGGCACGGGCGATGGAGGAGGATGTGGCGGCGGGAAAGACGCCGCTGTTTGTGTGCGCGACGATCGGAACGACCAGCTCGACGGCGGTGGACCCGGTGGCGGAGATTGGCGAGGTGTGCAAGCGGTTTGGGGCGTGGCTGCATGTGGACGCGGCGTTTGCGGGGGCCGCGCTGGTGTGTCCGGAGATGCGGTGGATGTCGCGCGGCGTGGAACACGCGGACTCATTCGTGTTCAATCCGCACAAATGGATGCTCACGAGCTTTGATTGCTCGTGTTTCTGGACCAGTGACCGGGCCGCGCTGGTGGGCGCACTCTCGATCGCGCCGGAGTATCTGCGGAACGCGGCGTCGCAATCGGGAGAGGTGATCGACTACAGGGACTGGCAGATACCGCTCGGGCGTCGGTTTCGCGCGCTGAAGCTCTGGATGGTGATCCGGCACTACGGTGTGGACGGGCTGCGGGCGTACATCCGCGAGCATGTGCGGATCGCCGGGCTGTTTGAGGAATGGGTGAAGGGTAATGAAAGGTTCGAGGTGGTGACGCCACGGACATCCGCGCTGGTCTGCTTTCGGCTCCGGGCACGGGCGGATGAAAAGCCGGAAGCCACGGATGAGCGGAACACGCGGCTGATGGGCAAGCTGAATGAAACCGGCGCGATGTATCTCACGCACACGGTGCTGCCGGAGGTGAAAACCGATGGATCGGCGGGAACCAAGCGCATCGTACTGCGGATGGCGATCGGTGCGACGCAGACCACGGAGGGGCATGTGCGAGCGGCGTGGGAAAGGATTCGTGCAGCGAGCACAGTCGATCACCACCTCGGGTCTCTATAATGCACCATGATCGCGTATGAGACACGTCTGAATGCGGATCGGAGGTGGGCGTTGAGCGAGGGCAGCCGTCACTTTGAGGACAAGAGCGCGGTGCAGGACACGCTGCGCCGGATCGCGCGGCGGCTGGATGCGATCGGGGTGGCGTACGCGATTTCGGGTGGTATGGCGCTCTTCCAGCATGGCTATCGCAGGTTCACCGAGGATGTGGATGTGCTGGTGACGCGAGAGGGATTGGCGAAGGCGCACGAGTCGCTGGTCGGGCTTGGGTATCTGAGGGCGGTGCCGGGTGGGCGCAATCTGCGTGATACCGAGTCGGGCGTGCGGATTGACTTTCTGATCGCCGGAGATTTTCCCGGCGACGGGAAGCCCAAGCCGGTGGCGTTTCCAGATCCGGCGGCCGCGGGGGTGGAGGTTGATGGGATTCGCTACCTCGGGCTGGCGACGCTGATCGACATGAAGCTGGCATCTGGCATGACCAGCGCGGCGCGGCTGCGCGATCTCTCGGATGTACTGGAACTGATCAAGGTGTTGTCGTTGACGGAGGCGTTTGCGGTTGGGTTGAGCCCGTATGTGCGGGGGAAGTTTTTGGAGTTGTGTGGGGCGGCGCGGGGCGAGGCGGGGGAGTGAGTGCGAATGCGGTCGCGTAGAAAAGGCACTTCGGGCGAAGCGCCCGAAACATGGGCTAGTAAGCCCATGCCACGGAGAAAAACACGGGCGGGACGCCCGTGCCACGCTCACACCCTGAAGATCGACCCCATCTTCTTGCCGAGCAGGATCGACGCGCCAACGAGAGTGACCGTCAGCAGTGCCATGCCCCACACGCCCATCGCACTGGCGACACTCGGGCCGTCGGCGAGGCGGTTGGCGAACGAGAAGATCGCTCGGGTGATGGGGAACTGGCTCTGTTGCTGGGCCAGCAGCAGCGGCTCGCTCACGGCGAGCATGGAGAAGCTGAACGCCAGCAGGCAACCGGCGACGATGTTCGCCGTGATCAGCGGGAGGATCACCTTGCGCACGGCGAAGAAGCGCGTCGCGCCGAGGTTCATGGCCGCCTCTTCCAGCTCGCCGCTGGTTTGCTCCAGGCCGCTGACGGCGGCGCGGACGATGTACGGCATACGGCGCACGGCAAAGGCCACGGCGATGAGGACCATTGGCGCCGGGTTATTGCCGAGGATGCTGATGAAGCCCAGCGGCCCGCCCCCCCCCGCATCGCCGCCGGACCAGGACTTGAATGGCCACTTGAGCGTCATCGCGACGTAGCCGAAGGCGATGACGATGCCGGGGACGGCCAGCGGCAACATGCACATGGCGTCCAGCAGGTGGCGCACGCGGATCTTTGTGCGGACGATGACATACGCCGCCAGCAGGCCGAAGAGCGCGGCCAGCAGCACCGCCGCGATCGAGAGCTTGAGCGAGTTCACGATCGAATCGAACGCGTCCGGGTGGCTGAGCGCGGTCACGAAGTTGTGCGAGGTGAAGGAGGCGGGCAGGACGGTTTTGTACCACGAGCCGGGCGTGCCCATCGCGGTCATGACGACGCCGAAGTGCGGCATGAGCGCAAGCAGCGTGACCAGCGTGAATGCACCGGTGGCCGCCCACCCTTTCCATCCGGTGAGTTTCGTTTCGCTCGAGGCCCGCGATGCCTTGGAGTACATCGCGTATGCCTTGCCCGCGATGAGATACTTGCCGATCGCGTACAGCCCGACGGCGAGCACGAGCATGATGATGACCAGCGCGTATGGCTCCGGGCTGGTCTCGACTTCCTTGAGCTTGTTGAAGACTTGAACGCTCATCACGCGGGTGTAGTCGAAGATGACAGGCGTGCCGAGTTCAGTGAGTTCCCAGATGAACACGATCGTCGCGCCCGCGAACACGCCGGGGCGGATGAGCGGGAGCGTGATGGCGAAGAGCTTCTTCCACGCCGGGCAGCCGAGGTTATCCGCGGCCTCTTCGAGCGCGGGATCAAGATTCGCCAGCGCGGCGGTCGCGTTCAGATAGATGATCGGGTACAGGTGCAGCGCATCGACGATCACACAGCCCCAGAACTTGCTGGTGCCCAGGAAGTCGATCGTGCCGATGCCGATGTGCCCGAGCGCGGTGTTGATCGCCCCCTCGCGCCCCAGCAGCGCGGC
>JAYVRG010000062.1:0-6032 GCA_043776515.1 Phycisphaerales bacterium
GAATCCATGATCTACATCGCCATGATCAACCTCATGCTCCACCGCCTCGAACCGGGATAAATCGGCTTCTCACACATGCTCTAACTGAATGGCATTCCCCCGAACATGGGCTGGTAAGCCCATGCCACACTCAAGTCCGAATCGTCTGCACCCGATCCGGCCCGACGCTGATGAGTCCGGCGGGCACGCCCACGGTTTCCTCGATCAGGTCGATGTACGCCCGTGCGCCGGGGGGGAGGTCGGCGCGGCTGCGGGCGGCGGTGACATCCTCGCTGAAGCCGCGGATGGTTTTGTAGACGGGCGTGGCGCGGTAGAGCTCATCCGCATCCGCGGGGAAGCGATCCGTTTGCACGCCGTTGATGGTGTACGCGGTGCAGACCTTGAGTTCGTCGATGCCGCTGAGCACATCCAGCAGCATGACGGCCAGCGAGGTGACGCCGTTGAGCATCACGGAATAGCGCACGGCGACAAGGTCCAGCCAGCCGACGCGGCGCGGGCGGCCGGTAGTGGTGCCATATTCGCGCCCCTTCTCGCGGATGCGATGGCCGATCTCCGAATCCGGCGAGCCGTCGCGCGTGGCCGTGTTGCCAAGTTCCGTGGTGAGCGGGCCGTTGCCGACGCGCGTGGAATAGGCCTTGCAGACGCCGATGACTTCGGTGATGCGCGAGCCGGGGATGCCGGTGCCCGCGGGAATGCCCAGCACGGTGGTGGAAGAAGATGTCACGAACGGATGCGTGCCGTGGTCCACATCCAGCAGCGTGGCGTTCGCACCCTCAAACAGAATCCGCTTCTTGGCGCCGAGCATGTCGTGCAGGAGATACGTGGTGTCCTTCACGCGATCCTGGAGGCGTGCCGTGAGGGGCGTGGCCCAGGCCATGATCTCATCGGGAGTAAACTCTTTTCCGAGCGGTGTGGTCGGCGCGGCAGAAGCCCGGTTCGGAGAACCGGGGTACCCAGCAAGCCCGCGGACGGTTGCGTTCTTGATGGCACACGAGAGTTCAACCTTGTTGCGCAGCACATCCGGCCGGAGCAGGTCGCACATGCGGACGGCGGTGGCGCGATGGGCCTTGTCCGCATAAGCGGGGCCGATGCCGCGTTTGGTGGTACCGATCGCCTGCGAGGGCGCGCCGGAGCCGCCGGATCGCGCTTGAGCAAGCACGTTCTCGCGCAGCTCATCCTCGGCCTTGTGATATGGCAGCACGACATGGGCGTGGCTGGAGATGACGAGCCCGGAGACATCCACGCCGCGTGCGGCCAGTCCGTCCATTTCCTTGATAAGCACCTCGGGATCGATGACCACGCCATTGCCGATGATGGCGAGCTTACCGGGATTCAGAATGCCCGATGGAATCAGGTGCAGCGCGTATCGCTCGCCCTTCACGACCACCGAGTGGCCAGCGTTCGCGCCGCCGTTGTAGCGCACGGTCGCGTCGTAGCCGCCGGCGATCAGATCGACGATCTTTCCCTTGCCCTCATCGCCCCACTGCAGGCCTACCACTGCGGAGCATTGAGCATGGCCCGTCGTTGAAACGGCGGTGGGGCGTGCGGCGGCGGTCGAAGCAGAGGCGGCGTGGGCCATGCGATGGGTCCTTCGGGGTAAGAGCGCGAAACTCTAGCGGGGATGGGGTCCGAAGTGATCGGACCTTGGCGAGGTTTTCGGTCCTTTTGAGGGTGCTGGCGCGGCGTGCAAGGGCGTACTGGTGATTCCGATCGTGGTGGTGGTCGATACGTTTCCTATGGCATCCGACACCCTCCGCATCATGTGTCCCGCGCTCTCGTGCCGCAAGATTCTGGCCGTTCCGGCCGATTCGCGCGGCAAGCATGTGCGCTGCAAGAACTGCGGGGCGACGATCCGGGTGCCGGAGAAAGCCGCGCAGGTGGTGGCGGCCGCGCCAGCGGCGGGAGCGGGCGGCGAGAAACAAGAGAAGCCCAAGGCAGCGCAAGCGGCGTGATGTGCAAGCGATTCTCTCACAGTGAGCCGGGGCGTGTCCGCCCCGAGCAGCCAAACAGTGTGCCACGAACTCGCCCGATGCTTCGGTGGGCAACTCGTGGTATTGAAACCTGAGCGCCACATTCATTGAGCGGGTGGCACTGGCGGCTTGTCCGCCAGTGGTGCGAGAGAGGGTTGTACGATACCACGCACATTTTGCCATGTTGAACACCGTTCCGAGATGTTGCAATAAATTGTGGGTGCGAAGGTGGATCAGTGTGCGCCCGCCACGCTCGTTCGAGATTATGGTTTCGGGCGGCTGCTCGGGGCGGACACGCCCCGGCTCGCTTGGAATGGAGCGATCACTGCGGTTCGATGCTGACATCCAACTCAACCGTTCGCGCGGCGAGGCAGGCGTCGTCAGTGCAGGGCTGGAAGCTCACGGCAATGATCGGCGTGCCGGACCACTCACCCGCGGCTTCGAGCACGATCGGGAGATCGAACTCGCCGGTGTAGACGCGGAAGTCCTGCTCAGGGCCATAGGGGACACCCCCGGGATAGTCGGCGAAAACGGCGACGCCGGTGCCGCCGATGATGTGGACGGCGAAGGGAACCAGGCCGACGATGCCCTCACCGGGATCGGCGGCGGTGAGGTGATAGCCGGGAGAGACGCGGATGCGCAGCACGATGCCGACTGGTTCATGCGGCGGTATTTGCACGGAATCCACGGCGGAGAGAATCTCGACGTGGGCATCGTCGGATGATTCGCGGGGAGTGGTGGGGGGCGCGGCCGCGCGGGCGAGGGCGCGATCCAGTGCGGAGCGATCGGTGGAGAGGAGGTGCAGCAGGGCGCGGGTGGCGTTGGCCGCGCCGAGCGGATGGGCGGCGATGGGGGCGCTGAGCGATGCCAGCGCGGCGGCGGCGCGTGCGGAGTGCGAGGTGTTTCCAGTCATCGAAGCGATGTCGATCAGATTGTTGATCATCACCGATGCGCCGCTGGGCATGGCGCCGTCGTGCGTGGAGCGCGGGCGGATGAAGAGGTCGGGCTGATCGGCGGGGGCGTCGAAGTAGCCGCCGGAACCATCATTGAAGAGGAGTTCGGCGCGGGCCATGAGGTCGATCGCGGCGTGCAGATATTTCGGGTCGTTTGCGATTCCGGCCTTGTGCAGAGCGATCAGCCCGTGCGCGAGCAGGGCGTAATCCTCCAGGAATGCCGAAATCGAAGCACGCCCCGCGGCGAAGCATCGGAGCAGCGAGCCATCTGCGGCACGCATGCACGAGACAATGAAGTCCGCGGCACGTTGCGCGGCGGCGATGAAGCGAGGTTCGTTCAGTGCCGCGCCAGCGGTGGCAAGCCCGGCGATCATGAGGCCGTTCCATCCGGCGATGAGTTTCGTATCTGTACCGGGCTGGTCGCGGGTGGCGCGGGCGGTATAGAGGGCCGCGTTGATGCGATCCAGGCGAACGATGTCGGGCGAAGCGGGCGACCAGTTGGTGCTGCCGAAGGCGTGCTCATCCAGAAAGAGCACGTTGGCGGGGGCATCACCGGGGTGATGCGGATCGCGGAAGTTGGTGCCGCGGGAGAGGCCGTAGATGCGAGAGATCCAACCGGCGTCTTCGGCGGAGAGCACGCCTTGGAGTTGGTCCATCGTCCACAGGTAGTTCTGGCCCTCGCGGTGATTGACCTCGGCATCCTGGGCCGCGAAGAACGCGCCCTCCGGGGCGGTCATCTCGCGCAGCACGTATTCGCAGATGCGGCGCGCTGTGCGCGCAAACAACGGTGCATTGGACTCGGGAAGTTCCCGCGCGGCTCGGGCGTAGGTCTCGGCGAGCGCGCCGTTGTCGTAGAGCATCTTCTCAAAGTGTGGCACGAGCCACTGGTCGTCCACGCTGTAGCGGTGGAATCCGCCGCCGATTTGGTCGAACATGCCGCCAAGGGCCATGCGTGTGAGCGTGGTGTTCAGTGCGCTCTCGATGGCGGAGCGAGTGCCGTCGTCGCCCGCGGCGCGCCGGACAGCGAGAAGCAAGTCCAGAAACGCGGGCTGCGGGAACTTCGGCGCGGCCCCGAATCCGCCGCAGATCTGGTCGTGGAGACGGAGCAACTGCGACGTTGCCTGTGTGACCTGCTGCTCGCCGATGCGCACGGTTGTTGCGTGGACATCGGCAATGCGTTCCTGAACCGCCGCGGCGAGCGTGTCCGCTTGCTCAACGATCTCGGCGCGCCGCTCGCGCCACGCCTGTGCGATGCCGCCGAGCACCTGCGGAAAGGCCGGTATTCCCTGGAACTTCGGCTCAGCTGGAAAGTATGTACCGGCCCAGAATGGCTTAAGCGTGGTAGGTTCGAGGAACACGCTCATGGGCCAGCCGCCGCGCTGGGTGAAGGCCTGCACGGCGGCCATATAGATGTCATCCACATCCGGGCGTTCCTCTCGATCAACTTTCACGCAGACGAATGCCGCGTTCATCTGCGCGGCGATGGCCTCGGACTCAAAGCTCTCGCGCTCCATGACGTGGCACCAGTAGCAGGTGGAGTAGCCGATGGAGAGAAAGATGGGGACATCGCGACGACGGGCCTCGGCGAAGGCGGCCGGTCCCCACGCGAACCAGTCCACTGGGTTATGCTGGTGTTGCAGGAGATAGGGGCTGGATTCGAGAGCGAGGCGGTTGGGCATCGCGGAAAGGTAGGGAGAATCAGGAGAGACGGGGCGTATTCGCCCCGAATGAGTAGACAGGAATGTTTGATGATCGCGGAAGGTCATGCAAGCGCCGCGCGCCCACACGGGCGGGCAAGCCGCCCGTGCCACCCCTTTCGTCACGGGTTACTCGGGCTTGAGGGTCATCTCGCGGACCATCAGCACGCGTACGGGCGGCTCGGATTTATCGGCATGGCCGAACTCGATGCGCGGCGTGTTGCCGCTGAGCGCGTGGATGGCGGCCTGGCTGGCACGGAGGACGCAGTCGGCGGGCATGAGCATTCCGGTGATGCTGACATAGCCGCCACAGATGCGCTCGGCGTTCTCGTCGTCGCCCTTGGCCCATTCGATGGCCCAACGCCGGAACGCGGCAGCATAGGTTTCCGCGGCGTCGGAGATGGCATCGACGTTTGCGGTATGACTGTTTGCATCGCGTGCGACGGGTTCGGCGTATAGCACATCTGCAATGGATTCGCGCAGGTCGGCGAGTTCGGTTCCCAGATCGTTTCGGAGGAGCTGCACGCGACCGCCGCCGGCGCGGACGAGTAGCGGCATGGCGATGGAGAAGAGCTTGGTGCCCAGGCGGGTTTCAGCACGCTGCGCGATTGACGTGGCTCCGGCGCGAACGACACACAGGCCGTGACGCGCGGCGAAGCGATCGAGTGCGGCGGCAATGGGGATGTTGATCCCCGGGTCCGGCCCGCCGCGGAGGAGGTCGCCGGCGATGTGATCGAGGGCTTTGTCGGCGTCTTCGGCGGCGCGCTCGCGTGCGCCGCGAGTCAGGGGGCGCAACCCGGCGAGAGCGTCTTCGCTAGCGATGGATTCGTACACGCCAGCGAGTTCGCACGCGGCCTCTTCATCATCAACGCCGGAGGAGATGACGCCGGAGTTCCATAGCGGCGAGCTCCAGCGCCAGCTTTCCATCAGTCGGAGGTAGCGCGGGGAGTTCCGCACGGCCGCACGAACGTCGGTGCGCGAGGTGCCGGTGGGCGGCTGCGGGACGAGGGTGACGACCGAGTCCGCGAGCACGAGCGCGGCCATCGCGGGCGGCTCGCGGGTGGCGAGGTGATACGGGCTGAGGGCGATGGAGAGTGGGCGTGACACGCGGAATCAGTGTTGCTGGGTCGGTTGGAAAAAACTACTTCGTGTATCCCTACTACGTGTAACCCTTCGGATGCTTCGAGAACCAGTTCCATGCCGAACGCACGATCTCGTCCGGATCGGTGATGCGGGCTTTCCAGTTGAGTTCGGCCGCGATTTTGCGCGGATCGGCGTACAGCTCCGGCGGGTCGCCGGCGCGGCGCGGGCCTTCGATCACCTTGAAGGGTTTCCCGGTGACGCGCTGCACCGAGTCGATGATCTGCCGGACCGAAAGCCCCTTGCCGATGCCAAGATTATAGATGCGATGC
>JAYVRG010000063.1:0-5764 GCA_043776515.1 Phycisphaerales bacterium
GTGCCGCAGAAGAAGGCCATCCAAGCGGTGCCGTCCGCCTGTTCCAAATGGCCGCCGGTGGGCAGGGGTTTGGAGCGATCGAAGACGCCGATGTTGTCCAAGCCGAGGAAGCCGCCGCCGAAGACGTTGCGGCCATCGGGATCTTTGCGATTCACCCACCATGTGAAGTTGAGGAGCAGTTTGTGGAACGCGCGTGCGAGGAAGACGCGATCGCGCTCGCCGCGGCGGCCGGTGAGTTTGTAGACGCGCCAGCAGGCCCAAGCGTGGACGGGCGGATTGACATCACCGAACGCGAACTCGTACGCGGGGATCGCGCCCGAGGGGTGCATGTACCACTCCCGCATCATCAGCAGGAGCTGGTCCTTGGCGAACTGTGGGTCCACATGCGAGAGCGCGACGGCGTGGAACGCGAGATCCCACGCGGCGAACCACGGATACTCCCACTTGTCGGGCATCGAAATGACATCGCGGGCGTAGAGATGCCGCCAGTCGGCGTTGCGTGCGCCGGGCTTTTTCCGCTCCGCCGCAGGTGATGGCTGTAACGGATCACCATCAATCCAATCGGCGACAATGTAGTGATAGAACTGTTTGGACCAGAGGAGTCCGGCGTAGGCCTGACGCGCGACGGAGCGTTCTTCGGGGCTGAGCGTGCCGAGCCGTCCGGGTGAATAGAAGCGATCGGCTTCGGCAATACGCTGCTCGAAGATGCTCTTGAACTCGGGGCCGAGCGGATCGGCGGGTTTTGCTCCGGCCGCGGCTGGCGAGAGTCGTGCAGTGATCGTGACACTCTTCCCGGCACCGACGTTCAGCGTGTACCACGCGGCGAACTTGGTGCCGCTCTCGTCGGGATTCACCGCGTTTGTTTTTCCACTGACCACACGCTCGTGAAATCCATCTTTGACGAAGGACGCGGTGTTCGGTCCTCCGAACAGTTTCGTCTGGTTCGTTTCATTCTCGCAGAAGAGTGGAAGCGGCAGAGTGCCGTCGGACGCGGCGGCCACGATGAAGCGCATATCTCCGAGCGATTCGTGGCTTGTGTCCACCTCGATGCGCCCCGGCGACTTGGACGCGGAGCGTTGCATTGACGGACGAACGGGGACCTGGCCCGGTGCGCCCTCGCCCTTCTGGTTCCACGCCCATGTGTTGCGAAACCAGAGTTGCGGGAGGACGTGGATGGTCGCGGCTTCCGGGCCGCGATTGAAAATCGTCAACCGAATCAGAATGTCATCCTCACCCTGCTTGGCGTACTCCGCCTGCACATCCCAGTAGCGCGACTGGGCGAACACACCCGTGTCCGCGAGTTCGTACTCATCCTGCTCGCGCGAGCGGGCCGCGTTCTCCGCAACGAGTTTCGCGTATGGAAACTCCTGCTGCGGATACCGATATGACGCCCGCATATACGAGTGCGTCGGCGTGGAGTCGAGGTAGAAGTACTCCTCCTTCACATCTTCGCCGTGGTTCCCCTCGGGACCGGTCAGACCGAACAGCCGTTCCTTCAGAATCGGGTCTTTGCCGTTCCAGAGCGCGAGCGAGAAACACAGCCGGCACTCGCGGTCGCAGATCCCCAGCAGCCCATCCTCCCCCCACCGATACGCGCGGCTGCGGGACTGCTCGTGCGTGAAATATCCCCAGCACTCGCCCTGCGGCGAGTAGTCCTCGCGCACCGTGCCCCACTGCCGCTCGGAGAGATACGGCCCCCAGCGCTTCCAGTTGGCCTCGCGGCGCAGGTCGGTGAGCAGGCGGTCCCGCTCGGGATTCGGGCGAATGTCGCCGCCGGGAACGCTCTGGAGTTGCTTGGGGAGCACGGAGAGATGCTACACGAACCGGTTCAGGGATGCACCGACGACATACGAACCTCCCGCGCCGTCACCCGCACCACCATCCCGCCAAGCACAAACTCGCGTGGGTCGGTCGATCGGTCGCGGATGGCGCGGAGAATCGCGTCCATGCCGCGCTTGGTGATGCGATCGGCCTTGGCCGGGCCGCAAAGTTTGCCGCGTACTTGTCGAAGTGTAACGGCGATGACGACGATCGGCTCTGCGCGGAGCGTTTCGCGAGCCCACACAAAAGAGTCTTCTTGTCTCGTGGCAGTCATGATGATCCGTGTCGCTTCCCTCGTGAGCATTTGACCCACCGCCCGCGCGTGGCCGCTCGCCGCAGCAGCTTTGGCGAGCACATCGGGTCGCAACTCGCGCAGCACCGGCACAACCTGCTTGCGCAGAGCGTTTCGCAGCCGTGTCGTATCCAAGTTTGTCGCGTCTTCGCGCCACTGAATGTCCGCATCCCGGCAGAGCCGCTGGCACATGGCGCGATCAATCAACACGCCGCACCACTCGCTGGCCATGGGTCGGATGAGGTGAATCGCCTCCGCTCCATCTCCCGACAACACACGACTGACCGCCAGCCCACGCACACCCGTTCCTCCAGTACCGCGAAGCAGACTCATGAGGACCGTTTCCAACTGGTCCTCGGCGTGGTGGGCCGTGGCGACGAAGCGGATGCCGCGCTGACGGGCCATGCCGGACAGTGCCGCGTATCTCGCGCGGCGCGCCGCGGCCTCCATGTTCGTATCGCCCTTTCCACCCCAGACGCTCACCTCCGTTTCCACAAACTCCACCCCCAGCCGCTCCGCAAGTGCCTTTACCGACTCCCGATCTTGCTCCACTTCCACCCGCGGCCGCATGTCGTGCAACACATGCCCGACTACAAATCGGCACCGGCCGACCAGCGCAAGCGACAGCAACAGAGCGCACGAATCGGCACCGCCGGAACAGGCGATCAGGGTTGGCTCCCCAGCCCCCGCACGCGGCGAATCCTGTGCTGTTGTGAGCCGCCGCCACGCCCGAATGATCCCCGCTACCGCTGGGTCTTTTCTGGACAACTTCCCGGTTTGTGCGTCGAGCTGGCCACGCATGTGCAAATCGTAGCGACGATTGGTACAATGCCGCGGCTCATCGCCTCTCTCGGCTTTTACGCATGATCGAACAACTCCAAGCTTCCATTTCGTTCTTTCTCGCGGAGGCCACTCCGGCCGCTACACCGGCGGCGAGCAGCGGCCCGTCCGCGCTGGGCTTTTGGCTGGCGATCGTGCTCGTCGGCGCGGGCCTGACGATCTTTGGGATCGCGGTTGTGGGGTGGCTGCGGCGACGAGCCCCCGCGACAACCGAGGTGGAGTCCATGTACGACACGGTTCGGGCGGCTCCCGCGATGGCCACGTCTACCCCGCAGACTCTTGAGCGCGCGCCTGTGGCTCGCCCGATGGCCGCACCCGTGGTGCAACAGTCCCCAACCACGATGGAAGCCCAGAACTTGCTGCGGCTCATGGGCGAGGCGGAAGAACTCTGTGCGCGGCTGGGTCGCGAACTGGACGACAAGGCACAGCGGATCGAGCGGCTGCTCGCGCGTGCGGAGGGGCGGCTCGGGTCTGATCTGACTCCGCAGGCCGCGCCACTCCCCAACCGCGCTCCCACATACGCCCAGCAGCAGGTCGCTCCGCCGCAGCCCGTGCGGGAGAATCCCCCTGCGTATGTGCCGCGGCCGGAGATCGTGACGCGCTCCGTGGGTATTCCGTCGCCGGTGTCCAGCGTTGCGTTCGCCGGGCCGTCTCCGTATTACTCTTCCGCCGCATCGGGTTCCAAACTTCAGCAGCAGCCCGCGGTGCAACCCGCGCAGCCGCGCATGGCTCCCGCCGCGCCAGTGACGCAAGACCCGTTCGGCGTCGATCCGCTCACGCGGGATATCTACACGCTCGCGGACGCGGGCCACTCGGCGCAGGCGATCGCCCTGCAGCTTGGGCAGCACACCGGCAAGGTGGAACTGATCCTCGCTCTGCGGCCGGGGTAATACAGAACATTTGCCACAGATCAACACGGATGAAACGGATCAGAGTCGAATCTGATCTCATCTGTCCTGATCCGTTCTATCCGTGTTCATCTGTGGCTACTTCTTCCTTCGCGCCGCGTCCAGCGCGATGATCTCGAACATCACGTGCGCCGCCAGCAGCGCGGTGATCCCGGCCACATCCCGATCCGGCAGCACCTCGACAACATCCGCGCCGACAATGTTCGCGCCCAGCAGCTCTCGCAGCAGGCCGAGCGCCTCCGCGGAGGTCAGCCCGCCGACGCTCGGCGTGCCGGTGCCAGGGGCGAACGCGGGATCGACGCAGTCGATGTCGAAGCTGAGATATGTCGGCGCGCCCTTGAGCGTCTCGACGAATGCGGGCACCTGCCAGCCCTGGCCGTGCCGGAGTTCCTCGTAGGTCACCAGTTCCACGCCCATGCGCTGCGTGTAGTCGAGATCCTGCTTGGAGTTCAGCGGCCCCTTCACGCCGATCGAGATCATTCGCCGCGGATCGACATAGCCATCCTCGATCGCGCGGCGAAACACCGAGGCGTGCCCCCACTTCTGGCCCCAGACCGCATCAACGGTGTCCAGGTGGCTGTCGAAATGCACCAGCGGCATCCCACCTTCGGGCTTCCCCCCCCCACCCCACCGCTCCCACGTCGCCTTGATGTTTGCATACGCGATGGTGTGATCCCCGCCGACCGCAAGCAGCCGTGTCTTCTTCCCGCCCAACTCGCGGGCAAACTCATACTGCATCTTCGCGCTGGCCGCACAGTCGTACGGCGCGACCGGCGCATCCCCGCAATCCGCCAGCGAGAGCACCTCGCAGACATCCACATCGTGCTCCATCGAGTATCGCTTGACGTACTGCGACTCGGCGCGAATCGCCCGCGGCCCGAACCGCGCCCCGGGTCGGTACGTCACGCCCCCATCAAACGGCACGCCATAGATCGCCCAGTCAACCCCCCCCCCCCCCACCTTTCACATCCTGCAACCGCGGATACCGGCAGAACGTCGCGATCCCCGCGAACCGCGGCGAAACGCGGGCGTCGGGGAGTTGGGTGCGGAGGGGCAGGGAGTTGGAGACTTTGGAACGGGGGGACTTGGCCATGCGGGCAGTGTACCAAGACGGCGCAGCAACGCGGCCCCGGTCCTGCAGACCCGGGCTCGCCTTCCGTGCCTTGTCCTCATCTTAATCCTAATCGTAATCCTAATCGTCTTGGTTCTCTTCCGGACGATTAAGATTAGGAGCAGGATTAGGATTATGACCGATCCAGAGGCGGGAAACGATGCGGCCCCGGTCGAACAGACCCGGGGCCGCGCGTGTGCTGAACTGGCTTGCGGGCTTGCCGAGGGGAAAGGGGTTGGGAAGTGAGGGGCGAATCGACGCAAGTTTCGAGTGCGGCCAGCGTTGCATGGAGATTCGCTCGTGCGCGGGGGGTGGAGTGGCCGCGTAGACCGCACACTCCTCGCAGGCGGCACATCTTCCGCGCTTCTCGGACGCGTTCTCGCGCGTGCGCCTCGCGCGACGTCCGAGAATGGCCACGCAAACTCTTTGTTTGCTCGACCAAACTCCTTGTTTGCTCGACCAAACTCCTTGTTTACTCGACCAAAGTCTTTGTTTGCTCGACCAAACTCTTTGCGAGCTCGAACAAACTCCGTGTTTGCTCGACCAAACTTCTTGTTTACTCGAGCAAACTCTCTGCCTGCTCGATCAAACTCGAACTCTGCTCGACACAAATCACTCGCCGCACTCCGGACACACCGCACCCGCCGCGAGGCCGGTGCGGTCGTAGTGGCACTTGGGGCAGAGGTTCAGCCGAGCGCGGCGGCGGGCGAGGGTGTCGAGGCGCCAGGCGATCATCACAGCGAAAGTCACTGGAAGAGCCAATACCCACAGAGGAATCGTGGCATGCCAAGA
>JAYVRG010000064.1:0-59467 GCA_043776515.1 Phycisphaerales bacterium
ACCGGCGGCCAAACCCCCGACTACACCACCGGAAATCTCACGTTCAATCCCGGAATCCCGGTGATTCTGCGGCCAGAGTTGGGTACTTCAACGGCCTGCTAATCAGATCGTCCGTGCCGACGAGCCGCCGGTTGACGTTACTTGCCATGCCCGTCATCACATATCGCGATCCGAACGCGGGGCGCGAAGCGGGATTGCACACCAGCGTCAGCGGCGCGTTCACCCATCCGTTGGTTGTCCAGTTGTAGAACTGCGCGTCGATCGTGAACGGCGTTTGCGGCACGAAGACGTTGCCACCCGGCGGAAGCGTGGGATACTTGGCCGTCACCTCCACGTTCAGCCGCAGCATCGCGGACTTGCGAATCGAGTCCCTGTCGAAGTTCGGCGCATTGACCGGCATAGTGCCGCGATCGGGCGCGTCAAACGTCCGGAACACCGTCTCCACTTGCGCGATCGCCTCGCCGACGGACTGATCTTCGTTGTTGGTGCTGGGTATGCCGGGATCCCAGCCCGCGTTCAGATGCACAACGTTGAAGTCGCCGAGCTTCAGATTGTTTGCGTTGATGACATCATTGGCATCCAAGGTACCGACACTTACTGTCGCCGACTCCAGATCAAACCCGTAGACCTGATCCAAAATGTGCCGGAACTTGGACCAGTTCCCCATGACCCGGTCGTGCGTCGCCGGGTCGGTGTTGATGAAGACGTTGTACTCGTGGCAGTCCTTGGCGCGCATGAGTGCCAGCAACTTGCGGTGGTGGTCGCCGTTTGAGAAGTATTGGTTGATCGCCGAGATCCATGGCGTCACGCGCGGCGGCTGCCCTTCGCCGAACGCCGCCGGGATGTACGGGTTGCCCAGAGAGAACATGATGGACTCGAGGGCTTCGCGGGCAGCTTGGAGCACAAAGTCGCTCGGTGTCATGCCCGCCGGAAGCGGGCGATTCGGACGCCAGAAGCCGTATGATACCGGTGCACTGAAGTCGGCGAAGTTGTTGTATGTCTCGTAGTACGTCAGATCCCGGTACGCCACCTTGCGGAGTGCCTGCCCGTTGAAGTTGTATGGCGGGCGATCCTCTTCTTTCAGACCATTGGTCTGGCTGAATAGAAAGTTCGTGTAGAACGTGGGGAGACAACCCGCCTGCGGGAAGAACGAGTCCAGCATTGCGGGGTGGCTACCGCCAAACTGCAAGCGGACGGCCCGATCCATCGCGGCGACCTGCGCCTGGCGATTGACCATTGCGAGCCAAACGCGGTCCTGTTCCCACGGTGAGGTGCAGTTGTCGCATGGCGGTGTGAAGTTCGTGTGCAGGTCGAGGAGCGTGCGACCGGAATCGGAGTTTGGAGGATCGATTGGGGCGGAACGAAAGCCCTTCACCAGCCACCCACTGTCTGTGGGATCGGAACGTTCAGGATCGCTCACGATCGACGCCCGCACGCCGCTCACAAACGACGGGGGATAGAAGGGTGCCGGAGGCACTTCCAGATCGAAAATGAGCCGCCTGGGCCGGAATGCACAGGTATCTGCAATGGGCGAGTAGCGGCTCTGTACTTCCGCCATGTAGGCATCAGCAAAGTCGCGCATCCACAACGAGCACTCCGCCGGGCCGTACTTGAACCAGGGCGTCAAATATCCGGCGGAGGTATTGGTTGTCCAGTCAGTCTCCGCCACGCCCGGAACCGCTGGCTTGGCGATGGCGGGGGCATGGCGGTTGAACTCCGGCACATCCGGTCTGCCACCGTCACCAAGCCCCGCGAGCATGATGGCGATCTCGCGCGTCGGAGTACCGTTGACGACAAACTGGTCGAGCTGGCAGACGATTTCCTGTGCCGCGGCGCTCGGGCAGACATATGGATAGGAAAAGCACGAAGAGTTGCAGCGGATGGGGTTGAGCGGCAGGTTGATGCGCAAGATCGGGCGGAGCCGCTGATCGGCACCGAGGTCTACGAGCGTCCCGGCAGCGGTCGCCATCCGTCCATCTGTCTGCACCCAGAGTTTGAGATGTCCCCCGTCCAGCGGATCGGCGTTCGCCCGTTGGAGAGGAAACGCAAAACCAGCGACAGCAACAAACAACGCAACGGTACGACTTGGAGGCGCGATCAACATTCGTGGGCTCCTGTACAGAGGTTGTGCGGACAAGGACACCTAGTGTATATCGAGTTTGATTGTCGTGCCAGAGCGACAACGAAAACGATCAAAGGTTGTGGAAAACCTGTCGAAAGCAAACTCGAAGGGATATTTATGATGCTTCGTATGAGGTGTGGGCAAACAATTTCGCACGCACGGGCGCGAACACCACTGAGTTATTTAGGGATGTCCCGGCCTTGCACGCCAGCGTGCGTAGCCCAGAAAAATCCTGGAAATTTATTGAAACCATTTGGCACTGCTAGCGCGGAACCATCGCCATTCTCCAAGCCGTCCCGATCGACAGGAAGGTAGAACCGAACTCGTAGGGTATTATCCGACACCTCAAAATCACCTGCTGGCGCGTATACCGCACGATTCCCGCTAGAGGCGGCACTTCCACCGACCGCATGAACTTTCGAGAGCAAAACCTCTGAACAACTTCCATCTGCCAGCGCGATATGGATTTTCGCGATTGGATTGTTGAACGTCGGAGAGTACCGCTCTCGCCCGCCCCCTCTTGCAGGCCGCGTGGGCTGAGAGAAGTCGAACCTCTCAAACACCATGACCTTTGCCTCCGGAAACAAGGTGTCATCCGTCCGATTTCGTCGCCAGAACCGTACATCTGCTGGAGTCACCGGCACACGGTTCTGTGGAGCGAACACCCGCTTATCTAGCCAAAGAGTTGGGGAGGCCCAGTAGCTTCCATCCCAAATCTGCTCTCCGTTTTGCGACACAGAATTTTGATTGTTCGTGTAGCGGCTGCGGGCCATGACGTCTTGTGGGGAGAAGAGCATTGAACTGAGTGTGGACGATCCGTTGAAATATCTATGTGCAACACTCAGCCAGAATGCAGAGAAAAATTCACTTGAATACTCTGCATCCATGAAGTCATACCCATTCGGTCCATTGAACTGCCGATCCAGCACCGACTGTGGCACGAACTGATACCACGGAATCCCCCACAACTGCGGGTTCTTCGCATCAAACGGGTTGATGTACGAGTCTTTGGAGTCCAGCGCATAAGTGAGTTGGAGCATCCCACACTGCTTGACGTTCGCCGCACTGGCGAGCCGCTGTGCCCGGGCCCGCGACGCGCCGAGCGCTGGCAGAAGCAACCCGACGAGCAACGCGATAACGCCGATCACCACCAGCAGCTCAATGATGGTGAACGCCGGGGAGAATCGGCTCGCACGATGTTGAAGACCCAGCGGCATGGGGTGATTCCAGCAGGATCCGAACTTTAGAAGTGTAGTACGGAATCGACAGGTTGAGCTGTCTATCTGCGAAGCGAACGGACACCGATCAGTGGGGGGGGCGTGCCGCGCCCTATCATTACTGCCCATATTTCACGACAGGACATTTGATGCCTCCAGCAGAGCCCAACCGTCAGGTGCTTGACCAATCCTTGCCCTCGTCGCTTCCGCCGCCAGTTGGCGCGCCGCCGGAGAAAGCCGCCGCCAAGCGGGTGGAAGATCCTGCGCTGGTTGCGAAGATTGATGAGCTGCTCAAGCACGTCGGCGTGGACCCAACGACCTTCCACGCGCGGCTGGTCCGCGAGTTGCTCCAGACCGGGCTGAAGCTGATTCCCGATGGGCGCAACACCGGCGAGTTGAAGCTGATCTCGACGGCTGTGAAGGAGATGCGGTACGCGTATCGCATCTTCGGGCAGTATCCGGAGCCGCACAAGGTTTCGATCTTCGGGTCGGCGCGCACGCCGGCGACGCACCCGGACTACGCCGCGGCCCGCGAGTTCGGCGCGATCATGGGCAAGAAGGGGTGGATGGTCATCACCGGCGCGGGGGACGGGATCATGAAGGCGGGCCATGAAGGCCCCGGGCGCGAGGCGAGCTTCGGCGTGGCGATCCGATTGCCATTTGAAACGAATGCGAATGAGGTGATCGCGGGTGATGAGAAGCTCGTCTACTTCCGATACTTCTTCACGCGCAAGCTGATGTTCCTGAGCCAGTCCGAGGCGGTCGCGCTCTTCCCCGGCGGATTCGGTACAATGGATGAAGCGTTCGAGGCGCTCACGCTGATTCAGACGGGCAAGAGCTCGATGATCCCGATCGTGCTGGTGGAGGGCGCGAACCAGACGTACTGGCAGGAGTTCGACCACGCGATGCGCACGATGCTGCTGACGCGCGGCTGGATCAGCCCGGAGGACATCGATCTGTATCGCATTTTCAACACGCCGCTGGAGGCCGCGGAGCATGTGGTGCAGTTCTACCGGAACTATCACTCGTCGCGATACGTCAAGGATGATCTGGTTATTCGTATCAGGAAACCCTTGAAGCAGCAGGATGTGGATCGGCTCTCCGACGAGTTCAATATCCTCATCAAGAAAGAGGGGACGACCACGAGCCCATCCAAAATCGTGCAGCGCGGCGCGTTCGAGCAGGAAGAGGATCATATGGATCTCCCGCGGCTGAGTTTTCCGCATACACGCTACAAGTTCGGGATGATCCGGCGGTTGATTGATCAGATCAATGAGTGCGAGCCGGCGTGATTCGTGTCAGCTTTCGCGTGCCATGGATTTCGTGCCACGGGTTCGGCGTGCCACGGGTTCGCTCGCTGCTTTGAGCGGGCAACCCGTGAGGGAGGTCGCGGATGTCGTAACACTTCTTGCGTGCATCACGGGTTGACCGGCGAAGCGGACGAACCCGTGGCACGTAACCCGTGGCATCTCCGTTGCATACTAATTATTTCGCGGTTTCGCTGTTGGCGCGTCGGTGGATCGCATCGACTGCGTTTTGAGTTTGCACGATCGGGGGCGCGGCATCGCGGCCAAACTGGCGGACGATGGCGTCGCGAGCATCCGTGGTGCCGTTGAGGCGCGGATAGGCGGCGTCGGAGAAGCCGCGTTGTGCTGTGGCACCGAGCTGGTCGGAGTAGGTGGTTGTAGTAGTTACGGGGCCACGGAGGCCGGAGTCGTATCCGCCGCGCCAGTTGTTTGTGAAATAGGAGTTGCCCAAGAAGATGTAGCCACGATCGCGGCCGGCCTGGCGGGTGGCCCGCTCGGCATCGGCCTGCGCGTGCTCGATTCGGGCATCGGCGAGTCGGTGCTCCGCGTCCGCGCGTTCGGCCATGCGCCAGTATGGTTCGCCGGGGCCGAGGGTGTTGGATGGGACGGTGATCGCGCCGGTTGTCGAGGTGACGGATGACGAGGATGATGAGGATGATGAGGTTGATGAGGATGATGAAGTTGTTACGGCGGTTGAACCAGTCGTGGCTTCGGTTGTGCCGCTGGCCCACGGGGACATGCTGATCTTCATTCCGCCGACCTGCACGCGACCATCCCCCATTTGCGTGGGAGCCGCGTTCTCATGCACAACGATCTTCGGCAGCGTGTCCGCGTGCGTCGGGCTCGTTGGTGTAGCCGCGTGCGGCTCTTGCTTCGCGTCTGACGCGGCAGCCGAAGTTGCTACTACGGGCGGACTCGCCGTGGCTTTGGGATCATCACTTCGCGCGCTGGCCGCACCCGCCGCCAGCACCATCGCCGCGATCGCATACACAGATCCGCTCATGGCATTTCTCCGGTTTTCGACGCTCGAACACCCCAAACGTACACCATTTTCGGGCAACTACCAGCACGCGACACATGATTCCGGCATCCGCGAAAGGCGTCCGTTCGTATGATCGCACGCCGCAATGCACCAAAGAGCCGCACACACCGCCCTTGTTCTACTACCACTGCTGGCCGCCGCGTGTTCGCCGCATGTTGCATCTAAGCCGGGTTCGGCTTCGTCCGATGGCGCGAAGACCACACCGGCGGTCAGTGCCGACGCGGGACTTGAAGTCACCAGCTTCATCAGCGGCGTTTCGCAGCACGATCTGGCCGCGACACTCGCTCCATACGCCGACCAGCCGCTGCCAATCTCGCACGAGCTGGAAGACCTCTGGAGTGCGCACGGACTTCGCATGATCTCGCTGCCGATTGAGGATGCGAGCGCGCTGGTCTCCAAGTTGCAAACCGGCGGCGGAAGTCAGCGGCAGTGGCTCGGCCAGGCGTATTCGTGGACGGAGGCGGCGCGTGGCAACGAGTTCGGCTCCGGGCGCATCGTCGCGCTGGACGCGGAGCGGATTCGGCTCCCCGCGGGAACGCTCCGTCTGCTGGTGCGCAGCTGGGTCGAGCCGATTCCGCCGGAGCCGCGCGTTGGCATGGTGAGCGGCGAGAGTGGAAGCGAGAGCGATCTGCCCGGCGCGATCTTGCGCGTTGAAATGTTGCCGCAGCATCGGGAGTTGCGAGCCGATACCTCGCGCGAGAATCCGCTGGCGATCCGCGAGCCGAAGATTGATGCCGAGGGGCAGGGATTGCTGTTCTCGCGGCTGTACGCGCGGATGAGCGTGCCCGCGGGGCGCGCGGTGCTGATTCTGGCGGAGCGTCCGGGCGCGAACTGGCGACGGATCGCGCAGCAGCCGGACCCATCTACTTCACCTCCCGCGCCGGTGGCGGAGACGCCCGTGGCCGCTCCCACGACTTTGGAGAATCCGTGGCCCAGGCGAGCATCGAGCGCGCTGTCCGCGTCGGCTGCGCCCGCGCCCGACGAGTGGTCGAAAGTGCGCACCAAGAGCGATCCAACTGCCACGCCAGCGGAAACACCGACTCCCGCGCCCGCCAAGCCGACGCCCCCGCCCGCGTCCGGCGCGCCGCGCTTGGGCGAGGTGATCCGAGGTCCGATCGCCGCGGCGGAAACCGCGAAACCAGCCGTATCTGCGATGGAAACCACGCCCGATGTCGGCCCCGCGGAATCCGGCCCTTCGCAGAGCCGCGTCGCCACGCTCGGTGAGGCGATGTTGAATCAGCCCCCGCCGGTGCAAGAGCAACGCAATAACGTTCGCTCGATGGCGACGACGCAGCGCACGGTGATTCTGCTGATCCCGCGCGTGCCGCGCGAGTTCCATCTGCTCGGGCCTACGCCGTTGGCGGCCCCTGCGGCGATACCGGCTCGGAACGCAGCGTCGTCACCACGCGAGTGAGCATCTGCAGCGCGCCCTTGAGGTCCCATTGCTGATTGGCGCGGTCGCCGGTTCGGTTGCTGACGATGCGCAGTTCAAGAAAGCCCAGCCCAGCCCCGCGCGTGCGGGCGAGGAGGTGCCCGATCGCCGCGCCCTCCATCGCCTCGGCGACGGCTCTCGTTCGCTGCGCGATCCTCAAAGCAAGCTCATCGGTTCCGGAGCATGTAGAGATGGTTGCGATGGTGCCGATGTGGACGCGCACGCCGCCGCTCTCAAAGAGTTGCTGCGCCACGGCGCGTGCGATGCTGGCATCCGCGGTGATCGTTGAGCATCCCGAATCGTCGAGTGCGCCTTGCCAATATGCAAAGCCCAGCGCGCCCATGTCGGTGTAGCCCGCCGCGCCCGCGTCCACGCCCTCATCGGCATATACCGACCCGGAGCCGACCACCACGCTGCCTATGGGCAACATGCCCCCATCCGCGTCCGAGCGCGGCAGCGCGCCGCACAAGCCCACGTTGATCACCAGCGTTCCAAGCTCCCCGCCCTCCGCCAGGCACCGGCCAATGCAGAGCGCGCCGTTCACCTTGCCAACGCCGCTGCGAACCACCGACCACCCTTCGTAGACATCCGTGCGTCGCCATTCGTCGGGGATCGTGGAGTGGCCGAACCCGGCCATGACGGCCTCCATCTCCTTCGGCGCGGCCGCCACCAGCAAGACATGGCGAAAGGAAGGTGCAAAGGCGAGTAGGTTCAGCATGACGGGTTCTTGCTCGGAAGGGCGATTTCGACGGCCGACATCCGAAGTATGACGATAGCAAACTCCAGCCGTACAAGTTTGGTTGTATCCCGATATCAACGCATCCCAGACCTTGCCGCCCGGTTGAACTCTCCGGGGATTGTCCGCGCTTCTGGGGTTCGACCCGCGAAAGATACTTCTCTCTCCCGATTTTCCGTCTGTTGCCCCATCACTGATCCGTGCGAGGAGTCCGCCATGTCATCCTCATTCCGCCATGCCCGCATCGCACGCACGCCGCTGATCGTGGCGGGCGCGGCGGTCGTGCTCATCGTCGGAGGCGGCATCATTGCAACTGGGTACGCGCGGGCTCAGCCGCGTGCGGACAAGTCGTTGAGCGGGAACCGCCAGACCAGCGACTTGGTCGAGGTGGTGAAGGGAGACTTTGACATTTCCACGACTTGTTCCGGTGAGCTTCGCGCCCGCAACCAGATTGAAGTCCGCAACACGCTGGAAGGCGAGACGACCATCATCGAGATCATCCCGGAGGGAACGCTCGTCAAGCAGGGCGACCAACTCGTGAAACTCAACGGTGAGCCGATCCAGACGCGCTTAGACGAGGAGGCCTTGCAGCTTGAGTCCGCGCGGGCGTCGATGGTCGAGGCCGAGCAGTCGTATCAGATTCAACTCTCGGAGAACGAATCCTCCAAGCGCCAGGCGGACCTGAAGCTCGCACTGGCGCAGCTAGATCTGGAGCAGTGGAAGAAAGGTGAGGTCGAGAGCAAGAAGCTCGATCTGGACCACGCGCTGGAGCGCACCACGAAAGATGAGAGTCGTCTGAACGACAAGGTCAAGCAGAGCCGCACGCTCAAGGAGAAGGGCTACTACTCGCAGGACCAGCTCCAGCAGGATGAGCTGGCCCACGAGCAGGCGGAGGCCGCGCTGGAGAAGGCGAAGCTGGACAAGAAGGTGTACTGGGAGTTCCAGTATCCCAAGGACGAGAAGAAAAAGCTCTCGGATGTCGAAGAGGCGCAGGCCGAGAAGGAGCGTGCGCTCCGCCAGAACGAGAGCAAACTGGCCAGCAAGGAAGCGGATCGCAACAACAAGCGGCAGTCGCTCACGATTCGCCAGCAGAAGCACACCAAGGCGATCGAGCAGCTCGCCGCGTCGGTCATCAAGGCGCCGAGCGCCGGTCTTGTCGTGTACTCCACCAGCATGGAGAACTCCCGCTGGGGCAACGACGAGGGACCGCTCCAGGTTGGCAAGAAAATCTATCCCAACGAGTTGCTGATCATTCTGCCCGACACCACGGAGATGATCGCATCGGTGAAAGTACACGAGTCGCTGGCGGGGCGGATTCGCCCGGGCCTCACGGCATCTGTGAAAGTCGATGCCGCGGGCGAGCGGCGCTTCACGGGCAAGGTCGAGAGCATCGGCATTCTGGCCGAGCAGACCAGCCGCTGGATGGACCCGAATCTGCGCGAATACACCGTCAAGATCGCGCTGGAAACGCCGGTGATCGAGCAGACTGGTGACGGTGTTCCCGGTGGGAGCAGCGGAGCAACCGCGAGCACGAGCAAATCGCATGGGCTGAAACCCTCCATGCGTGCCGAGGCGGAAGTATTCCTGGGCAAAGTCAACGACGCGATCACGATTCCGATTCAGGCCGTCTTCTCCGATGGGCTTGTGCGCTATGTCCACACCCCCGACTCGCGCGGCGGGAATCGCTACCTGCGCCGCCCCGTCGCCATCGGCCGGCGTTCGGATCGCTTCGCCGAGATCAAGTCCGGGCTTCAGCCAGGGCAGCAGGTGCTCATTCGCAAGCCGGAGCCCGCCGAGGTGATCGCGAAGAACTGGGAAGCCACCGAACTCGCGGCCGTTGGGCTTGCGCTCAACGACCAGGGTGCCATCGTTCTCGCGGCTGGTGCATCATCGGGCATGGCGGGCGGCGAAGGTGCGCCATCTCCCGGCAAGCCGAGCGTGCAAGTTCCCGCGCCCGCTGCCAAGCCGCCCACCCCCGCGGCCGCTGATGCGGCGATTGCGCCCGCGACCGACAACAAGGATGCCGGCGTTGTGCCCGCGGCAACAACTCCCACCCCCGCCGCAACAACTCCCACGCCTACGGGCGCATGATCGCACCGCTCAGCCGATCTTTCCCCCCGCGGCCAGTGTCTGCTCCATGATGTGGTCCCACCCATCGCCGATGGGCGGCGGATGAGACAGCCGCAGATCAAACTCACTCGCGCACAGCGGCTCAAACTGGTCGGCACGCACATCCTGCCCGTCGATTGAAGCAATCCGCAGGTCGCGCCGATCCGCGAGGTCGATCTCCTCCCCGAGCTGGTCCGCATCCCGAATCGTGAGCGTGCCGCCCTCGGCCACGGCTTCTTCCAAGGACTTCGGGAGCACGCTGACCGTCGGTGAGCAGGGCTGCGTCGGTTCCCACCCTGTGACAACGCAGGTGCGCCCGTCGCTGATGGTCACGATGCTGCCCGGCGGGAACGCGGGAACCACCGCCAGCAACGCCTTGAACACGATCGGGTCGAGTTTGCCAGCGCGGACGAGTTCGAGCGTTTGCTTCAGCGCTCGCACTGTTGACACAGGGCCGCCCTGGAGTTCGCCGAGGTTGCGTGCGCGGGGTTTCTCGGCGTCGGCATCCGTTGGTACGAGCGCGGGCGGATTCCTGAAGCGGTCGAAGGCATCCGCGAGCCCCACGATCCGCGCGAAGATGTGAATCTCATCGCCGCGCAGCGCGGTCGGCGGGCCGAATCCGCGAGTGCGCGTCGGAAACCCGGAGCCGTCCATGCGCTGGTGGTGGTGCAGCACCGCGGCCGATGCAGTCGCGGGCAGCCGCCCTTTCACGAGCGCAAAGCCCACCAGCACATGTTTGCGCCACTGCTCATCGTCCTCGTTGCGGGTCCGGTCGAAGCGATCGCCAATTGTTCCCGGCAACCGGGTGATGCCGATGTCGTGCAGCATCGCGCCCAGGCCCAGTGACTCGATGTTCATCTGCCGCCGCCTTGTGATGCGTGGCTTGTTGGAAACCAGATATCCATCCAGCTTCAGCCCCACCAGCAGCGAGAGCAGCCCGACGTTGAATGCGTGCGATGCGACGGACGGGCGTGCGTCCACGATGTCATTCATGAACAGCGCGGCCGCCGGCTCATCCACCAGATGCTGGATCAGCACCCGCACACCATCCACATACGTCTGCATCTCAAAGTCCGCGTGCAGCCCGCTGGAGACCGCGTCCAGTTCGGTGGCGATCCGCTCCGCCACGCGGCTCTGCGCGTTCAGCAGCGACACGCTCGCGTAGCGCATCAAAAACGCCGTGGGCGGATACTCGATCGCGATCCGGCGCACGCCCAGCTCGCGGAGCCGACCGATCGCGATGTCGTCCAGCACGCACCCCGGGCGCAGCAGCACATGCCCCGGCTTCTCCGGGTGTAGCACCGGCATTGCGAGCGTCATTCCCGCCGCGGCCTTGGACATCACGAGTGTCAGCATGGTGGTTCTCCGCAGTGGGCCTGCACACCCATCAGTGAGCAAGCCAGACCATGCGATATCGACACGCACACGCACGAACAACCCTGCAACTTCAGCCATGCGCGTCAACCCGGGCAGGCCTGACCGTCCGCAACGGTTGCCACGGGTTCTCGGACCCGGCACGCTCGCGCTCCGCGGGAATGCCGGTATCGAGTGGGGGGGTTGCACGCTCTGGGCCTTCTGCCGGGGCCGCGCCGCTCGCGCCGCCGCGCCATCCCCTCAATCCCCGCTCATCGTCGTCCGATCCGTACGACCAGCCCGAGAGCGCATCCGATCCGGATTCGCTCCACGGCTTTGCGAGGCACCTCGTTCATGTCGTTCCTGTCATTCGGCAAAGTGCGATCAGCGGCGGGCTCGCTCAGCAGCGGCCTCAGCGGCACCCTGCCCATCGCGATCGACTTCGGTGCCGGCACGCTCAAGCTTCTGCAACTCTCCGGCGGCGATCCGCCCGCGCTGGTCGCGGCGGCTTCGATTGATACCCCCGAGCAGCTGCTCTCCGATCACGCCAAACGTTTCGAGTTCCAGTTCCAGGCGCTCCCGCGTCTGCTCAAGGGCGGCGGTTTCAAGGGCAAGCGGGCCGTCTGCTCCATCCCCGCCGGGCAGACGTTCATCAAGCACATGCAGTTTTCCAAGAGCGACAACGTCGATCTTGCGGATTTGGTCAAAGTCGGCGTGCCCAGTGTTCTCAACTGCGACCCCGATGCGCTGATTCTCCGCCACTTCGCCGTGGACGGCGCGGCCACCCCCGGCTCCGGCGGCACGCACGACGGCTCCGCGATGAAGCAGGAAGTCATCTGCATGGCCGCCGCCCGCGAGTTCGTGCAGCGCATCATGCTGGCCATTCGTGGCGCGGGCCTGGAGTGCGTCGGCATCCACCCCGAGGCCGTCGCCACCGTCCGCGCCTTCGAGCACATCAACCGGCGAATCTCGGATCAGCACGTCTGCACGCTGTATCTCGACCTCGCCTGCGGCACCACCAAAGTCTGGATCGCGCACGGCTCCACGCTCATCTTCGCCAAGACCATTCAACTCGGCGGGCGCGATCTGGATGCCGCCGTCGCCCGTGCCCTTGATCTGGACACCGCCACCGCCCGCGCGAGGCGGCTCGCCGCGAGTGTGCTGGTCGCGCCCGCGATTCGCCCGATGGACCCCAGCCACCCGATCGCTCGCGCGGCCGCCGCCGCCGCCGCCGCGGCTCGCGCCGCCGGTGGGCTTGTGGAGCAGGTTGAGTCCGACACCGCCATCGCCCAAGAGCGCCGCGAGAGCAAGATCGCCCCGGGCCTGACGCCCCAACTCGCGGACCAGAGCACCGCGCCGGTCGCCCCGCCGGAGTTTGATCTCGCCGACACGCTGGACAATCTCACCGACGAGGTCGCCATGTGCCTGCGCTACTACGAGGCCATGTTCCCCGGCAAGCGCGTCGATCGCGCCATCTTCTTCGGCGGCGAGGCCCGGCATCGCGGCCTCTGCCAGCACGTCGCCCGCAAGTTGCGGCTTCCCGCCCACGTCGCCGACCCGCTCGCCCGCATGGCTCGCACCGGCAAGGAGCCCGTCCGCGGCGTGGATTTCACCACTCCCCAGCCCGGCTGGACCATCCCCTTCGGCCTGTGCATGTGTCCCACCGATCTCTGAAGCTTACTGAATCACACTCAATCACTTGAATCACCAGAATCACTCTTCTTGTTTCTCTTCGTTCCTCTGATCAGGATCCACCCATGAGCCCCTCGGATCGCAAACCCGGCGCGGCCAACTCGTTTCTCCCGGAGGACTACCTCCAGAAGAAAGCCGAGCGACGCGCCATCGCCATTTCGCTCTTCCTCTTCCTCGTCGTCAGCATCTGCATCGTGGGGGCGTTCTTCGCAACCTACCGAAAGTGGTGGGAGGTCAAGACGACCGTTGAGGAAGTCAACCGCGAGTTCGCCGCCGAGAGCAAGAAGATCGATCAGCTCAAGGTGCTCGAAGCCCAGCGCGACGAGCTGAAGGAAAAGGCGGATGTCACGCTCGCCCTCGTCGAGCGCGTCCCCCGCTCCATCCTCATGGCAGAGCTCATCAACCGCATGCCCAAACAGCTCACGCTGACCGAGTTCTCCTTGAAGTCCAAGCGGATTCTTGAGGCCCCCAAGCCCAAGAAGGAAATCACCTCGCTCGCCGGCCCGCAGACGCTGGCCGCGATCAAGGCCGCCCAGACATCCACGGCCAGCTCCACACCCGCGGCCGACGCTCCCAAGCCCCTCCCGCCGCGCTTCGATTTCCGGCTGGAGCTGGTCGGCCTCTCCGCCACCGACGATGATGTCGCCGACTACTACCAGCGGCTGGTCGCATGCCCGCTGCTGGATCATGTGGACATGATCTTCTCCTCCGACATCGTCATCGAAGAAGTCTCGATGCGCAAGTTCCGCATTGAGGCGTCGATCAAGGCCACCGCCGACGCCCGCACCATCGAGCCCCTGCATGTGCCGCGCCTGAACACCCGCCCGGTTGCCGGCGCACCCAAGCGCGCCCCCCGTGACCCGATGGACCCTACCGCACCCCGCGAGGAAAAACCCTCCAAAATTACTGGTGTTCCCACCAAGCCGGAGTAATCCCACTATGTCAACCACCGCAAGACAGTTCCTTTTCTCCGCCGTGCTGCTGGCACTCCCCGTCTGCTCGTACTTCGTGGTGTTCCGCCCGGTGAACGCCAAGATCGAGCAGGGCAAGAAAGAGATTCAGCACAAGCAAGCGCTGCTCTCCAAACTCCGCGAGGCAACCAGTCAGACCGCGGACCTGCAGCGCGCCAACGACCAGATCCGCGAGTCCATCGACTCGCTGCAGGCCAAGCTCCCCTCCTCCAAGGAGATGGACAACGTGCTGCGCCAGGTCTCCGGCATCGCCGCCAAGAACGGGCTGAAGATTCCCAACTTTAAGAAGAACGACAAGACCGCGCCCGCCGGAATGGCCATGGAGCAGCCGCTGGACATCGAGATCACCGGCGATTTCGACGGCTTCTACAAGTTCCTGCTCGACATCGAGCAGCTCCCACGCATCACCCGCTTCACCGATCTGGAGATCGTCCGCTCCGACAAGTCCAGCGGCGGCGGCGGCGCGGCCAACACCGCCGACGGCGACATGAAAAGCAAGTTCGTCCTCAGCGTGTACTACGAGAGCGATGGGAGTGAGACCAAATGAGCCGCAACACCTCTTCTTCAACATCTTCCTCCGGCGGGCTTATGCCCCTGGGCGATGATGCCGCAGAGCATTCACCCGCGCCGGGCGTCTTCCGGCTGGAGGCAATGGCTCCCGGCGCGGATGCTTCCGCCAGCGGCGCGGCCGGCCTCGCCGCGCCCAAAAAGCGCAAGATTTCCACACAGGCCATCGCCCTCGCCGTGCTGCTCGCCCTCGGTGGCGGCATGATCTACGGCATGCGCCTGCTCGGCATCGGCCCGCTGACCAATCTCGCCGCCACGATCGTGCCCGACTACGACCTCACCAAGCCCAGCTCCCGCGCCGCGGATCATCAGAAGATCATCCAGGACCTCGCCGCCAACCACGCGGCCAGCCAGGTTCCCGTCGAAGAGGTGCAGAAAAACCCCTTCAAGATGGCGGATGTTGTTTCCCCCGCGCCCGTCGCTTCCGGCGATCCCAACGCCTCCGGCCGCGCCGCCGCGGATCGCGCCAAGCGCGATGTTGAACTCAAACGCGGCAAGGTGCAGGGCGCGCTCGCCCAGCTCAAGGTCAACGGCATCATCGGCGGCTCCAACCCCGTGGCCCGCATCTCCGGCGAGGCCGTGCGTGTCGGTGACACATTGGCAGATGGGCTCTTCACCGTCAAGGCGATCCACGGACGCAGCGTGGAACTCACGGTGGCCAACACCGATGGTGAAACCGTCGAACTCACGATGGACGATGACGGCATGAACTCCACCAAGCCCAAGAAAAAGTAATCGCCGGAAACGTTCGTACAGGTTCCCACGTTCGCACGCCCGCACTCCCCGACGAGACGCGCTCCCATGGGTAAGTTCGACATCGACGACATCCTTGCCGATCTTGGCGTTAAGAGCGATGACTCCAAGGTGCTGGCGCGCCGCCGCAAGGGCGCGCCGGATCCCGAGCCGCCGCCTAAAAAGCATTCCATCGACAAGGCCGAGCAGGTATTCTCCCCGCTCCCCACTGTTCCCAGCGGGCAGCGCTCTTGGGGCACCAACGTTACCGTTGACAACGATCCTGCCGTTCCGTATCGCCCGCCCGCGCCGCCCAAGCCCGCGGTTGGTGAAGCCCTCGCAAACGTCTTTGACGGCCAAGAAGGCGTTGACCAGTCCGGCGCGCTCACCGCTCCCGGCGTGCCCGGAAAAGAGATCGGCGAGTTCCTCGTCGCCGTCGAGGCCGTCACCGTTCAGCAGGTCGCCGCCGCGCAGCAGGTGCTGAAAACCAGCCCCGGCCGTCGCCTCGCCGATGTGCTCATCGAGCAGGGCGCGGACGAGATCAAGGTCTACCAGGCCATCGCCGGGATGTCCGATGTCCCCTTCGAGCGCGTCGATCTGGACAAAGGTCTTGACGGCGGCTTCGACGGCAAGCTGTTGCAACGCCTCACGCCCGACTTCTGCAAGGCCTACTGCGTTCTGCCGCTGCGCACCACCAAGGGCACCGGTGTGAACGGCGCGGGCGGGCGCGTCATTATCGGCGCATCCAGCCCCGACGATGTCTTCCTGCTCGACGAGGTCCGCCGCCGCTTGGGCGTTTCCAACGTCAAACTCGTTGTCGTCCCGCCCACGGACATCAAAACCGCGCTGGACCTGATCGGCCAGACCGAGCAGCAGCAGCAGGAAATGGATGTCACCTCCATCCTCTCCGAGGTGGATGAGGACGATGTGCAGGTCGAGAAGATCAAGGAGTCTCAGGAAGTCGATCTCGAGCGCGAGGCCGCCGAATCTCCCGTCATCCGCTATGTGAACTATATCATCCAGTCCGCCGTCAAGGAAGGCGCATCGGATATCCACGTCGAGCCGGGCGAGAAGAAGCTCAAGGTGCGCTTCCGCATCGACGGCAACCTCTTCGAGATGATGACGCCCCCCGGCTCCATGGCCTCCGCCATCACCAGCCGCCTGAAGATCATGGCGAATCTGGACATCTCCGAGCGCCGCCTCCCGCAGGACGGACGCATCCGCTGCACCGTCCACGGGCGCAAGCTGGACCTCCGCGTCTCCACGCTCCCCAACAGCGTGGGCGAAAAAACCGTCATGCGTATCCTGGACACCAAGTCCATCAACGTCGATTTGGATGCGCTCGGCTTCGAGCCCGACACGCTCACCCTCTGGAAGAAGTGCGTGGAAGAGCCGCACGGCATCGTGCTGGTCACCGGCCCCACCGGCTCGGGCAAGACCACCACGCTCTACGCCTCGCTGCGCCAGATGGACAAGAACACCATGAACGTCTCCACCGTCGAAGACCCGGTGGAGTATCACCTCGACGGCATCACCCAGACGCAGGTCCACGACAAGATCGGCATGACGTTCTCCAAAGCCCTCAAGGCCCTGCTCCGCCAGGACCCCGACGTCATCATGCTCGGCGAAATCCGCGACATGGAAACCGCCTCCACCGCCGTGCAGGCCGCGCTCACCGGCCACCTCGTGCTTTCTACGCTGCACACCAACGATGCGCCGGCCTCGCTCACCCGCCTCGTGAACATCGGTCTGGAACCCTTTCTCGTCGGCGCGGCCGTCCGCGGCGTGCTCGCCCAGCGCCTGGTCCGTCGCCTCTGCCCGCACTGCAAGTTCCAGGGCTCGCCCACCGAGGAGTATCAGGAATATCTCACCATGCAGGGCATGAACCCCGACCAGATGTGGTTGCCCAAGGGCTGCGACAAGTGCCGCAACCGCGGCTACTCCGGTCGCGTCGGCATCTACGAACTCCTCGTCGTGGACGATTCTCTCCGCGACATCATCGCGCGAAACCCCAACGTCTCCGAGTTCCGCCGCACCTGCATGGAACGCGGCATGATCACCCTCCGCTCCGACGGCATGAAGAAAGTCGCGGAAGGTCTCACCAGCGTCGAAGAAGTCATCCGCGCCACCGAATCCAACGGTTGACGTGGCATGGGCTTTCCAGCCCATGTCTTGTGTGGCATGGGCTTACCAGCCGATGTGCCTTTGCCTCCGTGGCATGGGCTTTCCAGCCCATGTTCGGGCCGCCGCGGCCCGAATGCCTTTGCTCCCCGCAACAAAACCACCGCCGGCTCACGCCGCGCGGCTCTGAAGTCGCCCGCCGTCGCGGGTGCGGGCCGCCGCCCGAATGCCTTTGCTTTCTTCTCTTCGCACACAACAGATTCTGGTACACTCCGCCCACCCCGGAGCGCACCCATGTCCCAGATTCCCAGCAACGACGTCTTCACCTATTCCACCCCGCCCAGCAAGGGCATGGCCGTCTCGTCCCTCGTCCTGGGCATCCTCGGCTGCATCCCGCTCGTGGGCATCGTCGCGGTCATCCTCGGCATCATCGCCATGCGACGCGCCAAAGCCGACCCGCAGCGCTTCGGTGGCTCCGGCCTCGCTCTCGGTGGCATCATCTGCGGCGGAGTGATGACCATCGCCGCGTGCGTCGTGTTCGGCATCGCCGGCATCCTGCTCCCCGGGCTCGCCCAAGCGCGCAGCGCCGCCCGTCACATCAAGTCGCAGATGCAACTCACCCAGATCGGCATGGCTCTGCACACATACGCCATGGACAACAAGGAAGCGTTCCCCGAAACCGATTCCGATTGGCAGGACCGACTGGTTCCCGCATATGTTCCAAGCGCGGGTGTCTTCGGAATTCCGGGCAGTGATGCCGCCAACCCCGCGAAATACATCTACATTCCCGGATACGTTATGAACAAACTGCAAGACCCGAGCCGAACCGTGCTCGTCTATGAATCCAGCACGAATCCATGGAAGAACCGCGTCGCGATTCTCTACGCCGACGGCCATGTGGGCGACGTGACCGCCGATCAAGTTCCCTCGATTCTCGCCGGCGGCGACAAGCCCGCCTCCGCAAAGCCCGCGGCCACCAAACCGAAGCCATCGGGCAACTGAGGTTTCGTCCACACCCGCCTGCCTGATTGATGCGATCGCTATCGCATCTCCAGCAGCACCCGCCGCTGCGGGCTGCTCATCCCCAGCCGCGCGATCGCCGCGCGCCCGCGAAACTCGCCGCGCCTGGGCACATACTCTTCCGCCACGCTCACCCGATAAACCGCAAACACCATCCGCCGGTGCGTCGCCAGAAACTCGAACGTCTCCGATCGTTTCAGCGTCTTCGCAGGCACGCCCACCGCGCGCCCAACCTCGGCCGCAGTGGGGGGCCGATCCGCCCGCTCGCTCGTCGGCGCTTGCCACATTCCCGCCCACATCCCATCGTCGCCGCGTTGCTCCACGACCATCGCCCCATCGCCGCGCCGGATCACCACCACCGCGCAATGCACATGCTTTCGCGCCGTCCTCGCCTTCGGCCGCGGTATCTCCAGTTCCCTTCCCTCACGCCGCGCCACGCACATGTCCCGCAGCGGGCACTCCCCACAGCGCGGCGTCCCCGGCACGCACACCGTCGCCCCCAGTTCCATCATCCCCTCGTTGAACACCCCCGGCTCATCCGCCGCCTGAACCATCGCGTCCGCGCGTTCCCACAGCCACCCCTGCACGCTCTTGTTGTCGCACGCCGCGTCCTTGCCATGCACCCGCAGCAGCACCCGCGCCACGTTTCCATCCACGATCGGCGCACGCTCCCCGTGCGCGATCGACGCGATCGCCCCCGCCGTGTATCGCCCCACACCCGGCAGCAATCGCAACTCCTCCACCCTGCGCGGCACACTCCCGCCGAACTCCGCCACCACCATCTTCGCCGCCGCGTGCAGGTTTCGCGCTCGCCGGTAATACCCGAGGCCCGTCCACAGCCCCAGCACCTCGTGCTCATCCGCCGCCGCGAGTGCTTCCACCGTCGGAAACCGCCCGACGAACTCACCGTACTTTTCGATCACCCGCGACACCTGCGTCTGCTGCAGCATCGCCTCCGCCACCAGCGCCAGATACGGATCACGCCTTTGGGTGCCCTCCTGGGTGGCCCGCCGCTCCGCGGCGGTTCCTTTTTTCTCCGAACCGGGCTTCCCGCTTGCCTTCCACCCCACCCGCCACGGCAACTCCCGAGCATTCCGCGCAAACCACCCCGCCACTCCCGCGGCGATCGCAGCATCCACACCCACGCTGCGTTTCACCCGCGTCGCCACTCCGCCTCCATGCCTCCATGCCTCCTCGCCTCGATCCCCCGATCCCCCGACCCCTTCTCTACTTCTTCTTCCCCTTCATCTTTCCCTGCTGATCCCGCATCTTCTGCGCATCCTCCGCCATCTTGCGAATCTTCGCCATGAATCCCTGCGGCTCCTCCTGCTTCTTGAGCTTCTCCTTCCGGTCCCACATGCTCATGCCCACGCCGCTGGCACGCGTGGCGATCTGCGCCGCCTTCACGGCCTCCTTTTCCTTGTACTCCTCCTCTGCCTTCGCACGCACCCACTTGCTCTCAAGAATGGCCAGCGTCGAGTTGGTCGCGAAGTACAGCGCTAGCCCCGCTGGCGCGTTGTACATCATCAGCGGGAACAGCACCACCGTCATCACCCGCATGATCTTCGCCTGCTGCTCCTGCTCGGCCGTCATCGGCGTCGCCTGCGGCGGCTGCAAATACTTCTGCTGCAAGTAGAACACCACGCCCAGCAGCAGCGGCAGCAGGTTCAGCCCGTCAATCGGACCCATGAACCGTCCCACCAGCGGCACACTGAACGATCGCCCGAACGCGATCAGATGGTCTGGCTCCGCCAGATTTCCCAGGAAGCTCCACGAGCCACCCGTCATGTTCTGGAACATGCCGAAGAACGCCGGCGAGTGGCGCAGGTCGTAGTTGAAGTAGATCATCGCCGAGAGCCCGATCCATACCGGCGTTTGCAGCATCGCGGGGATGCACCCCATCGCCATGCCCGCGTACGCCCCGGAGTTCTCCGCCAGCAGCCGGCTCTGCTCCTCGCGCAGCTTTGCCGGATCTTCCTTGTACTTCTCCTGAATCTGCTTCATCTTCGGGGCCATCTTGGCCATCTCTTTGCTGACCAGGTACATCCGGCGCTGGCTCCAGCGCGTGATCGGGTGCAGAATCGTCCGCACGCAGACCACCAGCAGCATGATCGCCAGTGCCCAATCAAACACCACATGGTCGTGCAGGAACGTCAGCAAGTCGCGCAGCGCGCCCGCGAAGAGCTGGAACGTGCAGAAGCCGCACGGCCCGCCGAAGGTATACAGCACAACCTTGGACACTCCCGCCGCGAATGACGACGGTTGCTTCTCGATCACGCTCACCGAGCTCGGCCCGGCATACACGCCCACCGACACATCCGCGCTCTTCCCCGGCTGGATCGTCATCGGCTTGGTTGCGAAACGCAGCACCACCTCCCCGATCGGCTTGATCTCGCGCCCCATCAGGATGTCGCCGATTCCGCCACTCGGTGGCTCCCCCGTCGGGATCGCGAGACGGTCCACTTTGTCCACTACTGTGAATGCCTTGTCGTCGCCACGCCCGGGTGTTCCACCCGCGGCGCCCTTCGGATACATCGCCACCGTGTAGTACCGCCCCGTCATCCCCACCCACGCCAGCGTCTCCTGCTGCTTCTCGGAGTTCGCATTCGGCCACAGCTTCTTCGCATCCCAGCGCGGCAGATTCGACACCCCAAACATCCCGTTCTGCGTGTCCAGAGCGGTCTGATACGGAATCAGCGATGATGCGCTGTCATCCGCGATCACCAGCCGCTCCGGGTCCTTCTCTTTGGTCAGTTGATATCCAAACCGCACGCGGCGCACATCTCCGCCGTAGCGAATCGTCCCCGAGGGCAGACTCGTCGGTCCGAACTGGTGCCACGCCAGCGCGATCGGCCGATCCGTCAGATTGTCCGCGTGCTGCGTGATCGTCAGGTCATACGTCCCCGGCTTGAGTTCATAAGCCCGTGTGATCCGCACCGCCGCGTTATCCGCGCCATCCACGATCTCCGCCTCGAACGTTCCGGGCGCAGTCTGCTTCCAGTACGTCTCCTTCGCCGTCTTCGTCAACCCGAGATCAACGACCTTGCCGTCGATCTCGACCTTGTTCATCGCAAAGCCGCACGTCCCCGCGCGCGGATCATCCACCAGCCCCGGCGGCAGGGCGCGAAACTGCTGGATCACCTCGTGCTCAACCTTCTTGATGGTCGTAAAGTGATTGGCCAACGCCATTCGCTCCACGCCCGCCCCGAAAGGGCTGAACCGCACCTCAAACTCAAACGTCCCGCGCTTGTCCTTCGGCGTCTCCGACCCGATCGGGGCGTACTCCGTAAACGGATACGTCTTCGCTGTGTACGTCGTGTTCGCCGGCGCGGCCACCGGCTCCGGCTTCGCCGACATCTCCGGGTTCTTCGGCACCTCCGGCGCGCTCGCCGCGGCATCCGGCGACTTCGCGACCGGCGTCTCCGCCGGCCTCGCATCCGCCCCTGTTGGCGTTGTTCCCGCAGCTGGCGTTGTGTTGGGGGTTGGTGCTGTCGCCCCCGGCGCAGGCGTCTGCGCCGTCCCCGAGTTCTTCATCACCGAGTAAAAGATGATCCCGCCGCCCGCAACAAAGAGCACCAGCGGCACGATCACCCGCAACAGTCGATTCGGTTCTTTGGCCATAGAAGTGTCGATAGTAGGTAACAGCTCTCGGACATCCCGGCGATCTTCGCCTCATGCCTCGATGCCTCTTGCCTCGATGCCTTTCTTCCCCGCATCCCTCGATGCCTTCTTCCCACTACCGCCCCTCAAACAACCGATCCCCCAGCCAATCACTCAACTCCGGAATCGCCTTGATTTTCTCCGCCGTCTCCTTGATGTTGTACTCCAGCCGCACAAACTGCATCCGGTCCTCGTGCATCACCACATAGCACGCCCGCGGGTCCATGTCCCGCGGCTGCCCCACGCTTCCCACGTTGATGATCGCCTTCTCGCTGTTGTACTTGTACGTCGAGTCCGTCAGCTCACCCGGCGGATAAAAGTCCGGCTCATCGCTGAAAACCCCCGGCACGTGCGTGTGCCCCACCACGCAGAGCTTCCCCACGCGCTCAAAGATCGTGCTCACCTTGTCCGGCGCGGTCATGCAATCGTCGGGAAAAATATATTCGTTGATCGGCCGTCTGGGCGACCCATGCACCGCCAGCAGCGGCACGTCGGTCCCCGGTACGGTTTCCGCCACGCGAACCCGCAACTGCCCGAGAAACTCGTACCGCTCCCGCCGCTTGGCCGCGTCCGGCTCCTGGTCAAACTGTGAGCGCGTCCAATACGCCGCCTGCTCCGCCCCCGGGTTGAAGTTCGTCGGCTCGTACAGCACGCTGAAGTCGTGATTCCCCATCAGCGACCACTGACAGTGCGTCCGCACCAGGTCCACACACTCGAGCGGGTCCGGCCCATACCCAATGATGTCCCCCAGCGAGATGATCTTGTCGATCCCGCGCGATTTGATATCCCCCAGCACCGTCTTGAGTGCCGCCGCGTTCGCATGAACATCGCTGATGATCGCTACCGCCACGACTGCTCCTTGGGCACACGTCCCCGCCATTTTCAGGGCTGGCATGGTATCCCCGGCCACCTCTGCTCTCCCCAAATGCCGGGGGCAATGGTGAGATCAAAGGTGGATGGGTTGTGTGAGAACTCCTCTGAAAATCGCTGACACCCCCGCCTCCTCCGAGCACAACACAGGATGTTTCCCCCGATCGCCTCTTCCGGGGAGCAGACAGTAACGCTCATTCCCCGAACAGGACCGATTGGGCAAACTCAGTGTGCTTGGCGACCTTGACCTCATAGAGCGTGAGAAGCTCTTCTTCTACCAACGGTACGAGAGGGGCCAAGTCTGCGGGATCGGCAATCGCGGTAAGAAGTTGACCATAGAGCACGACCTTTCGGTCATTGCGAGAGAGCGTGAACCCCGCGTCAAGCAATCGACGGATCTTGGCGCGGGCGGAGTTCAGTGCCGACGGAACCGAATGAAGAGGGTGGACGTTTGTCTCAGATTGCTTCCGGCAGACAACAATGATGTCGAGTTGGATCGGTTCTTTCGCCTGCGCCTTTGGCGTGGCAACGGACATCTCCGCCTTGACCGGCTGAGAGTTCACGACTACGAATCCAGCGCCCAAAATCGCTTCGGCAAGGGATCGCCATCCCTCGCTGCGAGAGTGATGGTATGTGAAAATGAACAGGCCATCGACTTTGAGGACGCGATGGCATTCCCTGAACACTGAGCGAAGCTTTGTGGAAAAGCACTCAGCGTCCGCATCCTGAACCTCGCTGGCATTGCGGGTCGATGCGGGCTGCGCATCGCGATCAAGCTGCTGCCATGCGTAGAAGAAGTCGGCCAGTTCCGAGTAGTGGACATTGTCGAAGAACGGCGGATCAGTGACCACTGCATCGATGCAATCGTTCGGGAGGCCCGTGACAGCCGAATCGCCCTGAGAGAGAAAAATGCTCCGCGGCGCGAAGTGGTCATTCAGCGGCCACTCTGGCTCGATCTTTCCCGTGAATGGCCGCGAACAGACCCTACCTGGTAAACTGCGCCCGTTGACCTCTGTCGGCGCTTCTCGATAGTCCATCGCACGGAGCAGTCTGCCTCGAAATAGATTCGAGAACGCACCGGAACTTTTGGCCGTACCCCACACGTTCGCCTCGATCGGCGTTCGTTCTGGCTTGAGGATGTGATGGGAGAACATATGGCGGACGGCACCAGTCCCTTCGCCCTTGTACGAGGCGAAGAGGTTGTTGAACTCAAGTGCACCCGAGAACAGGGTCTTCAGCGCCGTGCGAGCGGGGGCATCCTCGATCTTGTCGATGGCGGCGCGAAGCCAGCCGAGTGCGAGGAGCTGGCGGTCATTGAAGAAATCCACCCATGACGTGAAGTTGTAGCTCATCGCCTGGCGAGTGTTGTGACCGTGTGTCAATCGCAAATCCGGCAGGCGAATAGTGCCGCCTCGCAGCTCTTCTTTGAGGATTCTTGAACATTCCGCATAGGCCGCGTCGTCCTCGGGCGTGACTGGTAGGTACTCCTTGCGACCATCCGCGGCGAGAACCAGTTTGGCAATTGGCCGAAAGGCCGGGCGTTGCTCACCGATAGCCCGAAGAATAGTGAACTGGTTCGTGCATTGGGGACAAGTCGCCTTTGCACCGCTCGCAGGCCCGGTCGATGGGTCAAACGCGTGGCTGCACTTCCGGCATACGACGGCGTCCCGGCAGTTCGCGCCGTAGAAAATGTCGCCGCAGGCAGGGCAGTGAATCTGAACTTCTGGCTTGCGATCGGGATCGGCATTGCGGGCAATGATGTGGGAGGAAAACAGGTCAACGCGGGAATCGCACTCGGGGCACTCCGCCTGCATGACCCAAAAATAGTAAAGCACGTCGCACGGCTGTCTCAGTGCGTCTTTGGAGCGGTACAGACTTCGCAGCCGCTTTCCGACCCCCTCGGACAGCTCCTCGAACGCCGCGACAATGCAGCGACGATCAAGTGGACCAAGAGCAGTCTGCACCGCGCTGACGGCAACGGGATTGATGTCTCGGCCCAGCGCGGTCATGCCGAGCTTGTGGGCTTCGCCGATGGTCGTCCCAGAGCCCATGAAGGGATCAAAGACGGTAACACCTGTCAACGAATGCGTGCCGTAGAACTCTCTGCACAGGTCCGATTCGACGGGTAGCCGAGCACCGAGCAGAATGCCGCGAAAAATCGACCCGAGCCGCTTGGCCCACCACTTGTGGACGTGATACACCGGCCGATGGATTTCCTTTCGCCAGCTCTCGCGCTCGGCAAGCTGGGAAAGAAACTCGAACGGAAAGGCATCCGATTCGATCAGGCGTTGTTCAGGAATCAGCATCTTCATCGTCTGTTTCAGCGGCTTCTGCTTCTCGTTGTTGCGCACTTCGCATGGAAACGGGTTCGAGCGATAAACCAGCAACTCGCCAAGCGACAAAGCGGTGCTCCCTGCCCGCGTCCGGATTCGCAATCTTCTTGGCAAGCAACTCGTTCGTCTGGAGGTCAAACGAGTAGCCGACGATGAGTTCTTCAGCTTCACGACGACAAAGGTCGCCAACGCAAACAAGACCATTCCCCGGATTGACATTGGCGGGAAGGATCAACGTCTGCTTGTGTGCAACGCCATCGACCAAGCGGAACGGCGTGGGCACGACGTACATCTTTCGGTCGCGGATCAGAAGGTCGCCGTAGCTGCCAAATCCCTTCACATGCTTGTTCTCATGCACGTATTCGTGATCGGCATTCAGGAAATCGCCGTGACAAATGACTAGGTCGAGCACCGGATATTTTTCTCCGTCCGGCTTCTTCGGGTATCGCCCGAACACGTAGTAAACCCTGCGGCCGTTGTGTAGGCCCGCGGGTACCTGGCTGTTGCTGTCAAAGTTCGCGTCTCGCCCGGGATAGGCAAGCCCTTTGAGCTCAAAGCCATCAGTCGTCGTGACCATCCGAAAGTCCGGGTAGCTGTTGCGGCTGCCAATCTCGAACTTTTCTCCAATTTCTTCAAGACGGGCCTTGAACCAGTTCTGAAAGTGGTATTCCTTGTCCGTCGAGCTGACTCGCGAAATCAGTACTCCTTTCTGGATGGCTCGAACACAGTGCGTGAAAACCGCGACAGCAATCATTGTGCGGCACCTTACGTTTCCAAAAAAGTGGCGGTCAAAGTGCCGATGGCTATTGGTCCCGCAGTGAGCAGAAGAGTATGCCATCCCATTTCAGCACCCGTCCATTCGCGAGCATCCTGCCCATCTGGCAGTCCCTACCGGCCCACCACCCCGCTCGTCACTCCTGCTTCACATCCAATGGCTTTCTTCCCCCTCCCAGCCGGTTCTCTCAAAGCCCACCGCTCTGGTAGCCGATTTGCTACTTCGTCCCTCCTTCCCCGCCTACGTTGTGCGTAGGTGGTGGGGGGTCGGGATGGATCTTGACGGATTGGAGCGGTTACCGCCCTGTTTGGGGGCTGCCGCGGCACGAAGGGCTTTGAAGGGAGTTCATATGGCCTCCGCAGGCGTCACCTATCAGCGCACCCGCGAAATGACCATCGACGAGCTGTTGCTCGAGAATCGGGTGGTCTTTCTCATCGGTGAGATCAATCAATCCTCGGCCGCGCGGCTGATCATGCAGATGTTCTATCTGGAGAACCTGAAGAAGGGCCAGGAGATTCACTTCTACATCAACTCCCCCGGCGGCTCGGTGGACGACACCCTCGCTATCTACGACACCATGCGGTTCATGACCTCCCCCGTCAGCACCTACTGCATCGGCCGCGCGTACTCCGGCGGCGCGGTCCTGCTCACCGCGGGCACCAAGGGCAAACGGTTCATTCTGCCGCACGCCAAGGTGATGACCCACCAGCCCTACGGCGGCGTGGGCGGCCAGGCCGAGGACATCCGCATCCAGGCCGAGCAGATCATCAAGTCCAAGCACGAACTCATCCGCATCATCTCCCGCCACACCGGCCAGCCCGAGGAAATCGTCCGCAAGGACTCCGAGCGCGACAAGTACTTCAACGCCATGGAGGCCAAGGAATACGGCCTCGTCGATGAGGTCATCACCGAACTCCCCAAGGATGCGCCGAGGTAAGGCCGGTCTCGGGTTTCGAGTGGAAACACTTGACCGCAACCCCAGGGCCGACCCGCCGTTCAAACGTAGATCTCGCATCTCTACTTCCCTCCCTACCCGAGACCCGAAACCCGAAACCCGAGACCCGACCCATGTCCTACCTCGTCCCCATCGTCATCGAGCAATCCGGCCGCGGCGAGCGCGCCTACGACATCTACTCGCGCCTCCTCAAAGATCGCATCATCTTCCTCGGCGGCGGCGTCGGCGATGAAATCGCCAACCTGATCGTCGCCCAGCTCCTCTTCCTCGCCAATGAGGATGAGAAGTCCGACATCCACCTGTACGTGAACTCCCCCGGCGGCGCTGTCTCCGCAGGCCTGGGCATCATCGACACCATGCGCTTCATCAAGCCCGATGTGTGTACCTACATCATCGGCCAGGCCGCCAGCATGGGCTCCCTCATCGCCACCAGCGGCACCAAGGGCAAGCGCTTCTCGCTCCCCAACTCACGCAATCTCATGCACCAGCCCCTCATCGGCGGCGTGCTCGAAGGCCAGGCCACCGATCTGGAGATCGAGGCCCGCGAGATGCTCCGCATCCGCGAACGGCTGTACCAGATCTACGCCGAGGCCACCGGCCAGAAGCAGTCCCGCATCGCCGACGATTGCGACCGCAACAAGTGGCTCGACGAGAAGGAAATGCTCGAGTACGGGCTGATCGACAAGGTGCTCACCAGCATGCCCCACATCACCAAGCGCGAGCCCAGCATCACCTGACCCCCCCCGTGGCACGGGTCTGGCTTTGCAGACCCGTGCTCTTACACCATGCTCTTCCACTGCTCGCCCCTACCCCACCCCCGGCGTCACCGCCGCGGCTCTGCTTTGTCCAGCGTGTATGCCCGCTCCAGCCACTCCCGCACCACCCCATCAATCTCATCTGTCGAAGCAATCCCGATCCGGTGCGTGATCCGGTCCTTCTTCTCCCGCCCGCTCGTGGCGATCATCCGCCCGCCGAGCTTGGGGATCTTGCTTTCCGGGAGTTTCCCGAGCGCGAGCCCAAGATCCACGCGTGTGTTCGTCGTCGGCTTGATCTGCGCGAACACATGCTCCTGAAACAGTGGCACAAATGTCTTGCACGGGCACGCCTTGGCATCCTTCCCGACTGCGAGCCCCATCTTCAGTAGCGCGTCATACACCGGGCGCAGCGCGCCCTTCTTTCCCGCGTACTGATCCTCCACATACCTCGGCGCGATCTTGAGATATCCCTCCGGCGTTTCCTCCGCAACCGTCTCCGGGCGCGTCGCCTTCTCCGCCAGCCACAACGCGGCGTCGGTCCCGAGCTTGTACGTTTTCGCCAGCCACTCCCGGCGCGCCTTCTCGTCCGTCGGCCCATCCTTGACGATGTGCTTCATCCACTGGTCCAGCGACTTGCCCGTCTTGGCGGGCAACTGCTCCACCCAGTCGGTCATCAAGCGCACGCTGGGGCGGATGGAATATGGATGCTTGCTCTTGGCCATGACGATCTTCCGAAGGGAACTCAGAGAAAGCTGAGAGAGCAGAGTGCAGCAGAGAAATCTCGTCTGAATCAGTTCTCCTCTGCTGTTCTCTGCTCGCTCTGCTCCCTCTGAGTTCCTTCTTCTTTATGGCATCCTGAACTTTGCGCATAACTCCCGCACCTCGCGCTGCACCGCCGCGGTCTCTTGCTCGCTTCCCTTCGCCGTCAGCACGCGGTCGATCCATCCCGCGATCTGCTTCATCTCGCCCGTGCCCAGCCCGCGCGTCGTGACGGCGGGCGAGCCGAGCCGGATGCCGCTGGTCAGCTTCGGTGGGCGCGGATCGTCGGGAATCCCGTTCTTGTTGCAGACCATCCCCGCCTTGCCCATCCACGTCTCCGCGTCCGCGCCGGTCAGTTCCGTGTTCTTGGGGCGCAGATCGACCAGCATCAGGTGGTTGTCCGTCCCGCCGCTGGTGATGCGATAGCCGCGCTCCGTGAGCGCGCCGGCCAGCGCCCTGGCGTTCGCCACCACGTTCTGCGAGTACGTCTTGAACTCCGGTTTCAGCGCCTCGCCGAACGCCACCGCCTTGGCCGCGATCACATGCATCAGCGGCCCGCCCTGCACGCCCGGGAACACATTCCGGTTGATCTTCTTGGCGAGTTCCTCGTCATTGGTCATAATCAGCCCGCCGCGCGGCCCGCGCAGCGTCTTGTGCGTCGTCGTCGTCACCACATGCGCGTGCGGGAATGGCGATGGATGCACCCCCGCCGCCACCAGCCCCGCGATGTGCGCGATGTCCGCGAACAGCAGCGCGCCGCAGGCGTCGGCGATCTCGCGGAACTTCTTGAAGTCGATCACCCGTGGATACGCTGAGTAGCCGCACATCACGACCTTGGGCTTGTGCTCCATGCAGACCTTCATCGCCGCGTCGTAGTCGATCTGCTCGTGCTGAGGATGCCCCACGGTGTAGTGCAGCGGATAGTGGACGGGCTTGTAGAAGATGCCCGAGAAGTTGATCGACATGCCGTGCGAGAGATGCCCGCCGTCCTTCAGCACCAGCGACGCGAACGTGTCCCCCGGCTTCATCATCGCCATGCACGCGGCCATATTCGCCTGCGCGCCCGAGTGCGGCTGCACATTCGCAAACCCGCACCCAAAGAGCTTCTTGGCCCTCTCGATCGCGATCGTCTCGATCTGATCGTGAAACTCGCACCCGCCGTAGTAGCGAGCCCCCGGATAGCCCTCCGCGTACTTGTTCGTCAGACACGTCCCCATCGCGTGCATCACGGCGGGCGAGACATGGTTCTCGCTGGCGATCAGTTCCAGCGTGTGCTCCTGCCGGTCGCCTTCTTTGGCGATCAGATCCGAAATATCCGGATCGGTGCGGCGGATGAGCGACAGAACGGAATCGGTGATGGGGTCGTGCGTGTGTGTGGGCATGGGGAGCAGAGAATAGGTAGGACGCGGCGGCCGCACCTATCCAAACACACCATTGAGAAGATCGCCGACCGAGTCCAACATCTGCTTGTCCAACACACTCGCGAGCGCGATCGTGGCGAGGAACGAGACCGCCAGCAGCAGCCCGACCACCAATCTCGGTCTTTCGAGTCGAAGGTACGACTTTGTGAATCTCCACCACCACAGGATGTACCAGCACACGAGACAAAGACTCAGCCCCTTCGCCGCAAGTTCGACAGCGTGATAGTGGTACCACGTCCACGCGCTCGTGACGAATGTGTACGGCACATACCGAAACAGGATCGTCGTGATCGTCGCGCAGATGACAACTGGTGCAAAGTAGGCGCACGCCCGCAGCAGGTGCATCCGCCTGCACTTGGCGCGCCGCATCGTATCGGCAAGGATGAGATACGGCAGTGGAATAAGAAGCCCCCATGCCACGAAGAAGCGCCCATGTGGCAACTCCCAGAACGACAGTCGGGTTGTCCACCAAAAGCTATTGCGATACGGATTGAGCGCAGTCAGCAAACACTCGTACCAGTATTGGCTAGGCGATATGCGCAGTCTCGTGGGTCCGTATCGCATCCACATCTGATACGCCATCCAGATTGAGATCAAAACGTTACAGACATGCCCGCAGAGCACTGCGAGCAAGACAAACACGCCGAGTCGAATCAGCCGAATCGGCGCGGCCATCGACATCTCGCGCCACAGCCGTCCGGGACGAAGTGAAATCGCCGCCGTTCGCCAGAACTTGCGAGCTCGCCTCGATCGCGCGTGCTCAAACGACCACGCCGGGTGCAATCGCTCCGGCCGAAAAATATCCACCCACGCAAACCCCAGCCCGCACTCGCTGCACGTCCCCTCCAGCGGGCACCGCTCCCTCCACGTTGGCACCAAGCCGGAGACGTCATAGCCGCAGCGGGGGCAGGTGAGTTGGTTGGGAAGCGATGCCACGGTACTGGTATACCACCAACGCAGAGTGAAGGTGCGGCGAGCAGCCCCGCTGGCCTCATCCCGCCGCCAGTCGCACGCACCCCCGCGCCACATCCTCCGCCTTCAACTCGCGCGTCAGGTCCAGCCGCGCGTACACGCCCTGCTCGTGGTCGCTGTTCAAGACGATCGCCTCGGGCGAGATGATCGTCCACCCCTGCTCGGCCTTCTCGTGGCCGAGAATGAACAGCCGCGCGTTCCACCTCGCGGCCAGTTCCGCGATCTGCCCCGGTTCGTGGGCGCGCCCCCAGGTCATGGCCCGGGCCGCGCCGGTGCGGGTGGCGAAGTCATCGGGCGTGAGATCGCGCTCCAGCGCGCCGAAGTCGAACGTGGACATCATCTCGATCCCCGGCAGCGAGTGGGCGCAGACCACATCGCCATCGACGCCCGCGCACCGGAACCGCACCGCTAAGGGCAGCGACCGCAGGAACTCGCACACCGCCTCGCGCACATTCGCCGCGTCGTCTCCGAACGCCGCGTCGATCGCCTCATCGAACGCCTCGTTGCAGCGCACGCCATCCTTCGCCACCGGCGTACACGAGAGCTGCGCGATCTCGTGATTCGCCAGCAGCATGTGCACCCGCCCCGGAAACGCGCCCTTCATCGCCGCCACCCGCGCCAGCACGCGATACGAATAGTCCATCCCGTTCACCAGCCGATCCCCGTGGATGAGTTCGTGCAACGTGATGTGACATGGCCCGCCGTGGCATGGGCTTGCCAGCCCATGTTCTTCTGCCTTTGCTTCCTTCTGCTCTTGGTGGCACGGCTCTCCAGAGCCGTGCATTTCCCGTGCCTCCCACGCCGCATCAATCCCCGCCGCCTTCACCAGCCGCGCCAGATGCAGCGGATTGTCGTGCAGATCACCCGTCGCTATCAGCGTCCCCGCCGGCGTGCCACGCATCGACGGATCAACTTCCACCCATTCCGTACACCCGCGCCGCCCGGGCGTCGCCAGACATGCCGCCGCGCCCGCCCGAAGCGTCGCGATCACCGCGCCCGCGCTTCGCAGATCAATGTGTTCGAGTATGGATGTCATCGCGCCACCCCACGCCGCCCGCCCCGATCGTCACCATCCAAGACTGGACTTCTCAAACCAGAACTCAGAAACCTCAATTCACAAATCTCGAATCTGAAATTTCAAATTGCAAGTCCATCAATCATCCGCGCCGGCAATCCCCGGCCCCGGATCAATCGGCGGCGGCATGATGCTCTTGCTGTCGCGAATCTTCCCGCCCACTCCCACACCTGTTGAGCCGCCGGAACTCTTTCCACCAAGCCCCAGCAGGCCCGCAAGAATTGAACTTCCTCCCGCTTTGCTTCCTCCGGTGCCGGTCCCATCGTTTCCGTTGTTGGGTCCTGAACGCGGGCCGGACCCATTGGGTCCACCCGGTCCGCCGCCGGACTTCGATCCACCCGGGCCGCCGGTACCGCCCGAAGGTCCGGCACCGGTGCCACCCGCAGCCCCATCGCCTTCCGGGTCAATCTTGGGACGCATCCCGCTCTTCCGCAGCTCGTTGGCCGCGAGCAGCTGGCTCCGCACCATATTGATCTGGTCGTGTACCTGCGCCATCGTCGGTCGCTTGTCCGGATCAACATCCACGCACGCCATGATGAGCTGGTCGATGCGCTCCGGCACACGCGAGTTGATCTCGCTGGGCAGCTTGGGCCTGGCCAGCAGCGCATCATCCACTGAGCCCAGCAGCGAGTCGCCCTTGGCCAGCGCGGTGGGGATGAACGAGCGGGTCAGAATCCAGTACAGCGATGCGCCCAGGTTGTACACGTCCGTCTTCGGCGTGATTGCGCGCCGATGCACCTGCTCGGGCGCGATGTAGTCCGGCGTGCCCTGAATGCGCTGCTTCACGGTTCCGATCTTGCAGCTCTGGCCCAGGTCGATGATCTTCGCGTTCAAGTTCTCATCAACGATGATGTTGTTCGGCTTCATGTCCGCATGGACGAAACCCTTCGCGTGCATCTCGGCCAGCGCATCGGAGACTTGCTCGAACACATACAACGCATCCTCGAAGTACTGCGGCGGGTTCCGCTCGCAACTCGAGCCGTCCACGAAGTCCATCACCAGATACAGGTCGTTCACGCCGCCCAGCAGCGATTCCTTCTTCTTGATGATCTTCTCGATCCGCCGGATCTTGTCCGAGCCGACCTTGGCCGCGATCTGATATTCCTGCTCCGCCTGCTCCAGAAAGCGGATCGACTTCTCGTTGTCCTTCTCAACGTGCTTGAGTGCCCAGACCTGCTTGGTCTTGGGGTCCAGCACGGCGTAGATCACCGACGCGGCACCGCGCCCGAGCTCGCTCAGAACTCGGTACCCCTCCACCATGTCGCCGACTTTGAGAATCTCGAGCGGCAATCGTTCGTCCTTCATCAACCGGCAAACCGAACCAGAACCCAGCCGCCACACACGGCCAAACTCCCCGACCCCATCCGTCCTGCCCAACAACCCAGCCGACCACTCGTCCGGCCCCTCGTCCAGACTGTCCTGCCCCTCCCTACGCATGGGCGGGACAACCCGTTCCGGGAGCGATAGGCCGCGGGACGGAAGTATCGGCCTCCCCCGGCCCAAGTTCAACGCCTGAGACACGTTCCCACTGCCCAAACGACGAATCGCCGGAGCATACCGACCAGCCCGGGCGGCCGCCGGTAACCCAAGATTAGCAGACGTTTGCGAGCGTGCGCGTCAGAAAGCCCCCGGCGGAGCAGGATTCGCATTTCATGTCGGTTGGATGGGTCAAAGCTCAGTGCTTGGAGGGGCCGACGGGCTGGCCAACCGGAGAACCAGTCGGCAGGCCATACAGCCCGGCCGGAAACAGCTTGCCCGGATCAGAGACCGGGGCGAGGTCCGAGTGCAGCAGAACGCGCTCGGCTGGGAGGTTCAACTGGCGGCGGAGAGCATCTACCAGAGTCGTGAGCTGCTGAATCTGGGCCTGACTGAACCCGGCCCGGTTGCCGTCGCCGACGAGGCAAATGGAGATGGAGTGTTCGTTGTAGAACTTCTCATTCGGGCCAACGGCGTGTGCGCCGGGAAGCTGATCCAGCCAGCGGTAGCCGATGCGGATCTCGCCGTCGTCCATGCCGGTGCCGTTGCCGATGATAAAGTGGTGGCCAAGCCCCTGAAAGCCCGCGTCGCGGTGCTCTTTGGAGATGGAGGCCGGGTCGCCGCGGGTTGCGCCGCTGTGGTGGATCACGATCGCCTGCCAGCGCGAAACATCCAGCGGCTTGTGCGTCTGGATCAGGTTCGCGGTGCCCGTGGAGGTGATGGTCGCGGCGGCCAGCGCCGAGACCGAGATGCCATCAGTCCGCGGCGAGGGCCCGGAGGTCAGCAGCAGCAGGCCACCGACCACCGTCATCGCGCCCAGGAAACTCACCCACACGATCGGCGCGCGATTCAGCTTCGGGGTGCGGACCGCCGCGCGGCTGCTGCGTCGGGATGTGGTGCGTTTGGCGGCCATGCGTGGTGCGATCAACTGTACCCACTCTCAATCGGCCTTGCGGGCCGAGTTTCTTCCCAAAATCTTGCATGGTGTGCGTGCTGGCGCGAAGTTGGCCGCGCAAGTCCGTATCGCCGTTATATCTGGCCATGAGCATGAGGGAAAACCGGAGACTTCTGCACGTCCGGTTGGGAGTTATCAGCAAAATCTTGGATGGTGATCCCCCTTTGATGAGGGAGTTGGGTGGAGGAGCGAAGTGGGAAAATAATAAAGACCCGGTTCGGAGAACCGGGGTACCCAGAACCGTTCAGCCCTTGGAGCCGAGGCGCCCGCGGAGGTTTGGCTCGCGGCGGCCGTATTCGTTCTCAATGTACTGCGGCGCGTAGCGACCGCGGACGTTGTCGTAGCGGTCGAAGGGGGATCGCTCGTCGGTGGGCGCGAGCAGCGGCTGAGAGCATCCGGCGGCGCAGAACACTCCGGCCGCCAGCGCGAGGGCGGCGGTGAGTGTGCTTGCGATCGAAATGGCCCGGGGTCTATTCCTCATATTTCGCGTTCCGGTTGCGAGCCATCATATCGGCTCGACGCTCGATTCGCCCCGAGCCATTCAGAATCAACTGGCCGCGATCGGTCATCTGACGGAGCCCTTCGTAAACGGCCGCGCATACGGCGGTGGCAAGATTCAGCGAGCGTTCGCCGGGAATCATTGGGAGTGTGACCAGCCGGTCGGGATAATCACTCAGGAAAGATGAGGGCAGGCCAGCCGTTTCCTTGCCGAAAACCAGGTGATCGCCGGGTTGGATATCCGCGTCCCACACCGGGCGATCGGTGCGAGTCGTGAATATCCAGAGCCAGTCGGGGCGGGGTTTGGCCGTTTCGAGATAGTCGCCCCAACTCTCATGCTCGGTGGGGTTTAGCCGCGGCCAGTAGTCCAGCCCGGCGCGCCGGCATTCCTTTTCGGAAGTGTCGAAGCCAAGCGGCTTGATGAGGTGCAGGGCGCACCCGGTGGCGATGCAGGTCCGGCCGATGTTGCCGGTGTTGTTCGGGATTTCCGGCTCGTGCAAGACGATGTTCAGCAGTGGGGGGGAGACCTTTGCCATGCGATCACCCCGCCTTCTTCTCACGCTCCTGGCGCGCCTTGACGCCCGGGTCCACGTCGATGAGCTTGGCGACCATGTCCTGCAAGGAGTTCAGGTCCGCGCTGGGGTGCGGGTTGCCCTGCCAGCGGATGACGCCATCGGTGGAGAGCACCACCACATGCGGGATGCCCTGAATGCCGATGGCGTTCTTCACGGTCGCGGCCGGATCAACCGCCTGTGGGTACGAGTGCTTGGCGGCCTTGATGAACTTGCGCACCACGGCGTCGTCCTCATCGGAAATCCCGATGACGACGATGTCCTTAGCGTATTTCTTGGAGAGTTCATCCAGGTGCGGCATTGCGGCCTTGCACGGGCCGCACCAGGTGGCCCAGAAATCCAGCACGATGATCTTGCCGTCGCGCTCCGGGGCGGTGCCGAGCCATTTTTCCTTGCCGAGCTTGGCGGGGAGCGGCTTGCCCTGCAGATTCTTCGCTGACATCTGGCCCTTGTTGATCGCGGGCCACTTCACGGCTTTGTAGTCTTCGGGCGCGACCCGGGTCTTCACCTCGGGACCGCCCATCGGGGCATCGCCCCCGGCCTTCTTCACTTCCTTGGCGCGGTCCTTGGCCTTGGCGGCATCGGACGCGGACTCGGTCATGACAATCTTGATGGCTTCCTCGAGCGAGGATTTTTCCACATCGCCGAAGCGCAGGTTTCCGGCGCGATCGAGGATGTAGTAGTTGGGCCCCGCCGCGGGCGTGTGCATGGCCTTGAAGAACTCGCCGCCGGCGTCGTGGCCCACGGGGAACGTGACCTTGTTCTCGGTGATGACGTCGGCCGCTTTGTCGAACTGCTTGGCGTGGTGGACACCGATGACGATCAGGCCCTTGCTCTTGTCCGCGAGTTTCTGCGCCTCGACCAGCGCGCCGTGCGAAGTTTTGTACCACGAGGCCCACGCCACGATGAGCACCGGCTTGCCGTTGGTGGATTCGGCAGTCGGCGCGCTCCCGCCCGTCCACGCGGCAAGTTTGCCCCAGAGCACGCCGTCGAACGGCTTGTACGCCATCGCGTCCAGTGCCTCTCGATTGGCTCCTTTGCCTTGGAGTTTGACGGCGACATCGTCCGCGCGCGACACGCCTGCCGCGCCAAGCGCGGTGAGTGTGAGAATCGCGGCGATGCCGAGCGAACGAGCGGTGGGGCGCATGAATGCACTCCTTCTTCGGTGTGCGTGGCGGGCTTCGGCGTGCGTGTCTGTGCGTGGACGTGCGAGACCGTGCGTGAATGGGTTACTTCTTCTTCGCGTCCTCGGCCTTGCGCCGGGCCTTCACGGCGGGATCGACGGCGATGAGTTTGTCCAGCGCCACGCGCAGGTCCTGGTCGTAAGGGCTGCCGATCCAGCGCATCTTCAGGTCGCTGGAGAGGATCGCGGCGGCACCGGCCTCCTCTGACAGCCGGGACATCCGCGGGAGCATTCCGCCGCCGCCGAGCTCGAGATTCTCATAGCGAATGGTGCGCGGCACGATGTAGTGGTTGATCGAGCGGGTGCGGAGGATACTTGCGAGTTGCTGCTTGTTGCGCTCAACAAGTTTGGCGTCTTCCTCGCCGTTGACGGCCCCCTGGTTGTTCCCGCTGAGGGCGTTCTGCCCCTGCTTGAACATGCTTCCGACTACGAGCACATCGCGCTTGAACTGGTCGTGTAGACGGTTCATGGTCGGGAAGACGTTGAGCCAGTCTACTTCCTTGGGATCAAAGTAGTAGACCACGATGAGCTTGCCGGCGCGCTTGGGCGTGGCGGGAACCCAATCCTCTTCCGGCCAAGCCGTGGCGTTGGGCGGGTTGTTCTTGATTTTGTCGAAGATCGCATCGGTTTCAACCTTGCCGACCATGTACGGCCAGCGCGTCGCCTTGTAGGCGTCCTCATCCGGCTCGGGAAAATCAACGGTGACTTCTTCGCCCGGCGCGGGGCCGGAGGCGTCCTTCGTGGCCCATTTCTGTCGGTCGGTTTCCACGGCCCGCTTGGCGAGCATCTTGGGATAGTCCGCCGCGTGCTCGGCGGTTTCCTTCACGAGATGTTCCGCGGCCTCTTCCATCGAGGTGGCGTCCACCTGCGCGAAGCGCAAGTTGCCGGAGCGATCAATGAAATAAATGTTGGGGTCCTGGTCCGCCTTCAGCCCGGCGCGAAACTTGCCGTCCTTGTCCTCGGCGAATGGGAAGGTGATGCCGAGGGTCTTGGCGTTCTCCGGCGCGCCCTCGAAGCCCTTGGGGTTGTGAACGCCGAAGACGATCAGCCCCTTGTCCTTGTATTTTTCGCAGAGGGCTTGTGCGGTGCGCATCGCCGGGTGCGAGAGCTTGTGCCAGCTCGCCCAGGTCACGATCATCACCGGCTTGCCGGTGAAGTCGCCCGCTTTCGGAGCGGTGCCTGTCCAGTTCGAGAGTTCGCCCAGCAGCGACTCGTTGAAGGGCTTGAGCTGCAGCGCATCCAGTTGCTGGCGCGTCGCGCCGGTGCCGCGATAGCGCAGCGCCGGATCATCCGCCCCGTGCGCCGTGGCGACGATCGAAGCCCCAACCCCCAGCAACGCGCAGACACAAACAATGGCGGCACGATTCATGCGAATTCTCCGAGTCAAAGACCTATCGGCACCCGCCGACAGAAGCGAACTGGCCAGAGCGTACCACCCGCGCCCGGACGCCCACGCCCCGAACACCGATGAGCCGCGTTGACCGATACGCGGCGACCACAAGTATGTACCGCCAAATCACCTTGCGGTGCCAGAAAGCATGAAAATGTTAGACATTTGTACGTGCAATACCCCCTAAACAGTGGAGTGTGATCCCGCTCGCCATCGCCACATTGAGGGAGTCGATGCTCGGATCGGCCTTTCGCATGTCGATTCGCACCCGTTTGCTACACGCGGCCAGGGCCTCGGGGGTCAAACCCGGACCTTCGCTTCCCAGCAGCACGGCAACCCGATCTGGGACGCCAATGCCGCAGCAGGCCTGACCGAGTTCCACCGTGTCCACGCCGGGTGTCATGCCCCAGACCTCATACCCCGCCGCGGCGATCTCGTTGAGAACATCGGGCCATGCGGTGGCGCGCAGGAACGGCACGCACATCGCCGCGCCCATGGAGACGCGGATGCTCTTGCGATACAGCGGGTCCGCGCAGCGCGCCGAGAGCACCACGGAAACGCCGGTCCCTCCCAGCGCGGCGGCGTTTCGGAAGACGCCCCCAAGATTGTCGTGATTCGTAAGGTCTTCCAGAATCACCATTGGCCCGCCGCGTGCGAGCAGATCGGTCAGCGTGAGCGATGGCCCGCGCACGCCGATCGCCAGCACGCCGCGGTGCATATTGAAGCCGACGATCTGGTTCATGGTGGGCTGATCCGCGACAAACACCGGGGTTTCTGGCGGGAGCGGCGCGAGCGATTCCCGCAGGATTTCCAGGCGCGATTCGGTGGTCAGCACGCTTTGCACGCGGAAGCGGCTGGCGATGAGACGCTCAACCACCAGTTCACCTTCGGCGATAAACAGCCCGGCGTGGGCGGTGGCGTCAAGAGGATCGGTCCGCTGCGCGAGTTCGGCATCGCGCATGTTGGCATACGGCGCGAGCCGGGGGTCGGAGAGGGTTGAGACGGGGATGAGGTTCATGGTTAGAACACAGAGGCCGGGGCGCAAGCCCGTGCGGCTCGACGTGAGCTGCGCGGCGGTGCCCGGGGGTGCGCCTGGGCCTCTGTTCGGGCAAAACAACCCGTGCGTGGGACGCATCCTAAACTCCCCCATGCTCAATCGCACCATCACCGCCGCGTTTGTCACCGCTTCGCTACTTGCCGTCATTGGCTGTGAGTCCAAGACTCCCCCGCCGCCGACTTCCAGCAGCGGGCAGGGGCTGAACAATCTCTCGGCGAATCCGACTTCGATCCCGGGCAAATCCGCCGCGATGGGGAAGGCGGCGGTCGCGGGCATCCAGAAGAATCAGGATGACGCCGCCAACGCCGCGAACCAGATCAGCGGGCAAGCCGGGACCGAGTTCGTCATCGGCGGCGTGAAGTTCGCCGTTCCCGAAGGATGGAAGAGCGTGGCCCCCTCAAGCCCCATGACCAAGGCGACGTACATCATCGCAAATGCGGGCAACGCGCAGGTCAACTTCTCCACCGCCGGCGGCGATGTGCCCAGCAACATCGAGCGTTGGAAGAAGCAGATCACCGATGAGAGCGGCCAGCCCATCAGCGGCGAGACCGTCGAGCAGACGGCGAGCGGCTACAAAATCTACATCTATAAGGCCACCGGCACGTACGCCTCCATGTCCGGCGGCAAGCAGTCCAATACCGCCTTTCGCGGCGCGATCGTGCAGATGCCCTCGCAGAGCGTCTTCGTGCGGCTCACCGGGCCAGCGGACACCATCGGACCCGCGGAAGCCGCGTGGGAGCAGATGGTGCTGGGGCTGACGCGGTAAGAAGTGGAACACGTGAAGGGGTAAAGGAGCGAATGGGTCGAGGAGCCGGGCGGGATCAGGGTAAAGCTTGGGAAAACGCACATACTGACCGATACCGTGAACCGAACGCACGATGCGTTCGGTTTTTTCTTTCTCTTTCACTCCTCCAATCCTCGACTCCTTCAACCTTCTCTCCCCATGAACATCCTCCACGCCGCCATCCTCGGTCTTGTCGAAGGCATCACCGAGTATCTTCCCGTCTCCTCGACGGGCCATCTCATTATCACCACGAATCTGCTCGGCCTGACCAGTGAGCAGAACAAAGCGGCGATCGACGCGTTTGAGATTGTCATCCAGGGTGGCGCGATCCTCGCGGTGGTCGGGCTGTATTGGCCTCGATTTGTCCAGATGCTCCGCGGTCTGCTCGGCAAGGACAACGCGGGTTTTCAGTTGTTCGTGAACATCTGCATCGCGTTTCTCCCGGCGGCGGTCATCGGCAAGCTGTTCAAGAAAATGATCAACGAACATCTCTTCTACGCCTGGCCGGTGGTGTTTGCGTTCATCGTCGGGGGCGTGTACATGATCGTCGTGGAAGCGTGCCGGAGCGGGCGCTGGGGGCGAGCCGCGCGCCTGCCGTATCACGGCGCGGGCAAGGGGATCGAGGAAGTCACCCCTCTGGATGCGATCAAGATCGGTTTCTTGCAGGTCATCGCGATGTGGCCCGGCACGAGCCGTTCGATGATGACCATCACCGGCGGGTACTTCTGCAAGCTCCGCCCCGCGGCGGCCGCGGAGTTTTCGTTCTTGCTCGGCGTCCCCACGCTGCTGGGCGCAACGGTGCTCGCGCTCTGGGATGATTGGAAGGACCATAAGAGCAATGGATCGCCGATGTTCTACACCGTGCTGGGTGCGGGGCCGGTGCTGGTGGGGCTGGTGGTGGCGGCGATCTCCGCCGCGTTGGCCGTGAAGTGGCTGGTCGGATTCCTGAACCGGCGCGGGCTGGCACCGTTCGGGGTGTACCGCATACTGCTGGGGATCGCGCTGATCGGGATGATCCTCGGCGGGCTGGTGACGATCAAGCCGGAGAGCAAGGTTGTCGTGGTGCCCAGTGTGCCGGTTGCACCGCTCCCATCGACACGCTGAAATTGATAGTTATTTGACCGTTGGGGAAAGCGGGTGCATCCGGTTGCCGATCTGACGTGGCATGGGTTTCCAGCCCGTGCCACGGAACTATCATCATGTTTCCTCTCGCACCGATCGCACCACTCGCATCATCACCCATGCCACCAGCCACGCGCGAACAACCCGTGAAGACCTCGTTTCCCAAGGACAAAATCCGCGTTGTGCTGATGGAAAACATCCACGAGCGCGCCGAGGAAATTCTCACCAGCGAGGGCTTCAAGGTGGAGCGCGTGCCCAAGGCGCACGAGGGCGCGAAGCTCATCGAGATCGCTCGGAACGCCCACGTGCTGGGCATCCGCTCGCAGTCGCAGGTCCGCGCGGATGCGCTCAAAGCGTGTCCGCGGCTGCTCAGCGTCGGGTGCTTCTGCATCGGCACGAATCAGGTGGACACCAAGCAGGCCTGCCTCGCGGGCGTGCCGGTCTTCAACTCGCCGTTCAGCAACACCCGCTCGGTGGCGGAACTCACGATCGCCGAGATTGTTGCGCTGCATCGCCGGCTGCTGGACAAGAGCGTTGAGCTGCACGCGGGCAAGTGGGACAAGTCCGCCTCGGGCTCGCACGAGGTGCGCGGGCGCACCCTCGGTATCGTCGGCTACGGGCGCATCGGCTCGCAGGTCAGCGTGCTGGCCGAGTCCATGGGCATGCGGGTGATCTACTTTGATACGCTCTCCTGCCTGCCGCTGGGCAACGCGCGCCCCGTGAAAACACTCGACGATCTGCTCGCGCAGTCGGATGTCGTCACGCTGCATGTTCCCGCGACCAAGAAGACCGAGAAGATGATCGGCCCGTTGCAGATCGCCAAAATGCGTGCGGGCTCGTACCTCATCAACAACGCTCGCGGGGGCGTGGTGAACATTCCCGCTCTCGCTGGCGCGCTCAAGAGCGGCAAGCTCGCGGGGGCCGCGCTGGACGTCTTCCCCGAAGAGCCGAGCAGCAACGCGGAGCAGTTCGTCAGCGAAGTCCGTGGATTGAACAACGTGATTCTCACGCCGCATATTGGTGGATCGACGGAAGAGGCCCAGCAGTCCATCGCCGAGGATGTCGCCACCAAACTGGCCCGGTTCGTGAACAACGGATCGACCACAGGCGCGGTGAACGTGCCGCAGGTAGATTTGCCGGAGCAGGACGACATCGGCATGACCGAAGACGCCGGCGGCAGTGGGGGGACCACCCGCAGCAAGCACCGCCACCACCGCATTTTGCACTTTCACCGCAACGTCCCCGGCGTGATGAGCAAGATCAACTCGGTCATGGCCGAGCTGGGCGTGAACATCGTCGGCCAGTATCTCAAGACCAACGATGAGGTCGGCTACGTGGTGCTGGATGTCGCGCCCGTGAACGCGGAACTCATCAGCGACAAGCTCCGGTCCATCCCGGAGACGATCCGCGTCCGCATGTTGTGGTAAGCGTCAATTGACGTTGAGCAGGCGATCGCGTTTGTGCCGCGGGCGGTCCTCATCATCCGAGGAACTGCTGGTGGTGATGTCATCGCGCGTCCCTGCGATGCCGTCCGGGCCGTTGGAGATGATCTCGAACTTTCCCGGCTCGCCGGGAACCACGCGCAGCGGGTGGCCCCAATGGTCCTCGCGCTCCTCCGTGCTGAGTTCCGAGAGCGTCGAGAGATCGGTCGGGAAGGTTCCATCCGCGCCGCGATGGGCCGCGACCACCTCCGCGACATGCGCCATCCGCATTCCCGTATCAATGTACGGCGCGCCCGCGGCCACTCCCGCCCCGATGCCCAGCGCGCCGAGCAGTAGCGAGAAGAACCCCATGATGAGAGAGAACACCCCGCAGATGGAGCCGATCGCCCCGATAATCACACCCGCAATCGCAAACCCGCGCGGCCTGCGATACAGCGCGACAAACGAGAGCACCAGCCCCACCGGCGAGAGCAACCCGCACGAGAAGATGCCCACCAGCGAGACCACGAATCCGGCGATGCCCAGCCCGTTGCTGCGGCGCGGCTCGGGCATATACGTTGCATATTGCTGCTGACTCATGTGAACTCCTACCGAACTACTTGGGAGACGCCGCGGCTTTCTTTCGCAGTTCCGCGACATCCGCCCCGGCTTTGGCCGCGTCATCCAGCAGACCGACCTGATGCCTTCGGCTCTGCCCCAGCCGCACGGCCTTTTCCACCAGCACGATCCGGGTCGCGGGGGTGTCGTCCAGACCGATGGTCATGGCCGCGAGCTTGATTGCGTCGTCATCTCGACCCAGCATCAGCAGCCCCGTGTATAGCCCCGCGGCCTTGTAGCGAAACAGATTCTTGTGCTGCGCGATCATCTTGGTCTTGGTCGCTTCGTCCAGCCGCTCCGGTACGGGCATGGTGCTGCACACCTCGAACGCCCGGCGCACATCGACCCCCAAATCAGGAATCAGCGGCAGGATGTCTCCCCAACGTTCGGCCCGCTCCAAAACGGGGCGCAGGTGGACGGCGCTTTGCAGAATCGTTTCGCGGGAATCACTATCGCCCTTGACGCGATCAAACCACGCGAGCGTGCGGGCATCGTCATTCAGCACGCCGTTGAGCGCGAGCCAGCCGTCCAGATCGTCGAAGGTCTTCGCGTGTGACTTCAGCGCGGCTTCCAGTCGGTCGCGCTCCGCCGCGATCTGCTCGCGCGCGGGCGGGTGTTGTCCCATGAGCGCACCGAGTTCCTCCGCAACAAACCCACGCGCGTATCGCGGCTTGGGGTTCTGCGTCTCCGGTGCGCTCTTCCACATGCGAAGCAGGTCCGCGAGTGCCTTGTCGTACCTGCCGGATTCTCTCGCCGCGCGGGCGGCTTCCAGTTGATCGACAAATCCCGCCTGCGGGATTGCTTCTCCGGCGGGGCGAGTTCCCGGTGCGGGCAGCACCACCGTCTCCGTCCCCGGCGCGCCCTTCCCCGCTCGATCCACCTTCTCCAGCCACATCAGAAACTGGTCACTGCTCATGCCCCCCAGCCGCCGATCGATCATCTCGCCGTTCTTGAACCCGATAAACGTCGGCCACGCGGAGACGCCGTATTCCGTCCGCAGCGCGCCCTCTTTGTCCGTATCAATCCGAATCACCGCCGCGCCGTGGTCCTTCACCCACTTCTCCACCCGCGCTTCCGGAAACACCGTCCGCTCCATGAGTTTGCACGGCGCGCACCACTCCGCCGTGAAGTCCGCAATCACCACCGAGTTGTTCTGTTTAGACTTTGCGAGCGCATCCGCGAGTGTCATGGAAGAAAACACCGCCGGAATCGGTGTGGGAGGCGCGGGCGGTTCATCCGCACGCAGCGCCGCACCCGCGTACACAATTGCAAGCACACCGACAATACCAAGTCGCTGAATCATGCGAGATCGTATGTGCCGTGATCGCCCGCTCGCATCCCTGCCTCACCCCGATCTACTTCGATTCCTTGATCCCTCGATCCCACGATCCCTTGATCCCTTCTTCCCCCTCACATCTCCATCACCACTGCCAGCACCTCTCCCCCCGCCGCCAACCTCATCGCCGCCGGCGCTTCCTGAAACTTGCATCGCTTGGAGATCAGGTTCGCCACATCGATCGTGTTCTCCGCCAGCATCCGCAGCGCATCGGGGATCGGCCCATCGCGTGAGCCCACGATTTGCACTTCATTCGCCACTGCGGGGGTTAGGTCCACCGGCGTGGCCCAGCCCGAATCCGCCGCGACTTCTGGCATCGGTCGCCCCGGTTGAAACGGTGCCAGCCCCAGCGGGCTTTTCAGCATCACAATCCCGCGCGGTCGCACCAGTTGCAGCGCCAGTCGCAGCCCCGCGCTCGTCCCGGTGCAGTCCACCACCACATCCTGATCCTGCCGCCGCCCCGGCTCCTCAACGCCGCGATGCTTGATGCCCCACTGCTCGCAGAGTTTCTGCCGATCCGGCTTGGAGGTCAGCACTCGCACCGACTTGTTCATGCGCGTCAGCGCCTGCGCCGTCAGCAACGCGAGCACGCCATCTCCCAGCACCGTGATGTACGACGCGTGCTGGCCGCGCAGCATGTTCACGGCGTGCAACGCGGCCGAGAGCGTGTGCGCGAACACCGCCTTCTCATCGGGCACGTTGTCTGGCACCTGCGTCAACCCCAGCAGCGGCGCGGCGAACGCATCCGCAAAGCATCCATCCTTCTCAAACGTCCCCAGCACCTTCCGCGCCCGGCAGTGGATCGCCAGCCCATGCCGGCACAGATCGCACGACCCGCAACTGATCGTCGGTGATCCCACCACGCGCTTTCCGACCCACGTCTTCCGCGCCGCCAGTAGCGGCGACGCATCCGCCGGAAGATTCACCTTACGCACCACGCCCACGAACTGGCTCCCCAGCACGCCCTCAAACGGTGGCGCGCCCGACGGCGCAAGCCCCGCCGCGGCCACATCCGCCGGCGAAATCAGCAGCCGCGTCGGTTGCACAATCGCCTCGCCCGGCAGACACGCCGGCTCCGGCAGCTCCGCCTGTAATCGCATGGCCCCGGATTGCATTCGCAGCGCACGCATGTGGGAATCTCTCAGTGAGTGCCACTGACCTATCGCTTTGGATAGGTCAGTGCGTTCGTGCAAAACCACCATGCTTTCGAACACTCGAAAGCTGCGATCCATGCAAGATCGGTTGATGTTCCGTCGCGAATAACTCGCGTTCAGAGATGATGGTGATGTACGTCCGAGAAGCCCCGGGTACCCAGAACGGAAAGAAGATTGGTGCGGGTCACGGCTTCTTGACAGCCACCGGCGTTCCCTGCTCGCGCGAGAACCCCACCGGCGTGGACGCCGTTTCATTGGGCACCGCGGGCATGAACGGCACATAGTCCAGCCAGCGCTTCTCGCGCCAGAACACCGGGAACACATAGTCGCGCCGCCCTGCGAACGGAGTCTCGTGTTGTTTCACCCACTCCACCCACAGCTTGCGATCCGCGGGCGTCTGGTCGTTGCCCGTCAGCGTCCGCAGCGACTCGTGCGCGTTCTTGTTCACCAGCAAGCTCGGGTCCGCTAAGGACATGCTCAGCGATGTCAGCACGCGCTCCTCGGCGTACTGCCCCAGCGCGCTCGCCGCCTCAGCGCGAATCTCCGGCTCGGATTCCTTATCCATGTCCAGCCGCTCGATCAGCACCGGGATCGCCGCGCGGTTGTGCAATCGTTGCAAGCTCCGCACCGCGTCCAGACGCACCATCGGCTCCTCGAACCGCGCCAGCGGCACGATCTTCGCCACATCTTCCGCGTTGCCGTGCATCCCCAGCGCGCGGGCCGCCGTTGCCACCACCGGCGATGCGTCGTACTCGCCCTTGGCATTCGGCGTCACCCGCTCGCGGTATAGTTTCACATACGCTTCCGCCCCACCGAACGGCGCGTTGGCCAGCATCGCCATGCCCCGTGCCCGCTTGTCCGCGTCATATGGGTCCGCCGCCCACGCCGCGGCATCCGCCGGCGTGAACTGCTTGAAGACCGGCGCGAGAATGCTGTCCCCCGCCGCCATCGACGCCCGATCCTCGCTCGACATGCACCCAGCCAGCGCGATCGCACCGGCCAGGAGCAGAACCGCCGCGCCGGGCGGGGCCCATCGCAACGAGCGTATTCGAGCGTTCATGTGCATTTCATGACTTGCGCGCATGGCACCAACCTGATTTAGAGGAACGAAATGGAAAACAGTTATCGGGGCTATCGGCCCCCGGATGTCCGCATGTGCATCCGTTCCTGTTATATCCCCTTGAAGCGGGGATACGGTCGGAGGGCGATACAGTAGGCCGCTTCTCTCTGGAGGATTGATCTGATGCGTCTGTACCCCGGTCGTGGCGGCGTGGCTCTTGGCTTTGTTCTTGGCGTCCCGCTGCTCTCCGGCTGCGCCGCGAACAAGCCCGAATCCGCCCTGCCGGCCCCGGTGACACGCCCGTTGCCGATGACCGCGCCGGCCGTTTCCAACAAGCCGACCACGCCCAAGCCGGTCGCATCCGGCGGAGCGCCCGCCCCCGCCGCGCCGACCGCGGCCCACATTGCCACGCCCATCGACGCCGGCAAACTCACCATCACCGCCGCCCGCACGCTGACGTATGACACCGACACCGGCACGCGCATCATCGTGCTGCAGGATGCACTCCCCGACTGCCACTGCGCCGGTCGATCGTGGTGGGTGAAATACTCCAAGAGTGGTGCGGGCGCGGGGGCACTTCCGGAGCGCGAGGTGAAGATGACCATCGACGCCAGCGGCTACATCGCCGAGGCCGAGGAGATCAACCGCGCCGAGAAGGTCGAGATCGTCTACACCCCGCCGCTGGTGGTGATTCCCGACAAGCTCCCGATCCAGACCTCCGGCAACGCGGCGTATCACCAAGACGTAAAGATGGTCGTCCACCCGCTCGGCGATCGCTCGCGCACGCGAACATCCGGCATGGCCCACAACGAGATCCGCTACACCGGCGATGAGCTGATTACCACTGCCGCGGGCGAGTTCACGGCCCGCAAGCTGCTCTCCACGGTGACAGCCGACCTCTCCGCCGCGACTAGCGTGAACACCACCGAGCAGTGGTGGAGCGACGGCGTCGGGCTGATCTTCGAGAAAGACCACGAGATCACCAAAGCCCTGGGAATCAAGGTCCGCGAGAACAACGCCACCCTGATGCTCAGCGCCATCACACGCCCGGGATGAGTCCTGGATACCCCGCCGGTCCCTCGGCTGGTTTTCTCCGACAATCGCCAATACCCGCCGGGGACCATCGGGCCACCCAAGCTCACTCCATTCTCATCGACACCGGCGGCTGCATCAGCTCGCTCAGCACGATCGCCCGGCGCCATTCCCCTGCGCTGGTGCCGCCGCCAATGCGAGCCATCGTCGCGTTCACCTGCTCCTTGCCGCTCAGCCCCGGCAGGTTCTCCGCCGCGTCCGCCCGATGTTGCGGCAGGTGATACGCCGAATGCACCGGCGCTTTCGCTGGCCCTGATGAGGGCGCAGGTATCGCGTACGAGACCGACGCTTCCTGCTCGCGGACCCGCTGCTGCTGCTTCCCCTTCTTGCCCTTGGGCTGTTGTTGCTGCTGCTGTTGCTGCTGCTGCTGTTGCTGTCGTTGTTGTTGTTGTTGTTGCTGCTTGCGATCCGGCTCCGCGTTGCGGCGTACGCCCGGCTGCAACTTCTCCGGCTTATTCATCTGTTGCGGCACACGCGGCGGTTGCCCGGATCGCATCGGATTCGGCGTCCCCGCACGATTTCCCGCTGCTTGTGCCTGGCTCGGCGCGGCTCCTCCCTGCGCCCCACCCTGCGCCGCCCGCTTCATCATCTCCGCCAGTTCCCGCCGCCGGCGTTCGGCGAGTTCCCGCAGTCGCCGCTTCGCCTCATCTTCAGATGCCGGTGCCGCCACTGGCGCGGGCAACGCCTCCGCCGGCACCCGCGACACATCCACAAACGCCCCGGACTCATCGCGTCCTGTGCGCAGCATCTCGTCGCGCCGTCGCTCCCGGGCCTGCTCCGCGACACGCTGCGCGTTCTTCTCGTTGATCTTCTTGAACACCCCACCCAGCAGCACGAACAGGCCGAACACAGCGTAGATCCCGACCTTGATCATCCCCGGGCTGAACCACCCGCCCGACCCGCCTCCGCCTTGTGCCAGCAAGTACGTCATTGCCAGATGATATCAACCTCCGTTCCTCGTAGCATGGGCTTACCAGCCCATGTGCCTTTTTCCCTCGTGGCATGGGCTTACCAGCCCATGTTCGGGCCGCGGCGGCCCGAATGTCTTTGCTCCGTGGCTCGGGCTTCCCGCCCGTATGGCTTGGCGCGGGTTCCAACATGAGTGAAGCGAAGAGTTCGGGCGAAGCGCCCGAACATGGGCTGGTAAGCCCATGCCACTTCAACCCGATACCCTATCGCCCGTCCACTCCAATCCCACCCAAGGCCCCCCGCGTGACAACCCCCGCAGCATCCAACTCTTCCCCCTCGCACTCCCCCATGACCATCGCCGTCACCGGCTGCACCGGCTTTGTCGGTCGCTACCTCGTGCGCGAACTGCTCTCCCGCGGCCACCACGTTCGCGGGCTGATCCGCGACTCCGCCAAGGCCGCCGAAGTCTTCGGCCGCACGCCCCCCGCTGGCTTCTCCACCATCGTCGGTGATGTCTGCGATCCCGCCGCGCTCGACGCCCTCGTGCGCGGCTGCAATGCCGCCATCCACCTCGTCGGCATCATCCGCGAGGAGCGCGGCGAGTCCCTTGATCGCCCGCAAAGTTTCGAGCGCATGCACGTCCAGTCCACTCGAACCATTCTCGACACCTGCCAGCGCGCTGGCGTGATGCGCTACCTCCACATGTCCGCGCTCACCGTCGGCTCCGAGGGCCGCAGCGCGTATCAGAAGACCAAGTGGGAGGCGGAGCAGAACGTCCGCCGCAGCGATCTTGATTGGACCATCTTCCGCCCCGGTCTCATCCACGGCCACGATGGCGAGTTCGTGCAGATGATGGCCGAACTCGCCTCCGGCGAAGTCCCCCCGTTCCTCTTCATTCCCTACTTCGCCCGCGGCCGCGTGGACCACCGCGTCCCCGCCGGCGCTGTCACCTTCGAGCCCGCCAATACCCAGCCGATCGCCGTGCAGGATGTCGCGCTGGGCTTCGCCAATGCCCTCGAAACCACGCGGGCCGTCGGAGAGGTCTACAATCTGGTGGGTCCCGAGACCCTCGACTGGCGCGAGCTCACGGAGTTTTTCCGCGACACGCTGCACGGAACGAAGAAATCCATGGGTGTTTGGTACATCCCCGGCGAGCACGCCGCGGCCGCCGCCCGCTTCGCAAACATCATCGGTCTCGGAAAACTCCTGCCCTTCGATGAGGGCCAGGCCCTGATGGCCATTGAGGACACCACGGCCGACCCAACCAAGGCCCGCGCGGACCTGAATCTCAATCCGCGCCCGTTTCGAAAGACGGTCGAGTCCTACGCCTCGCAGGTGTAAGGACCGCCGCACATTCTGCAAGTCAGAGAAAAGTCCATAGTTATGTCATTGAAATACGAACGCCGTCTGCTGGAGCATCTCAAGCACGAGCGGTACACCCCCGCGAACGTCGAAACCGTCGCTCTCGATCTCGGCGTCGCCCAGACCGACCACGCCGAGTTCGCCGCCGCTGTTGACGATCTCGTCACCCGCAACCTCCTGATGAAGGACGGCTCCGGCACCATCGGCCTCCCCGCTATGCCCGATGAGGTCATCGGCACCTTCCGCAAGAACCCCCGCGGCTTCGGATTCGTCATCCCCAAAGTCTCCTTCCGCGAGGGCGACATCTTCATTCCGCCCGACTGCGTCGCCGACGGGCTCACCGGAGACACCGTCCGCGTCCGCGTCGTCCGCGGCATGCGCAACGGCGAGCGCGATATCACCGGCGACATTCTCGAAGTCATGGAGCGCAAGCGCGCCGGCTTCACGGGCGAACTCAAGAAGCGCGGGGGGCTGTGGGTCGTCCTCCCCGACGGCAAGGAACTGACGCAGCCGATCGTCGTCAAAGACCCGACCGTCAAGAACGCAAACGAAGGCGACAAGGTCGTCATCGAGATCACCACGTATCCGCAGGGCAACGAACTCGGCGAGGGCGTGATCACCAAAGTGCTCGGCGAGGCGGGGCTGCCCGATGTCGAAACGCAAGCAGTGATCGCCGCCTTCGCGCTCCCGGGGGAGTTCCCCAAGGAGTGCGTGGAGCAGGCCCGCGCCGCCGCGGCCCAGTACGAAGTCGATCTCGCCGAGGGTGACAAGAACGGCTGGGGGGATCGCATGGACATGCGTGATGACTTCATCATCACCATCGATCCCAACGACTCCAAGGACTTCGACGACGCCATCTCCATCCACCTCGATCCCGACGGCAGTTGGCGCCTCGGCGTCCACATCGCCGATGTCGCCCACTTCATTCCTCCCGGCACGCCGCTGGACATCGAGGCCCGGCAGCGCGGCAACAGTTGCTACCTGCCGCGACTGGTGATCCCAATGCTTCCGGAGGTGCTTTCCAACGGCATCTGCTCGCTCTCGGAGGCCACGGCGCGTTTTTGCAAGAGCGCGTTCATGCACTACAGCCCGGACGGACGCATCATTTCCGAGCGCGTCGCGCAGACGCTCATCAGGTCCGCCAAGCGGCTGACCTATCTCGAAGCGCAGTCGCTCATCGACGGCGATCTCCGCGAGGCCCGCAAGCACGCCAAGACTGAGCCCAAGTACACCGACCAGCTCATCAAGACGCTGCGCCAGATGGACACGCTCGCCAAGGAGATCCGCGCACGCCGGCGCAAGCAGGGCATGATCCACCTCGAGCTGCCCGAGGTGAACCTCGTGTTCGACGATGCCGGTCACGTCATCGACGCCGAGCCCGAAGACAACGCCTTCACGCACACGCTCATCGAGATGTTCATGGTGGAGGCCAACGAGGTTCTCGCACGCCTCTTTCGCGACATGGATGTACCGCTGCTCCGGCGCGTCCACCCCGAGCCGCCCCCCGGCGATGTGCAGGACCTCCGCCAGACCGCCAAGGTCGCTGGCTTCAACATCCCGCGCAACCCCACGCGCCAGGAACTCCAGGCGCTGCTCGATGCCACCGCCGGCACGCCCGCGGCCCGCGCCGTCCACTTCGGCGTCCTGCGCACGCTCACCAAGGCCGAGTATTCCCCCGCGCTCATCGGCCACTTCGCGCTCGCCAGCGACGCCTACGCGCACTTCACCAGCCCCATCCGTCGCTACGCCGATCTCACCGTCCACCGCGCCCTCGCGGCGTATCTCGGCAAGACCGACAACGGCAACAAGCCGCCCAAAGCCGAGAAGGATCGCAAGCGGCTGGGGCGCACGCTCCTTGAAATGGGCCCGAAGCAGGGCGTGATCGATCAGGATGAACTCGTCGAGATCGGCCGCGCCGTCACCGACACCGAGAAGCGGGCCGAGGGCGCGGAGCAATCGCTCCGCCAGTTCCTCGTGCTGCAGCTCCTCACCAATCACCTGGGCGAGTCCTTCCCCGGCATCATCACCGGCGTGACCGGCGCGGGCGTGTTCATCCAGATCGAAAAGTATCTTGCCGAGGGCATGATCAAGTCCGCGGATCTTCCCACGGGTGGTCCGGGTGGAGGCCGCTGGTTCGTCGATCAGCGCACCGGCGCGCTCGTGAACCAAGGCACCGGCCGCTCCTTCAACATCGGCGATCGCGTCAACATCACCATCGCCAACATCGATCTCGCCGCGCGCCGTATGGACCTGGTCATCACCGACCCGCGATCCCGCGATCAGGGCAAGACCAAGAGCCCCGTGGGCGCAACCGCCGCCGGCAAGGGCAAACCGTCCCGCGACTTCGCCGGACTCTCCGATGATGCGTACAAGAACAACAACGCCATGACCGGCGAGCAACGCCGCGCCAAGCGTTCCAAGACCCGCGACCTGGCCAAGACCGACCACCGCCGCGGCCCCAAAGGCGGCGGCGGCCCCGGTAGCGGTGGTGGTGGGGGCGGCACCCCCCAAAAAGGCGGCCGCGGCAAGAAACGCCGGTAGCAGTCCGTGGCATGGGCGTCCCGCCCATGATGGCGCACAGTTGATCTGATTTTTTGACCGACATCGGCCGTACTCCCGCACCCCCCGTGCGCCCCCACGGGCAAGATGCCCGTGCCACATCCGCGCGGTATTCTCCCCCCATGAACACCTTCCACCTCCTCCTCGCCCTCACCCTCTCCATCCTCCTCACCGGCTGCGCCTCCTCGCGCAACCTCGTTTCCATGCAAACCACGGCCGGCGAAATCGTTCTCGAACTCGACCCAGCCCGCGCTCCTATCAGCACAACCAACTTCCTCGCCCACGCCGCACGCGGCGACTACGACGGCACCATCTTCCATCGCGTCATCAAGTCCTTCGTTATCCAGGGCGGCGGCTTCACGCCCGACCTCACCGAACGCGCCAAGATCGACGAGGCCGCAGGCCGCAAGGACGCGACCATCATCAACGAGTGGCAGAACGGCCTCAAGAACGTCCGCGGCACCATCGCCATGGCCCGCGATTCCGCCCCCGATACCGCCACCCGCGAGTTCTACATCAACGTGATGGACAACCCCAAGCTTGACACCCCGCGCGAGACGACAGGCAAAGCCGGCTACGCCGTCTTCGGCCACGTCGTGAAGGGCATGGATATCGTCGATCGCATCCGCGCCGGCGCGACCATGGCCCGCCCCGATGTCATCGTCGATGGCGAGGGCATGAAGGATGTGCCGGTGCAGCCGGTGGTGATCACACGCGTGGCACCAAAGAAGTGATCCAAGCGCGTACGCTCGGTCATGCCGAAGATTCACATCCGCCCCGCCACCCCTGACGACATCGGGCTCATTCGCCAGCTCATCGCCGACCTCGCCGAGTATGAGCGCGCCCCGGATGCCGCTGTTGCCACGCCCGACCTCATCCGCCGCCATCTCTTTGGTGATTCGCTGGAAGGCCAGCCGCACCTGAACGGCGCGCCGCGGCGCGGACCGGTCGCCGAGTGTCTCATCGGCGAGATCGACGGAGTTGCGCAAGGGTTTGCCATCTTCTTCCACAACTTCTCGACGTGGATCGGCAAGCCCGGCTTGTATTTGGAGGACCTGTTCGTGCGCCCCGCCGCGCGGGGGAGCGGGTTGGGCAAAGCGCTGCTGGTGGAGCTCGCGAAGATCGCCCACGCACGCGGCTGCGGGCGCATGGAGTGGAGCGTGCTGGACTGGAACACTCCCGCGATCAACTTCTACAAGGCGCTGGGCGCAAAGCCCATGGACGAGTGGACGGTATATCGCATGGACCAAGATGCTATCGCAGCGCTTGCGGGGAAATGATCAATGGAACCGCTCAGCGAACAACAGATTTACGCGCGCCTCGGCGAGGACGGCTTTACCCGCATCGTCCGCGCCTTCTACGCCCGCGTCCCCGGTGATTCGATTCTCGGCCCGATGTACGAGCGCTCGCTCACCGGCCGATCCGGCGACATGAGCGACGCGGAAACGCGCCTTCGCGACTTCCTCATCGGCCGCTTCGGCGGCCCCATGCGATACGTGGAGCAGCACGGCCACCCCCGGCTCCGCCAGCGCCACGCGCGATTCGTCATCGACCCGGGCGCGGCGGAGCGATGGATCGAGGTGATGGACGCGGCGATGAACGACGCCGCGATTGATGAGGACGTGCGCGAGGCGCTGCGCCCGTACTTTCGCGCGACGGCGATGCACATGGTGAATCGTCAGTGAGCGGTGAGAATCACGGAGTAGGCCCGAGTTGCAAGCGTTGGGCCGAACGCCACGACGAACACGCGCGTCGGAACTGAGGGGAACCAGTCCGGCACGACGAATGTGCCGGACCAAGTGGTCCCATTCGCAGTCGGGTTCACGAGAACGGTGTCGTAGTAGGAAGAAGCGTTTGGATACGGATAACGCTGGAACAGGCCATCGAAGTTCGAGTCAAATGCCACCACAATCCGAGCGGTGTTCGCGGAGACGCCTGCCGCAGTGAACGACACTGTCTGCCCGCGCACCAGCGGCTGCGGGCTAAACGTGATGGCTCCGATTGTCGGCCCGGCGTTACGCCCTTGCACGTCCACGGACTTGTTGGCCAAACCGCCTTGGAACTTTCGAACTTCGACCGAGATGGTGTTGAAGTCTCCGATCCACGACGCATCTCCCGTAAGCGTGAGCGAAAAGTCATTTCCGTTTCGCGTGCCGACGCCGAGCAGCGCGCGAGGAAAGATGTAGTTGAGGTATCGCGGATGTTCGATATAGAACTTCACATCACCAGTGCCATCCTCGAAGTTCGTGACGTTGTGGGCGGTGAGAGTGACCGCACTCCCGGGACGAAGGTATCGCTTGCTCACATCGAGTGACTCGACGGCCGGATTCAGCACGACCTGTAACGCAGCCGAGTGTGTGACGTTGTTCGAGGCGTCGGTATCCGGCACGTTGTGTTCGGGATCAACCTGCATGAGTATTCGGTAGGTGCCGCTATCAACGCTTGACGGAATCTTGATGACCTTGTTGAACGCCACACGCTCGCCGGATCGAACGGGGACTGGCAACACAGAGTTGCGCAGGAAACGGTCGCCAGCATCGAGAACGGCATCTCTTGAAAGATAGAATCGCACGGTGCTTCCGATCGGAGCTCGCCGATCACCCATGTTCAGCACGCTGAACACAAATGGTTGCAGCCGCACTCCGTCAATCTGAGAGGAAGGGCTGAACAAGGTCAACCCAGCGGCCGCAAGGTCCGCCGCCATCATCGAGCGGGGTTCGAGGGTTTCGAGCGTGAACGAATCGGCATGGCGGCGGGATACACGCTTCATGGTGGGGGCTCCTGTGGAGTGGGTACATCGGCGGGTGGGTGGGAAGGGCTGGAGAGGAAGCAGGAGAAGAGTTGCTCGGGGCGGACACGCCCCGGCTCACTGGGGGTTCAATCCGTAGAATCCCACTATGAATCTGCACGATCTCCAGCGGTACATGTCGGACCAGCGCATCGGCGGGTGGCTGGTGTGGGACTTTCGCGGGTCCAACAACGTCCTCGCGCGGCTGCTGCCGCTGCCAGCGAACCACCCGACGGGGCGGCGGTTCACGACGCGACGGGCCGCGCTGTGGATTCCGGTGAACGGTGCGCCGGTGTTGCTCACGCATGGGATTGATCGCGGATCGTTCGAGACACACGGATGCACGCTGCTCAGCGGCGAGCCGGTGCGAGTCGATGGGTATCTGACGTGGCAGGAGCTTTGGAAGTGGGTGAATGATCGCGTCGGCGAGAGCGGCGGGCGTATTGCTATGGAGTATGCGCCGGACGGCGCGTTGCCCGTGGTGAGCGTTGTGGACGCGGGCACTGTGGAGATGGTGCGATCGTGTGGCGCGGAGGTGGTGTCGAGCGCGAACCTGATACAGGTCTGTATCGCGTGCTGGACGGCGGGCGCGCTGGAGAGCCATGAGTGGGCATCGCGCGAGGTGGGGCGGATCAAGGATGAGGGCTTCGCGTTCATGCGGGCGCGGCTGGCGGCAGGGACGAAGGTGACGGAGCGGGATGTGCAACTGCACATCCTCGACTTGTTCAAGAAGGCGGGGCTGGAGACGCCCGATGGGCCGATCGTCGGCGTGAACGAGCACGGCGCGGACCCACACTTCGAGGTCTCGCCCACGGATTCGGCGGAGATCAGGAAGGGTGATTGGATTCTGGTGGACCTGTGGGCGCGGCGGCCGGGGGACCAGCATGTGTTCAGTGATATCTGCTGGGTGGCGTACGCCGCGCCGAGTGCTGGCGCGGCGGTGCCGGAGCGATTTCGCAAGGTGTTCGAGACTGTGAAGGCGGCACAGAGCGCGGCGGTGAAACTCGCGCAGCAGCGATGGGGTGCGAAGCAAACGGTGCAAGGTTGGGAACTCGACGACGCGGCGATGGGCGTGATCCGTGGCGCTGGGCTTGGCAAGTTCATCAAGCACCGCACCGGCCACTCGCTCAGCGCGGGGCCGATGGTGCATGGCGTGGGCGTGAATATTGATAATCTGGAGACGCACGACACCCGCGAGGTGCTGCCGGGGGTCGGGTTCACGGTGGAGCCGGGTGTGTATGTGCCGACGGGGGAACTTGGCGGCGGCCCCGGTTTCGGCGTGCGGCTGGAGATCAACGTGTATGCGGACCCGGTGAAGGGGCCTCGCGTGACGAGTGGGGTGCAGGAAGAGGTCGTGATTGTCTGAAGAAGAAGATTGAAACACGGAGACCACGGGGCACACGGAGGTGTCACGGAGGGGAATGTGGGGAGAGAGGCAGGAATGGGCTGTGCTGGAGCAGGAAGAACTGACGGGAAAGATCATCGAGTGCGCGATCAAGGTGCATCGAAAGCTGGGGCCAGGGTTGCTGGAGTCTGTGTATGAAGTATGTCTCGCGTACGAACTCACGAAAGCGGGTTTGAGCGTTGTGCGACAGAAAGACATTCCGATCAAATACGATGACGTGGAACTCGAGACGGGGTTTCGGGCCGACCTGATTGTGGAGGGCGCCGTGATCGTCGAACTCAAATCCATTGAGAAGTTTGCACCCGTTCACGAAGCCCAACTGCTGACCTACATGCGACTCTCTGGCCTTCGCGTGGGTCTGCTCTTCAACTTCAACCAAACCCGAGTGACAGACAACATGCTGCGGCGGGTAGTCTGATCCCGTCACAAATCCCTCTCCTCTCTCCGTGATTCCTCCGTGTGCCCCGTGGTCTCTGTGTTTCAATCCGAAGCGAGTACAGTTGTCTATGAAGACGATCTTTTCTTTGCTGTTCATGTGCCTGTTCCTTTCCGGCTGCGCCTCGGCTGGGGTTGCCATGCGCGAGTCGCTGGGGATTCCCAAGCGGGAGCAGCTTGTGGATCGCGTGAAGGATGCTCGCGACTCGCAGGATGTTGCGAAGAAGCAGTTTGAGTCTGCGCTGGATGAGTTTTTGACTGTGACGGGGCAGAAGGGGCAGGTCAGCGGCAAGGTGGCCGATCTGGAGAAGCAGTACGGGAAGTTCAAGACCGAGCGGGAGCGGTGCGAGTCGCGGGCCAGCACCGTGAGCGAGCGGATCGACAGCGTGGAGCTGGTGGCGAATAAGCTGTTTGCGGAGTGGAAGGGGGAGCTCAAGCAGTATTCCAGCGACGATCTGCGGCGGCGGAGCGAGCGGATGTATGACGACACGAAGGGGCAGTACGAGCAGTTGCTGCGGGCGATGAAGGCCGCGGAGAGCAAGATGAAGCCGGTGCTGGCGGCGTTCAAGGACCAGGAGCTGTTCCTGAAGCACAACCTGAACGCGCAGGCGATCGCGAGCTTGAGCGGGACGGCGCAGCAGATCCAGACCGATGTGGGGAACCTGATCCGGGAGATGGAGGAGTCGATCGCGGAGGCGAACAAGTTCATCGCGCAGATGGGGGATGGGAAGTAGAGGAAGTGAAGGAGATTGTCGGCATGAGCCAGATGTTTCAACTTCGGACATGGCTACTAGACACTGAGCCGGAGGTCTGGCGACGGTTGGTTGTCGACCCGCGTCTGAGTTTGGAGCAACTGCACACGGTGATGCAAACCGCGTTCGGCTGGACGAACTCGCACTTGCACCAGTTTCACGAGCAGGACGGGAGGAGGTATGGCACGCCGCGGGCGTTTGATACCGATGTGATTGACGAACGAAAGACTCTTCTGCGCACGGTGTTCGACAAGCGGAAGAAGCGAATCGCGTACGAGTACGATTTTGGGGATTCTTGGATGCACGCGGTTGAGTTTGAGAAGATGGTGGAGAGCGAGACGATCGAGTACCCCGTCGCGTCGTTTATTCAAGGTGGCAAGGGCGTGTTCTCCGGCAAGCAACGCGCGGCCATGTGCGTCGCGGGGGAGAGGAATGGGCCGCCGGAAGATTGCGGCGGACTGCCCGGGTTCATGGAGGCGCTGAAGTTGAAGAGCAGAGCGAAGGGGAAGAAGCTCTCGGCGGATGAGCGGCACACGTTGGAGTGGCTGGGAGAGTGGGAGCCGGAATGGTTTGATCTATCGACGACGAATCAGTATCTCGGGAAGGTGCGGGTGAAGAAGGCGTTTGCTGACTGCTGAGAAGGTTTGGGGAGCTGGACTGGACACTCGGTTTCACTTCAGGAACGGATGTGTCCATTTCATTGGATTCGGGTGGATTCTCGGGTTCGTCATCTTCGAGTTCGATCGCATCGTCGAGATCGCAGGGGTCGGGTGCGTTGAAGATGGCGAGGGCGCAGCGGCGGGTTTCGCCGGGATCTTCGGTTGCCTCCATCGCGGAGACGAGTTGTTGGATGGCTTGGTGGCGGGCATGGGCGAGTGCTTCGGCGTATGGCGACATGTGGACCCCCGTGCAATGGCGTGCGTGGCGGCCGCGGAAAAAGCGGCCCTTCATAGAGGGGCCGAGATGCAGATTTGCGCGCGCAAAGCCGCACAGGTGCGCGGGGGAAATGCGCGTAAATGCTTGTGGGGACTGGGCTGAAAAAAATCTGAGAGTTTTGGAGATTAGGGTTTTTGGATGTGCGGGTTTGCGCGCGCAAAGCCGCACAAAATGCCCGGAATCGGGTGCGCGATTTGGGGTGGGGAGGAGCGATTTGGATGGGGAGAGTTGGCCCGGAGTGGGGGGATGGGAGGCGAAGGCGGGCGGGCTTGTCGAGTTCTTCGGAAGAATGGGGTGAGGATGCTCGAATGGTCATGTCCGCGACCTGCGGCACGGTGTGTGGGTGGTACGGGCCACCTGTCGTGGGCACGATTCATGGCCCCCGCAAGACCGCACCACCTTCGCCGCCGCGGCGAAGATGGTGGCACGAACGGTGCGCTGGATGGTGGGGCCACCTGCCCGCCCATGTGATCGGCGCGAAGAAAGAGGAACTGAAGCAATCGTGAGGACTGCAACGAAAAAAACTTCTGTACCGCCCACGATCGTCTCCACCCGCGTTTCGTGCGAGAAAACCCGGTTATTCTCGGACCCGCACCGGAAGAACCCT
>JAYVRG010000065.1:0-5753 GCA_043776515.1 Phycisphaerales bacterium
GTGGCTACATTCCGCGGCCCCGTTGGGGCCAAAGGCAAATCACGCCCGCGCGGCAGAATCCTCTACGCCAATCGCCCCCGCCCCGCACTCCGGACACACTGCGCCGATCGCGAGGCCGGTGCGGTCGTACTGGCACTTGGGGCAAAGGCCGACGCGAGCGCGGCGGCGGGCTCGCGCATCAAGCACGAAGCCCAACGCGGCAAGTGTGGCCGAGACGATCGCCAGCGGCCACAGGCAAATATTCCATGCGGATGTGATCCGCGTAAACGCGGCCCCCCCGAAGCTTGGAATTTCGCCGGGGGACGCATCGTCCACAGAGACCGGAGCAAACTGCCACCACCAATACGGACAGTTCATGTGGAACGAACGTCGCGAGACAAGCGTGACTGTGCCGGGAAAAGTCGAAGCCGTCACCGATGTATTCCACCCGAATCTGCCATGCTGGACATACACGCACCCGGCTCCAAGCGTGATCTGCACAATCTCGGCGGCCGGGCTGGCCGGTCCTGCTACAGAACGACCTTGGGACCAGAACCAGACCACGTCCCACCACCCACTCCCACCCCACACCACCACCAGCAACACCGTCACCACCGCGCCGCCCCACTTGATCGTCTTGCGGATTCTCGGATGCGGCTTCATCCCCTCATTCTACTCAATCACTTCCCACGCCTCTCTCCGTGCTCCCTCCGTGGTCACCGTGTGCTCCGTGTTTCATCTTCCGGATATTTCAACACGGAGCACACAGAGCACACGGAGATGGCACGGAGGAGAAACTGGTCAGGATGGAGTCGCCCCCGCCCCGCGCACCTGCCGGTGTGGGTAGCACCGTGCGGCCACACAACCAACCAGGCCGGCCACCCCGCACGCGCAACTTCCATCAAAACGGCCACCCATAACCGTCATTGCCCCTTCATTGCCTGGCACCACGTTTGCAGTCACTCTTCCCGTCGGGCCGTCGGAGCGCGCCCGACCACGGAATACACCAATCGGTGCCGGGTAGGGCGGGTGGTGTTTCCATCACGCTCGCTTGTTTGAGGTGTCGGTCCGTCGTGTGGGATGAGTTCTGGTGTCCTTGTTGTGTGGAAGGGTTTACTCATGAAATATCGTCTTTTCGTCCTCGGGCTGCTGCTCGCGTTCCCCGGTGTTGCGGCCGCGCAGAACAGCTTTGGCATCACCGGCGGCCTCTCCAACTTCGATGTTCCCAACCACTGCGACGAACCCTGCGATGAGTTTGAGGTGGAGATCGAGGATTGCCAACCCGGCGACATCACGCACACCTACTGCAACGGCAACTACGGTTCTCCCTCGGTCACGCGCTCCGCCGGCGGCACGGCCACAATCATCGACTACCGCAACCCCGGGCATCTCACGAGCGTGAACTCCGTCGAGCACTTCGGCATCGGGCTCCGCCAGTTCACGCCGACCACCGTCATCCGCGTCCGCTGGATGCGAGCCGGCCGCTCCGCCACCGTCAACGGCCAGGTGCCAAATCCAACCGGCTCGGGGAGTTCCACGCACGCCTCGCAGCCCATCATGCCCACCATCAGCGCGGACATGGGCGTGGGCTCCACCGGCGGGAGTGGCGTCACCTGCACCGTCACCAACAACGATGCCACGCAGCCGATGTGGATCAAGCGCCGCGGAACTGTCTACCAGAGCGTGGTCACACTCGAAGCCCTCATGCCGACCAACCCGGTTGTTCTGCTCTCGGTCCCGCTCGACGGCACGCCGATCTATCTCGCTCCCGGCCAGTCACTCACCATCACCAACGATCTCATTGAGGTTGAGGACAACCAGTCGGTCGTCTTCGCCGCAGAGTTCTATCAGGACAACTTCGTCTCCGGCGGCATCTTCGGCACGTCTTCCCACACCGTCGGCGCATCGCTCGGGAATGTCATGACCGCCGCCATCGCAAGCCCCGGCACCGGGTGCGACCAGTCCCGGCCCACGATCCTCGCACAGCCCCACGACGCGACCGTCGTCCTCAGCCACGCCGTGGAGCTCATCGTTGATGCCGACGGCAACGACCTCACGCTCTCCTACCAGTGGTTGCACGAGGGCGTCGCGCTGGTCAACGGCGGCAACTTCCACGGTGTCACCACCGACTCCCTCGCAATAGACCAGGTCATCACCGCGACCGAGGGCTTCTATTCCTGCCGCGTCACCAACGCCTGCGGCTCGATCACGTCGAGCAGCGCGCTCGTCTTCGTGCTGGGCCACAACAACCCCCCGCCGCGCCCCACCACCGGCGCGTGCTGCTCCGCCGGCGGCGCGTGCGAGTTGGTCATCCTGTCCGCCTGTGCGGCCGGGAACACCTGGGACAACGCCTCGGTCTGCACGTCCAACCCCTGCGCCGTGATCGTCGCGGGGGCGTGCTGCAACGGTGCCTCCTGCACCATAATCGACGCGGCCAACTGTGCCGGCTGGTATCGCGGCGACGGTTCGGCGTGCGCCACAACCTCCTGCTGTGTGGCCGACTATGACCAGTCCGGCGTTGTGAACGTGCAGGACATCTTCGGCTTCCTCAACGGCTGGTTCTCCGCCGATCCTCGCGCGGACATCAACGGCGTGGGTGGCCTGAACGTGCAGGATATCTTCGACTTCCTGAGTGCGTGGTTTGCCGGCTGCTGAAAATCGACCAACCCGAACGACGGCGGTCCCGACAGAGCGATCCACGCTCTCTCGGGGCCGGGTCGCGGACGCAATCTCCTTGTTGATACACTTTGGCTCGCAGTTCTGGCCCATTGAAAGGATGACCCAATGCTCCGGCCCCGAATCTTGGGAACACTCGCGATCTTCGTCCTTGTCATGTCCTGCGGCGTCTCGCTCGGGCAGATTCTCGGGCAACCACCCGTCACGCCCGCGTCCGGTGACATCCTCCGCCAGTTCCGACTCGTGGGTGTCACCTACGGAACATCCACGGTTGTCGCGGGAACTCTGAACGGACACTTCACATGGGACTTCACCCAGAATGGCTGGACCGAGCTTGTCTTCTCCTTCCCCGGCTTGGCCGCCAGCTACGGGAACATCTACACCGATCCGGTTCATATCTCAACGACCTCGGTCTCCTGCTCGCACAACTCCGACACAACCTCATACGACTTTTCTCTCCCGCTCAACCACGCCTTCACGTCCACCACCGGTGCGAGCGTTGTGATTGATCCACCCGGCACGTCCGTGAGCAATCTCCAAGCTTTTTGGTCCTCCGACAATGGCCAGACCGTGAACGTCCTGGCCATTACCGGCGGCTCCATCGTTCCCGTCGTTCCCTGCCGCGCCGACTTCAACAACGACGGGGCACTGGGTGTCGCCGACATCTTCGCATTCCTGAACTCATGGTTCGGACACAATCCCGCGGCCGACTTCAACGGCGTTGGCGGCCTCACCGTCCAGGACATCTTTGACTTCCTCGCCGCCTGGTTCGCCGGTTGCTGACTTTCCGCCGTGGCATGGGCTTATCAGCCCGTGTTCTTGTGTGGCACGGGTTTTCCCGCCCGCGTTCTCGTCGTGGCCCGCCGCAGCGGGTTCAGGCCGCCGCAGCCCGAGCGCTGTGACTCCATTCAATCAAGTCCGGCGGCTCACGCCGCTCGGCTCTGATGGGCGGTGCGGCCCTTCTACAACCTTGTTTGGGGCACTCCCACGACCCACGAGCACCCAAGATTTGGTTGGTTCTAACCCAGCATCCGGTATACTCAACGCAGGGGTTCGGTTCCGCCGCACCCACGCGCGAAGGAGCACCCCATGTTGCGGACACTCGTTGGATCTGCGTTGCTCGCATCGCTGCTCCTGATCGCCGCGCCCCTCGCGCCCGCCCGGGCGGACACCACGGTGTACCTCGCCTTCGCTGGTGAGCCCCCGCCGAACGGTCAGGGCCTGCCGCTGGCGGATCGCAACGCCATCAAGGCCAAGATGGAGGCGAAGTACGCGTTCGTTTCCAACATCCATTTCACGCTGACCCCGCCGGCCAACACCACGCCCAACGTGTTCCAGATCGACTTCCGCAACGACACCGACGGGCCATACGGCGACTCGCGCCCTCTGGATCGGCCGCCTCGTGCCTGGGTGAACTATGGCAAGCTTCTGCGCGGCCGCTTCCGCCACTTCTACGACACGCCCGAGAAGAAGATCAACGGCATGTCCGACATCGCCTGTCACGAGCTCGGGCATCTCTTTGGCATCCAGCACAACAAGCACGCCCCCGCCGACATGCGCATAGTGCGCGACGCCGACGGCAACAACCTGAAGCGCGTGGCGGGCGACGGCGCGCTCGTCGGCGGGCGCCCCGGGCTCATGGCCGACGGCGGGCATGTGCTCCCCGACGAGACCGCCGCGGACGATGCCGGCTTCACCGCCGGCGAGATGGCCGACATCATCACTTTCATCAACAACCTGAAGAACCCGCCGCCGCCCGTGCTCGATCCGCGCAAGGGAAACACCCGCAGCTCCAAGAGTCTCACGACCATCCGCGGCGTGCGCCCGGATCCGGATGTCCCCACGCCGCAGTTCGTGGATCCGTTCCCGCCCCCGCGCGCCTGCTCGTGGCTCAACCTGGATGTGCAGCTCATCAACATGCCCGGGTACGAGTTCGGGTACGTCGCGCTGGACGGCGGCTTTCGCGTCCTGATCGCCTCGGGTGCGCAGCAGGGCCAGACGGCGCTCCTTCCCAACACCACGTATGACTTTGCCCTGCACCAGAGCGGCGCGCCCGCCAATCAGCGGGCCTCGTTCACCGAGGGGCAGTTTCCTCTCCAGCCCGGCCAGCCGATCGACCCCGCCATGTCCGTCGAGCCCTCTGTCTTGCAGCCGTACTTCCGCACGATTCAGCTTTTCTTCGATCACGATGCCAACCCCGGCACGCCCCCCGCGATCGTCGTGCTGATGACCCCGGAGCCGGACATTTTCGACGGGCTCCTTCCTGTCCCCGGGTGCCCCGCCGACTTCAACAACGTCTTCGGCACCAACGTGCAGGACATCTTTGATTTTCTCGCCGCATGGTTCGCCGGCGACCCGCGCGCGGATTTCAACGGCAGCGGCGCGGCGAACGTGCAGGACATCTTCGACTTCCTCGCCGCCTGGTTCGCCGGCTGCTGACTTTCCGCCGTGGCATGGGCTTACCAGCCCATGTTCGGGCGCCGCGGCCCGAATCTTTGTCCCTGCACCGCGCACACCCAAGGGCACACATTCTTTGATTTCAGTATCAGAGCCGACGAACCAACACCCCCGGTCCACTCCCCTGACATCCCCCGCGCCCATCCGCCACCACCCGCATCCCCTCATCGACGCCCGCCGCCCGCGCCTTCGCTGCCTGCCGCGCATTCCTCGCAACTCATTCGCGCGATGCCCGCACAACCCGCACGCGCCGCATACCTTCACGCCGCGCCGTCACAGCTTCACGAACCGGACGTACACATCCCCCCCAGTTGCAGCGACCCTCCCGCGCAAAAACCCCGGCGGCTCCGAATCACTGGTCAGTACAACTCGCGCACTAGCTAGTAAAACTCGCGCACTGTTTAGTTCCGCTCGCGCACTAGCCAGTAGAACTCGCGCACTGTCTAGTAAAACTCGCGCACTAAATGGTTCCGCTCGCGCACTAAACAGTAAAACTCGCGCACTGACTAGTTCAGCTCGCGCACTGACTAGTAAAACTCGCGCACTGACTGGTAAAACCCGCGGCGGGTGGCCACACCTTGGCGTGCCACGACCTTCGGAGCTTTGGCCGAAGGTCGTGCCGGTCACCCCTTGCCCCCCCA
>JAYVRG010000066.1:0-22058 GCA_043776515.1 Phycisphaerales bacterium
CAACTTCCAGCAGCGAATCCATGATCTACATCGCCATGATCAACCTCATGCTCCACCGCCTCGAACCGGGATAAATCGGCTTCTCACACATGCTCTTAGTGGCTTAGTGCCCGACGCAGCAAACGAGCCACCAGCGATGAACTTCCCGCTTGCGAGCGAATAGAGAGCATTTACTGGCCCGTCCATACCGCTTCCCAGCGCGTGCCATGCCGTGCCATCCCAGCGTGCGATGTACCCTGTGCTGGAAACGCCGTTTGCGGAGGTGAAACTACCGCCCGCAACCAGATCGCCGGTGCTGAGTGATGCGAGACAGGTTACGCTGTTGTTGCCGATTCCCGATCCGAATGCCGACCAGGAAGAACCATCCCAAGCCGCGATGCCGCGGCCAATGCTGGAGCCGCCCGCCGAGGTGAACGACCCGCCAACAGCGAGGTTCCCGTTCGGGTCATAGCCGAGAGCAAGCACCGAGCCGTTCGTGCCGCCTCCGATGCTCGACCATGCGCTTCCGCTCCACGCTGCCAAGTGATTCACGGTGCTTCCGCCAGCGGTCGTGAAATCGCCGCCGATTGCGAGTGCCCCAGTAGGATCAATGATCATGGCCCGGACTCGACCGTTGGTGCCTGCACCAAGCGCAACCCAAGCACTTCCATTCCACCGTGCGATATTGCTGGCGGACACCCCACCGATGGAAGAGAAACTACCCGCGGCGATGAGATAGCCATCGCTATCGACCGTGAGAGCGTCAACCGTGCCCGAGACACCCGATGCCAAAGTTGTCCACGCAGCACCATTCCAAGTCGAGATAGCCGAGGTGCCGCTGTTGCTATACGCCGCGACAAGATCCGCAGGAAGCGGCCCGGTGATAGTCGGCGTGTTGTCCGCATCCCAAGAAGTCACCGCACGCACTACGGTGCTAGCGGACGGCGGATTGGCACCACCGACCCAACCGGGGCCACAGGTGGCGGCACTTGTGGCGCAGGTGCATACAGCATCAAAGTGAACTTTGTCGCTGGCATCGAGCACTCCATCAAGGTTGTAGTCCAGTTCGACCCGATACTCGGTGTCGGGATACGAATGGCCCCACGCGGAAGCGGCAGCGATCGCGTCGGCGCAATCGACATCGTTATCAGCATCAAGATCGCCGTAGGTGATGCCCGCTCCGAATCCCGAGTTCAGGAGCGTCCGCATCAACGGACCATCAGCGGTCGTGATCGAGCCACTCAAGTTGAAGTCACCGCGCGGATTGTACGAGGTGGACCCGATGTTCGCGCCGATCATGTTGATCAAGGCGGTGCAGTCCGCATAGTTCACAACTCCGTCTCTATTGATGTCGCAGTCGAATCTGAAGGAATCGGTCGTGGTGTTGTCCTCAAGAGTGAAAGCACTGCCCGAAACCGAGATCGGGATGCTGATCGATGCAGACCCCGAAACCGGCCCGATCGAACTTCCAGAAGGCGTGAAACTCGACGAGGCGAACTCACCCAAACGAACGACATTGCTCGAACTCCGACCGATCAGGCCGAACTTGACAGGCAGCGTGGTTGGGCTACCGCCCGAGGGCGTGACCTTGACCGTGGTCACGAAATAATGGATTGAGAAACCGAAGACCACGGTCGTGCCAGCGTCCGCGCAGGCACCAGTCACAGGATTGCACGCCTTTGACTGGGAAAAGAGCGTGATGTCGTCGGAATATGTCATGTCCAAGGTGTAGCCCATGTCGCCAGTTCCAGTGCGTTCGAATGCGATCGAGCGACTGGCCACTCCGAAGCCATACGCGAGATTCGCCGCGAATTTATCGCCGCACTGGATACAGTTCCGGCAGCCATTGCTGAACGAATCCAAGTACGAGGACATGTCCAATCCACCCGTTTGATCCTGCTTTGATTGAGTGCTCACCAAGGCATCGATGTAGGCAGACGCGCTTGCAGAGACATGCTTCAAGACTCCTCCACCCTTTGAACTGGAACACGAAGCCGGTGTCGTCGTCAGGTTGACTGAACTTGCCGAATCCGCATCCGACAGGATACCGTTTTCAGTCATACTGCCGCACGGAATCGGTGCTGACATGTCTGGCGTGGAAACTTCCAGGAGAAAACCACCGCAGAACGTGGCCACGCTGCCGCTAGCGTTCACAACCGACCATGCGCTGTTCAAGTCGATCGTTGCGGTGCTTGAGACTGTCTTGACGATCAGCCATTCGCTTCCACAGGTCGTAGCCTGACATCCTGTGCGAGGCCGGAATGGCGGGTCAGCGCGACTCGCGCCCGCAGTTCCGATGAGAAGGGAGGAGAGAGCGACGGCGCGAAGACATCGAGTGCGCATTTCTATAACTCCGGTTTGACGTGACGTGGGCAACCGAGAACATGAACGCAAACTCAGAATAACTCAAAGCGTGTTAATTGGGGGAAGGTTCGGAGGCTACATTCTCTATTTTCTCCATATTCACAGTTTTCCCTGAGCCACTACGCCATTCTTGCTCACCAAACTGATTGCGATAGGCAAGTTTGCAGGGATTACATTTCCCCTATTCTGGGTATATTGCAGAGATCTCTGCATTGAAATCCGACCGAAACACGAACTTTTTTCTTCAACAAATTTGCGTTTAGTTCAATCGCTGGTATTCTTGATGCGTACAGATGGGGTCCCTAGCCCCCGATTTGGACGCTCGTCCGACACTCAAACACGGGCTTGGAAAATTTTGCGTATCGGTCTACGTCGTACTCTGCCCGGGCCGCACGTTCGGGCACTTTGGGAAATTTTGACAGGAGGACATTCATGCAATCGTCTGGGCACAAGACTTCGCATCTGAAGGCATTCACGCTGATCGAACTCCTGGTGGTCATCGCCATCATCGCTCTGCTCGTGGGCATTCTGCTCCCCGCGCTTGGCAAGGCCCGCGAGGCGGCTCGCAACCTGGTGTCGCTGGTCAACCTGCAACAGTGCGGCCTGCTGCAGGCCTCGTACGGCGCGGACTACCGCGACTCGTTCGTGAATCCGTTTGACTCCAAGAACTCCCAGCAGTTTCCGGGGCTGTCGTGGTGCTCGGCCGCGGTGCAGAGCACCACCAACGGCGGCGGGTTGTACTACTGGGACTTCGGCGATCCCGGATACGCCTCAGAGTTGTTCGCGGCCCACTGGGCGAGCTTGATGACCCAGTACATCACGGGGAACAACCTGAACAGCAAGATGCTCTTCGCCCCATCGGACACACTCGCGCAGCAGCGCTATCAGAGAATTCAGGCGCAGGTGCTCTCTACCAATGGCTTGGATGGCTGGCTCTGGGACAGTTCGTACTGGACCCCTCCGACGTTCTGGACCAACAACCTCCGGTACAAGACCGCCCTGCGTACTCCCATCAACAGCTCCGTGGCCGACGGAAATCGGTACTGGCGGCGCAATCGCTTCGACGATGTCGCAAGCCCCGCGGCCAAGGTGCTGGTGTACGAGCGCTTCGATTTCACCAAGAAGAATCGCCCGCACCGGGCCGGCGGACGCGAGGACTACTTCCCGATGTTCAACAACCCCGAGGCAACCATCCGCTTCAACTCCGTGGACGGAAGCAACGACAGCATCAAGCTCTCCAAGCTCTATTCGCTCACCTCCGCTTCTAATCCAAACACGTCGGTGATTAATACCTACACACCCTCGGGCACCTTCGCGATTCCAGATGCCATCCTGGGCGATCCGAACGCCGCGTCGCTCTCTGCTCAGGGCTACGCGCTCGGGCGCGACGGCCTGGAGAACGGCGACGGCTCCATGCTGGGGATCGCCGGCGGCTTCAACGTATACCGCGCCTTCTTCTGGGCTACCCGCGACGGGCTCCAGGGGCGCGACTTTCCTCGATGATCGCCGCCTAGGAGCACCGGGATGGACCCAAAAAAGAAGAACATGATCCTGATTGGCGCGGTCGGAGTGCTGCTTGTCGGTGCCTTGCTGCTCGGATTCAGAGACACGATCTTCGGCGTGGCTCCGCCGGTTGATTCCGCGGTCGTGGACGATGCCAAGAAGCAATCCGAACTGGTGGCCGAGCCCAAGCCCACCGAGCCGCAGACATCTCCATTTTCCAAGACGCCCAAGAAACTCGGCGGATGACCCACCACAAGAATTCGCGGCCTCCGTTGGCCAAATACACTGCCATCGTCCGAACATTTGCGACTCTGGACGCAGTTTGGTAGGCGTCTTGGGTACCATCGGCCCTTAGATGCGTCGCGGGCCGCTCGTGCCGACCTTCGGGTTGGGCGTTTGCTGGCGGCCGGGCGACATCGGCGGTTGCTCAAAGCACATGCTCGTTACACAGAAGCGTCCGCGTGATCTGCACTGGTACCACGCGGGACCGCTGCTCTTTGGGGATTGGGGCACCAGCCGCCTGTATGTGCTCGGGTTAGCGTTCGCGGCAACCGGGCCAGCGTCGCCAGTTTATCTGATCGGTCTGTCGGTGCTGATGATCGGGGTTGCGTGGGCATACACGATCATCTGCAACAAGTTCCACGACGGCGGCGGCGTGTACACCGCCGCGCGTCAGATCATGCCGCTGCTCTCGGTCATCGGCGCGACGTTGCTGATGGCGGACTACATCGTGACGGCGGCGATATCGCTGACGGACGCGTTCCACTATCTGGGTGTTCAGGGAAGGTGGACGATCTTCGCCGCGTGTGCCGGAACCATGTCGGTGCTGGCGCTTATCAACTGGTTCGGAGCCAAGAGCGCGGGACGATTCGCGCTGTGGATAGCCATTGCGGCGATCGGCTTCTCGGCAATGATCGCGGTGCTGTGCGCGCCATTCGTGCCAGATGGGCTCAGGCACATCGAATGGGGAACGGGAATCACTCCGTGGAAGCGCTGGGAAAACTTCACATCCATCATCCTGGCGCTCTCGGGTGTGGAGGCGGTTGCGAACATGACCGGCATCATGAAGCAGCCGGTAGAGTCAACCAGCAAGAAAACCATCTGGCCGGTGCTGGGCGAGGTTGTGACGCTCAACCTGGTGTTCAGCATCGCGCTCCTGGGCATTCTGGCCGCTGCCCGCGCCGGAACCATCCCGTTCGCCTTGACACCCGAGTCGTCCAAAGAAATTGAGCAGTCCGCGATGAAGGTGCTCGCGGTGCAGGGGGGTTCGCACTGGATGGGTCCGGCGGCGGGCCTGATCTTCGGGCGAATCGCGGCGACAATCTTCGCGCTGCTGTTGATCTCCGCCGCGAACACCGTGGTTGTTGACATGATTGCGATCCTGTACTCGCTGGGGCGCGACGGGGAGCTGCCCCGGCAGACGACGAAACTGAACTACTCGGGCGTTCCGAAGTGGCCGCTGCTATTTGCGTGCGCCATTCCGATTTTTCTGCTGCTATTTGTGCATGACCTGGATGCGCTGGCCGACCTGTACGCGATCGGGGTGTGCGGCGCGATCTCGCTGAACGTGCTGTGCTGCGCGTACAACCCGAAACTCGGTCTGACGCGCGGCGTGCGCACGGGCATGTGGGCGATCGGTGGCATTGTCTTTGCCATCTGGCTGACTATCGCCGTCACAAAGCATCACGCGACCATGTTCGCGGGCGGACTCGTGGCCGTCGTGCTCGTGCTGCGATGGGTGGGAACTCATGTCACGGAGCGCAAGCTGAGCATGCCCGAACCGGAACTGGGCTGGCTTGCGGAGCTTCGACAAGAACCGCTTCCACTTGACCCGAGCCGGCCGCGAATCATGCTCGCGGCGCGCGGACGAGGACAAGCGGAATACGCGGTTGACCTGGCCCACAGGCGCGGCGCCACCCTGTTTGTCATCTATGTCCGAACGCTCCGGGTGATCGAGATGGGGATTCACGCGGCTCCGAGAATTGAAGACGATCGGGAGGCACAGGAATCGCTTGGTTCGGTGGTGGTGCTGGCGCGTCGATACGGGGTGCCAGTGGTGCCTATTTACGTCCAGAGCTCGGACATCGTCGGCGAGATTCTCGACTACACCGTCACATACGGGTGTAGCACTCTGATCATGGGAAAAACGCGGCGACGCACGTTCGCCCGCGCGCTGGAGGGCGATGTGGTCACGCAGATCGTCCGCGACTTGCCCAACGAGGTCGCGCTCATCACCCGCGATGCCAGCCCGCACCCAATGGGGCCGGAGCCGACGGCGGAGGTGGTGCCGCACGGCACACACGGGCCTGCACGCTCGGGATCAACACCGGAGAAGAACGACACGGGAGCGGGACAGAACGAGAGCGACCGGCCGCGGGTGTGAGCAATGCGCTGGCGGGCGGGACTGTCAACAAGCGACACCCTGCCCCGATGGAGCGCGGAGAATGCACGGCGCGGCAGTCGCACGCATTGAGGAAAAGCGATGTGCGTCTACGCTTGCTCCGATGGACACGGATGTCACTTTCCCCATGACCGACGCGCACACTCATGCCCAGCAGGACGAGCGGAACGACCAGATCGCTGGTCGGCAATCTCCCGCGCGGCGCTCGGGAGTTCCGGGCGAGGAGGAGATTTTCGCGGGGCTGACCGCTCCGCAGCAAGAGGCGGTGCGCTGCACCGAGGGGCCGCTGCTGGTGCTGGCGGGGCCGGGGTCGGGGAAGACGCGGGTGATCACAAGGCGGATCGCGTATCTGATCGCGTGCGGGATTCCGGCGTATCAGATTCTGGCGGTAACGTTCACGAACAAGGCCGCGGCCCAGATGCGGGAGCGGGTGGTGAAGCTGCTGGGCGACGGGCCGGTGAGCCGCGGGCTGACGGTGACGACTTTTCACGCCCTGTGCGCGCGGCTGATCCGGAAGTACGCGGACATTGCCGAGTTACCCGGAATTACAGGTACATTTGCGATCTTCGACAGCGACGACCAGACCGCGCTGGTGAAGAAGGCCATCGAGCAGGCGGGCGTGACGACGAGCAACTGGCCGGCGCGGAGCGTGCTGTCGAAGATTTCCGCGGCCAAGAACGACCTGCTCGGCCCGGAGGAATACGCGGCCCAGGCGCTGGACTTCAACGGGCGGACGATCGCGAAGATTTACGCGCTGTATCAGAAGGGTCTGCGGGCCTCGAACGCGGTGGACTTTGACGACCTGCTGCTGCTGACGGCGCTGATGCTCAAGAACAACACACGGGTGCGGGAGATGTGCCGCGAGCGGTGGCAGTATCTGCTGGTGGATGAGTATCAGGACACGAACACGGCGCAGTTTCAGATTGCGGCGCTGTTGGCGGGGGCCGAGGGTGGCCCGCCGCTCCGCGGCGGTTCCGCCGCATCAGACGAGGTCAATGAAACCGCCGCGGAGCGGCGGACCACCCAGAGACCTCAGAACATCTGCGTGGTCGGAGATCCTGACCAGTCGATTTACGGTTGGCGTGGCGCGGACATCGAGAACATTCTCCAGTTCGAGAAGCACTTTCCGAAGGCGAGGACGATCGCACTGGGAGAGAACTTCCGCTCCACCAAGCACATCATCGGTGTGGCGGACACGCTGATCCAGAACAACAAGAAACGCAAGCACAAGGACCTGTTCACCTCCAATGCGCAGGGCGTGAAGCCGGAGGTGGTGATCTGCCGGGATGAGCACCACGAGGCGCGGCTGGTGGTGGACTGGATGAAGGAGCGGCGCGAGGAGAGCATGGCGGAGGGGGAGCCGCTGGCGTGGAAGGACTTTGCGGTGTTCTACCGCACCAACGCGCTGAGCCGCGTGGTGGAGGATGTGTTGCGGAACGAGGCGATTCCGTACGTGATCGCGCGGGGAACGGCGTTCTATCAGCGCGAGGAGATCAAGCACGCGCTGGCGTATCTGCGGGTGGTTGCGAATCCGGCGGATGGCATCTCGCTGCTGCGGATCGTGAACACGCCGTCGCGCGGCATCGGCGATACGACGATTGAGCGTGTGGAGGAACTGGCCGCGCAGCATGGCACGGGTGTGCTGGAAGCGTTGCGCATCGCGCCGGACTCGTTGAATCTGGTCACACGCACGGCGGGCTCGATCCGCAAGTTCGTGAGCATGATGGACTCGTGGGCGGGCATTCACGACGAGGGAATGCTGCACGCGCCGGCCGCGGAAGGATCGCTGGCCGAACTGGTCGAGCGGGTCATACGCGAAAGCGGGCTGGAGGACATGTACAAGAAGATGGGCGAGGAGGAGCAAGAGCGGCTGGAGAACCTCGCCGAACTTGTCTCTTCCGCGCGCGAGTACGAGGTGAACTACGACCCGATGAACGACCCCGGCGCGGACCCGATGACGGCCCCGCTGAACCCCGATGAGCAGCCGCAGCGCGAGCCGACGCTGCTGGAACTCCTGCGCGGCTATCTGGAGCGTGTCACGCTGGTCGCGGATGCGGACAGCATTGATCCGGCGCAGGGATCGGTGACGATGATGACGCTGCACGCGGCCAAAGGGCTGGAGTTCGCGGGCGTTGCGATGGTCGGGCTGGAAGAGGGATTGCTCCCCCACTCTCGCGTGATGGACAATCCGAGCGAACTGGAGGAGGAACGCCGGCTCTGCTTCGTGGGCATCACCCGCGCGATGAAGCGGCTGATCATCACCAGCGCTCGATACCGCACCATCCGCGGCGTGACCGAGCGCACCATCGAGAGCCGCTTCATCCACGAGCTGCCCAAGCAGCATGTGACCATCAGCGATCAGGCAGGATTCAGCGAGCCGGGATGGGACACACCAAGCGGGAAACTCGGCGCGAGCGATGGCACTGAGGGGCCGCGGTTCGTGCCAGATGGGCCGAGCGGCGGGAAGACGAAAGTCACGGGGCCGAAGGACAGCCGCGGCGTGCCGCTGGTGGTCGGCGCGAACGTGCGGCATCCGCAGTTCGGACTCGGCAGGATCGTGAACATCACCAGTGGGCAAGATGCGCGGGCGCAGATTCAGTTCCGGCAGGCGGGAACGAAGACGCTGGTGCTGCAATACGCGCGGCTGGAACGGGCGGATTGACGTTTGTGCAACTGCCTCTGGGTACCCCGCCGGGGACCGGCGGGGTACCCAGAGGTGAGGCGTGTTCAACGACGCCGACGATTCCCGGCGAACGTCGCGGCGAGCACCAACCCGCCGAACCAGCCGGGCAGCCCGGGGATCGAGATCATGCCGCGCGGGGCTTGGACACCGGAGGAGACCGACTGCGTGGGGTCCACGATTGGGGCCATCCAGTTGCGGAACAGGTCGATATTCAGGCAGAACGCGGCGGCACCATACTGCGCGGAGCCCCAGCCCTGCACGCTGACGGCGATGCCCGCGAGCTCGAGCGAACCGCCGGGGCCGGGAAGGAAAAGACCGCCGCCGGAATCGTTGATGGCGAAGACGGACTCGTGCGCCACGGCCGAGCTGGAGTTGGGCGGATCGAACCGCACGGCGAGGAGTGAGCCCTCGCCGTCAATGGTGTTTTCGCCCCAGGTTTCCACATGGGGACCGTTCCAATCAAAGCCGGTGTTGTTCGGCAGCGATGCGCCGGCGGTCGCGCCACAACCCGCGAGCACGCAGGGATCGCCGTAGTGGACCTCGGAGGCGAAGCGGTGATAACCGGGCACGGCCTCGGCAACGCGGAGGAGCTGCACATCCAAGCTGGGATGCGGGATGGTCTCGACGACTGTGTACCAGTTGCCGCGCATGAGGATCGCTTGGCCGGTGCCGTCGCCGGTGTGCCTGGCGGTGACAAACCAGAAGTTGCCGACGGCGACGCAGGAGGAGCCACGGAACATTCCGACATAACCGTTCAGCGGCAGCGGACTGGGATCGGCGGTGATGACCGCGCTTGCACTGGCGGCATAGAGCAGTGAAGCGAGCAGCGCGGCGGTGCCGGCGATCAGATGAGAAGGGATGAAGAGTCGTTTGCCCATGATGTTGCCTCAAACATGCGGTGACCAAGCATGAGATCGCAACTGGGTGACGCGGATGCAAGCGATCGTGGGGCGGAGATGGGCGCGGAGATGCGGGGCACGCGGGGCGTGCGGGATTGGGTGAGAAGGTGGGTTGTGAGGGGTGGGTGATCGGACGTTGGGATGAACGCGGGGAGAGACCGGCCGAGTTTCGGGCGAAGCGCCCGAACATGGGCTGGAAAGCCCATGCCACGGGGGAAATCAGGCGGGGCGGATGCCGCGGTAGAGCTGCTTGACGCGCTCAACCTGGGCCTTCTTCACCGTCTCCAGCATGACGCGCGGGATGCGCCACTGGGCCTGGTCGCTGGTGACGCTGGCGCAGTGGTCCACGAAGCACTGGTACATCATCTTGAACGCATCGCGTGGCTGGTGCATCTGGTCCAGCGCATCGATGAGGTCCTGCTTGGTCACATCGTCCGAGAAGAGATCGATGAGCGTGATGGCTTGTGGGCTGGCCGCGCGGCAGGCCTGCAACCGGGCGTTGCAGAGGTCGTAGAGCATCGAGCCCGTCCAGCTCAAGCGCTCGATAAGGTTTTGCTTGTCCAGTCGCGCTTCCTGGAAAAACGCGGCGGACTCGCGGAAAAGCGCGTGGCGCAGCTCGATGGGGAGCAGCATCTTGATCGCCAGCCCCGGCTGCTGGAGAAATTTGTTGTGCATCATCGGCCAGACGACGGCCTTCATGCGGTCCGGATCGCCAGCGATGAGGGTCGGCTCGTCCACGCGATCCATGACGACCACCGCGCTGGCGTAGTTCAGATGCTTGAGCACGCGACGCAGACGCTCAAGCATCGCGTAGCGCGGCTCATCGGAGCTCGTCATGGGCAGAATCGACGAATCCACCAGCCGCTGCGGAATAACACGAAGCGAGCGACCGTAGCTGGAATCGGATCGCACGCTGACGCGGATCTGCTTGCGGAGTCGGTGGCCGAGGGTGATGTATCTGAGCCGATCCCAGATAGCTCGCTTGAGCAGCACAAAGAGATAGAGCGAGAGCAGCCCGGCGATTGGCCAGAGGATGCTCTGCGCTTGCATGAGCTGGGCCCATTCCAGCGTGATCTGCCCTCTGGTCCAGGCGTAATACCCAACGGCGGCTGCTGGAATCCAGCCCGTGAGCGTGAGCAGCGTCCACACCAGCGACGCGATGGGCGGCGAGATCCGGAGCGCACGGCGCAGGCGGTACGTGCGGACTTCCGCGCCGGTGGCGACATCCGGCCGGTCGTACGCGACTTGCAGCGCGAGAAAATCTAACCGTAACTGCTTGTCCATTTTCTTTATGAGCTTGCGTGGCTCATCGGGCAGAGCGATCACGACCGGAGGCACCGCGGTGCGAATGGTATTCTCTTTCAGAAACGCATCAACAAGCGCGGGGATTGCGAGTGTGAGCATCGCGTCGATGTGGTCCACCAGCCGCAGCTTGCCGAGCGTTTCGGTGATGTTCGGCTTCTTCTCGACCTTGGCGCGATCGCAGAATCGGGCGAGGATCGGGTTCAGATCGTCGTAGCTGATCCAGAGGGAGCGTTCGGTCGGATGCTGCGCGTTATACGCAGCGAGGCGATCGGCCAGTTGCAGACGGATCGCGGTTTTGCCGCTGCCCTTCTCCCCAAACACCATGGCGGTCGATGGCTGCGCAAAATCGCCGGCGATCTTCTCGAAGTCGGAGTGGGCGGTGACGCCGGGCGCGGGCGCGGCGGGCAGATCGGCGGCCTTCGCGTTTCCGGCCGCGCCGCTCTGGCTGGCGGCTTCCAGGCGCAAAAACACCGGGTCCTGCCGGGCTTCCTCGCCGCGGAAAGGGTTCTCGACGATCTTCCAGTGATCTAGAAACTGCGTGAGGTTCATGGAAGGGAAGTGAGAAGTGAAGAGTGAGAAGCGAGAAGGAAGAGGATGCTGGTCATTATCGCTGTTTGTCTTCGATCGAGCGGATCAGGCCGTGGACAACGCGCCCGGTTTCCGCGAGAAGTGATTCGAGTTCGGGAGAAATCGGTATCTGGTAAAGCGTCGTGGCAAGGTCAAGTGCGGTTTCCAGTTCCATGCACGACGCCCGAGCGTATCTCAGGTGCTTCAGAAACTGATCGGGACTGCCAAGGCCGTAGCCCTCGGCGACATTCAGCGGGATCGAAGTGGATGCCCTGCGCATCTGGGAAGTCAGGCCGAACACCTCGTGACGAGGCATGGAGTTTGAGAAAGCGTACACGAGCAATACCAGCGAGCGGCCGCGTTGCCACGCGATCAGATCGCGGTAGCTATTGATCGGTGATCCCAAGGCCGCCACACCGCCTTTCCTTCTCACTCTTTACTTCTGACTTCTCACTTTTTCTCAGTGATCGACCTTTACGCCCAGAAGTGGACTGATTTTTGCAAGCATGAGGTCCAGCGTCTTCTTGTCCTTCGCCTCAAGATTCAGGCGCAGCAGCGGCTCGGTGTTGGATTTGCGGACGTTGCACCACCAGCCGCCATGATGCGCGGCGGATTTATCAAAAGCGTCGATGGTGACGCCGTCGAGTTCGTCGATGTGGGCCGCCGGACACCACTGGAGCGCGATCTTCTTCAGGTTCGCCAGCGCGCCGTCCTTGTCCTCAATGTTGAAGTTGATCTCGCCGGACTGCGCGTATCGCTTGGCGTGCCCCACCAGCGAGCTCATCTTGCGGCCGGTGCTCTTGAGGAGCGTGAGCACCGTACACATCGCGATCGCGCCCGAGTCCGCGTTGTAGTTGTCGCGGAAATAGAAGTGTCCGGAAAGCTCGCCGCCGAAGATCGCTTCCTTTTCGGCCATCATCGCCTTCATGAACACGTGGCCGACGCGGCTGCGCACCGGCACGCCGCCGGCCTTGGTGATGTCTTCAACGACGGCCTTCGTAGATCGCAGGTCGTAGATCACCGCGGTGCCCTTGCCCGCTTTCTTGATGAAGTGCGGGGCGAGCACCGCCGTGAGATGGTCGCAGCCGACGATGTCGCCGTGCTCATCGACGACAACGCAGCGATCCGCGTCACCGTCGTAGCAGAAGCCGCAATCGGCGCCGACGGCGACCACTTTTTCCTGGAGCTGTCGCAAGTTGCTTGCCACGAGCGGATTGGGCTCATGCACAAACTCGCCCTTGGAGTTGTCGAAGTTCACTTCAACAATCTCAAGCCCAGCCACCGGCCCAAGCGGCGACTTCTTGCCGAAGACCATCGGGATCATCGTTCCCGCCATGCCGTTCGATGCGTCGATCACGATCTTGAGTTTGGAGCGCTTGTCCCATTCGTCGGAGAGATCAAGGAACTGACGCACATGCCGCGCGTATGCCTCCCACAGGTTCCGCTGCTCGGCGCGGCCACCGGCGTGCGTTGTCGTGGTCTTGTCCGTCATCGCGGCGTGCTTGCGCACTTCCGCAAGACCGGTGCTTTCGCCGACGGGCTTCGCCTTGCGCTTGGAGACCTTGAACCCGTTGTACTGCGGCGGGTTGTGGCTGGCCGTACACATCACGCCGCCAGCGCAGTCCAGATGGTTCACGGCGAAGTAGATGAAGCTGGTGTCCACCAGCCCGACATCAACGACATGGCCGCCCTGATCGTTGATCCCCTGGATCAGCGACTTGGTGAGCGAGGGAGAACTCTTGCGCATGTCGCGACCGACGACGATGTTGTGCATCATCGGGCTGGTGTCGCCCGCGTGCGCGGCGTCGGCGAGCAGAAATTTGGAGACGCCGAAGCCGATCTGCCAGGCCATCTTTTCGTCAAGAGGGTCCGGGTAGGTGCCGCGAATGTCGTACGCCTTGAAGACCTTTCCGAGCATGGCTGGCTCCGGGTGCAAATGGGCGGCGGTGGCCGCGGGTTCGGGGGGGAGAGGGTAGGAAGAGAGTTGGCCAGTTTCATTTTCGTTCGGTATATGTCTTATGCCCTATTGTGGGCATATTCCAACATATTGGGCGATTGCCCAAGCGAAATGCAGGTGGACTGGTTGTTGGAAGAGCATGACGTAGCATGACCGCAATGACAGAAGATGCACAGACAGGGCTGGTTCCGCCGGGCGACTTTGTGGAGCGGGTGCGGCAGGTTGGGGTGGAGTTTGAGCCGGGAGATGTCGAGCGGCTGGGGCGCTTCCTGCACCTGATGCTGGAGACGAACAAGGTCACGAACCTGACGGCGATCACCGATCCGGAGCAGGCGTGGACCAAGCACATTCTGGATGCTCTCACGCTGGTCGGGCCGCTGATGAGTCTTGCGACGGCTGAGGAGACGATCAGGGCGCGGGCCGAGGCGGCTGGACCTGATTCCCCCCCCACTTCAATCTTGTCAGTGATCGATGTCGGCTCCGGTGGCGGGGTGCCGGCGATTCCGCTGGCGATCGTGATGCCGGATGTGCGTTTCACGATGGTCGAGGCGACGGGGCGCAAGGTTGAGTTTCTGAACCGGGCGATTCATGAGCTTGGACTGAAGAACGCGCGGGTACTGCAAGCGCGGGCGGAGGAGATCGGTCAGGACCACAAACAGCATCGGGAGAAGTACGACGCCGCGATTGCGCGGGCGCTCGGGCATCTGGCGATTGTGGTGGAACTCTGTGGGCCGCTTGTGCGCCCGCACGGAGTTGTAATCGCCGTGAAGGGCGCGAAGGGGGCACAGGAAGTAGAAGAGAGCGCGAAGGCGTTTGGGCTGATCGGCGTGCGCCATGTGGAGACGCTGGAAACACCGACGGGCAAGCTGGTTTTGCTGGAAAAGACGACGCGCACGCCGAAGGTGTATCCGCGGCGGGATGGGGAGCCGTCGAGGGTGCCGCTGGGTGTGGCGCGGAAGTGACATCAGAGCCGAGCGGCGTGAGCTGCCGGTCGCGTGGCACGGGCTTTCCAGCCCGTGGTTTGCAGCCACGGTACGGAACACAATGCCACATCAGAAGCGAATGGCGTGAGCCGATGGATTTGTGAGGAGCAACAAAGGCATTCGGGCCGCGGCGGCCAGAACACGGCTCGGAGAGCCGTGCCACCCAGGAACACGGGCTGGTAAGCCCGTGCCACTTACCACGGTCCGCCGCTGGAGTGGTAGAAGGCCTTGATCGCCATGCGCCCGAAGATCACCAGAATCCCGGTATTGATGACAATCAGAAACGTGGTCGCCACACCTGGCCAGATTCCTGTCATCTGATTCAACATGGCTGGCGTGGAACGCATGAGCAGCGAGATGGCTCGCGTGCGGCTGGGGGCGATATACGCATGGTCGCTCGAGAACCACTTGCCGCAGTGCGGGCAGTGGCCGCTTTCGGCGTAGCCGGGGAGTTGCTGGCCGCAGAACTTGCAACAGGGCTGGTCGTCGGTGTTGAAGAAGATGGCCATGACACTCGGGTATAACGGCTCGCCCAGGCCGGGTTGCAAAAAGCGTTCGGGATGAGGATGGGTGTGCGGAAGCGCTCCGTATGATCCCGGCGTGCCCCTGACGGTCTACGAACTACTTGGCGAGGATGGCCCGATCGCGGCCCGGATGCGTGAGCTGCCGGGTGGTGGTGCGTACGAATCGCGCCCGGAGCAGACGCGGATGGCCGAGGAGGTCGCCCGCACCCTGGAGAATCGCGGGCGGCTGCTGGTTGAGGCGGGCACGGGCGTCGGCAAGAGCTTTGCGTATCTTGTGCCCGCGATCCTGCGGTGCATCCGGCGCGGCGAGAAAGTGGTCATCGCGACCTCGACCATCGCGCTGCAGGAGCAGCTCTTCATCAAGGACATTCCGCTGCTGGAAGAGACGCTGGCGGAATGGGACGGCGTGAGAAGCGACGAAGTGACAAAGACGGGAAGTGACGGAGAGAAGAAAGAGGGTGAGAAGCCGAAGCAGCCCGCGCTGTTGCCGGTGCTGGCGAAGGGGCGCGGGAACTACATGTCGATTCGGCGGCTGGGGCGCGCTTCGATGCGCGAGGGCGTGTTGCCGGATACGGAGTCCATCCTCTCAATGCACGCGATTCAGGACTGGGCGAAGGAGACGGCGGATGGAACGCTGAGCTCGCTGCCGGTGCTGCAACGCCCGGATGTGTGGGACCATGTGCGCTCGGACTCGGACAACTGCATGGGGCGGAAGTGCTCGACGTATCAGAAGTGCTTTTACCAGAGTGCGCGGCGGGAACTGGAGAAGGCGAATCTGATCGTGTGCAATCATGCGCTGTTCTTTGCTGACCTGGCGCTGCGATCGCGGCATGGGATTGGGAGCGAGCGGTCAGGTGGAGACGATGAGCCCAGTGTCAACACCACTGGCAGCAAGCTGCCAGTGCCCCCCGGAAAGAAGCCGGCGGCCACGCAGATCAAGGCGATTCTGCCCAACTACGACCATGTGATCTTTGATGAGGCGCACGGGCTGGAAGACGCGGCGAGCGAGCACTTCGGTCTGTCCATTTCCATGCCGCGGGTGATGCGGCTGCTGCGCACGCTGTACGCGCCGCGCCGGCGCAAGGGATATCTGCTGGAGCGGTCGTTGCAACTGAGCAACACTGGCGCGGTTGATCGTGCCCTCACGCTGGTGCAGCAAGCGGAAAACGCCTGTCAGCAGTTCTTTGAGGATCTGCTGAATATCTGGCGGCAGAGCAAGGATGGCAGCGGGCGCGTGCGGCGACCGGATGTGGTGGACAATCCGCTGACGCCAGCGATGAAGGAGCTTGCGCTCGCGCTGCGGCGCATCCGCGATGGAATGGAAGATGAGAACGAACGCTTCGAGCTGGGCGCGTTTGCCAAACGGGCCGGCGAGATCGCCGACTGTTGCAACGCGATGATCACGCAAACGCTCGGGGCGGATGAGACCGGGCATTCTTCGTATGCGTTCTGGATCGAGGTCGAGGGCGAGAAGCGCGGCGTAGCCCCCGGGCAGGGCGGCGCGGCCGGAAGCGGGGATGATGATGAACACGATGCACCGGAGATGGGCCCGACGATGCGGCGAAGATTCGGGCCGCGGGTGACGCTGGCGTGTGCGCCGATTGAGGTCGCCGCGCTCTTGCGGAAATATCTGTTTGATGCGAGGGCGGAAGTGACGGTCGTGAAAGTTGATGATGGAGGAGACGAAGAGGATGATGCGGTACCCTTCGCCCCCACCACCGCCGCTCCCACTCCCGCGGCACCCGCGGCAAATGCCCCGAAAACCAATGAACCAAAGCGACTGGGCATCATCCTGACCAGCGCCACACTCGCCACCCGCACGAGCAAGCACATCGACGATGGCCCGCGCAACAACGCACGACCGGACGCCGCGTTCGCGCACGTTATGAAGAACCTCGGCGCGGATGGCGCGGCCACGCTCCAGCTTGGTTCCCCCTTCGACTATCGCAAGCAGGCCAAGGTGATCGTCGATCTCACGGTTCCTGATCCCAAGCGACTGGGCCCGGGCCAGATGCGTCAAGGGCCGAGTTTCACCGACGGCCTGGCGCAGCGGATCCTGCATCATCTCGAAGCGACCGACGGCGGCGCGTTCGTGCTCTTCACATCGTTCGCCACCATGCACGCGTGCGCGGATCGTTTGAGCGCGACGCTCATCAAGCGGCGCTGGCCGCTGCTGGTGCATGGGCGCGACGGCTCGCGCCAGCAGATGCTCCGGCGGTTCATGCAGGAGCACAACGGCGTCCTCTTCGGCGCGGCCAGTTTCTGGCAGGGTGTGGACGTGCGCGGCGAGCGTCTCCGCAACGTCATCATCACGCGGCTGCCCTTTGAGCCGCCGGACCGGCCGCTGGTGCAGGCACGAAATGAGAGAATTGAGCTTACGGGAGGCAATCCTTTCATGCAGGATTCCTTGCCGCGTGCCATTATCAGGTTCAAGCAAGGGTTCGGGCGACTGATCCGCAGCAAGACGGATCGCGGGCAGGTGGTGGTACTCGACCCGCGAATCGTGACGGCCCGGTATGGGCGACTCTTTTTGGATGCGCTGCCAGATGGGATCGAAGTGGAGCAGATTCGACCGTTTGAGGAGGAGTATCCGGCGGATGTGTTCTGACAACCGGGGCAAATCCAGCCATAGCACGCATGGAAAGAACCCACCTGAAACGGCGGTTTTCAGAGTCGTAGCATGCTACTGCCAGTTCGGCAGTGCGAAATCCAAATTCGGCTTCTCGGCGTGCATCTGGCGGAAAGCGGCGTGATTCGGATGCTGAAATGCCCTGTCTACGCTCGGTCGTGGCTGGCATTCGGCTTGCCATACATCAAGGGCCGGGTGGACGACTGCCCGAACGTACATTGAACGACGGTGTGACTATTGACTGAGACCGGCGGCTTGCGCCGCTTGGCTCTGACTGAATCGGGAGACGACTATGAGCAAGATCATCGGAATCGACTTGGGCACGACCAACTCGTGCGTGGCGGTGATGGAGGGTGGATCGCCCAAGGTGCTGATCAACTCTTCCGGCAGCCGCACGACCCCCTCGGTAGTGGGATTTACGGACAAGGGTGAGCGTCTGGTCGGCCAGCCGGCCAAGCACCAGCAGGTGACGAACCCGAAGAACACGGTGTACTCCATCAAGCGCTTCATGGGGCGTCGGCGCTCCGAGGTCTCCGGCGGCGGCGACTCCACCTATGGAAAGGCGGGCAATGAGGAGAGCAAGGTTCCGTACACCCTAACCGGGAGCGGCAATGAGTTCGTCAAGGTGAAGGTGAACCAGGGCGAGTTCACACCGCAGCAGATTTCTGCTTTCATCCTTCAAGACCTGAAGAAGACCGCCGAGGACTATCTCGGCGAGAAGGTTGATCGCGCGGTCATCACCGTTCCTGCGTATTTCAACGATGCGCAGCGCCAGGCGACCAAGGATGCCGGCGAGATCGCGGGGCTGAAGGTTGAGCGGATCATCAACGAGCCGACGGCGGCCGCGCTCGCGTACGGGCTTGACAAGAAGAAGAATGAGAAGATCGCCGTCTTCGACCTCGGCGGCGGCACCTTCGACGTTTCCATCCTCGACATCGGCGACGGTGTATTCGAGGTATTGGCGACCAACGGCGACACCCACTTGGGCGGCGACGACTGGGACCAGAAGCTCATCGACTTCCTCGCGGAAGAGTTCCGCAAGAAGGAGGGAATTGACATACGCAAGGACCCGATGGCGCTCCAGCGATTGAAGGAAGCCGCGGAAAAGGCAAAGGTCGAGCTTTCGACCATGCAGGAGACGAGCGTGAACCTGCCCTTCATCACTGCGGACCAGACAGGCCCGAAGCACATGCAGGTGAGCATCACCCGCAGCAAGTTTGAGGCGCTCACCAGCGACCTGTTCGAGCGGCTCAAGCACCCCTGCCTGCAGGCGCTGAAGGACGCGAAGCTCGACACCAGCAAGATCGACGAGGTCGTGTTGGTGGGTGGCTCGACGCGGATGCCCAAGGCGCAGCAGATCGCCAAGGAGCTTTTCGGCAAGGAGCCCAACAAGAGCGTCAACCCGGACGAGGTCGTCGCCATCGGCGCGGCCATCCAGGGCGGCGTGCTCGCGGGCGACGTGAAGAACATCCTGCTCCTGGACGTCACTCCGCTCTCGCTGGGCGTTGAGACTCTCGGCGGCGTGTTGACCAAGCTCATCGAGAAGAACACAACTATTCCCAGCAGCAAGAAGGAAGTCTTTTCCACCGCGAGCGACAGTCAGACCAGCGTGCAGATTCATGTCATGCAGGGCGAGCGCGACTTTGCCAAGGACAACCGCACGCTCGGGCAGTTCGAGCTGACGGGTTTGGCACCCGCCCCGCGCGGCCTGCCGCAGATCGAGGTAGAGTTCGCCATCGATGCCAACGGCATCCTCACCGTCACCGCGACCGACAAGGGCACGGGCAAGAAGGCGGACATCAAGATCACCAACTCCGGCGGCCTGAACAAGGAAGAGATCGAGCGCATGAAGCGCGACGCCGAGCTGCACGCCGATGAGGACAAGAAGCGCCGCGAGGTGGTTGACCTGAAGAACCGCGCCGACGCTTCGATCATCCAGACCCGCAAAGCGCTGGAAGAACACGGCGGCAAGGTCTCGCAGGAGGCCCGCGGCAAGATCGAGTCCGCGATTTCCAACCTTGAGTCAACGCTCAAGGGCGAGGACAAAGACCTGATTGAGCGTTCGATGAAGGATCTCGATGCGGCGTCGATGGAACTCGGCAAGGCCGTCTACGAGGCCACGCAAACCCCTCCCGCCGGTGGCGAACCATCGGGCGCTACGAGTGGTGCGGGCGCGAAGTCCGGCGGCAAGGACGACGTGATCGACGCGGAGTTTGAGGTTAAGGAAGACAAGAAGTAATCGCGGGCGACGGAGCCCCGCGAGCGTCAGTGATGATGGATCATCCCAAAGCCCCGGCACTTGTGCCGGGGCTTTTTGCTGGGCGCGTAAGCTGCCACGCGCACATCCCCCAAACAACCATGGTGAGCAGTGGCGGAATCGGCAGATCGCGCAGCACTCCCTCCTGAACCACCCGCGGCACGCACTGCAAAACAATGTACGCCGGAATCAGGACCATCCCCCACCCATTCGGCACCGCCAGATGCGATCGCGCAATGTTGATGGACACCAATGCAGCCAGCGCCGGGAGAATCATCACGAAGTAGTGCCGGTGGCTCATCGGTGAGGCGAGCACCATGACGCAGCACAACATGCCGACACGGAGCGCGATCTGGATCGCCGTGTCCACGCGGCGCGGACGCGACCACGGCGCGGAGCCGATGAGCAGCGAACCGCCGAGCATGCCCAGCGAAACGGCGATGTGCGTCCACTTGATCCACGGTTCGGGCTCCGGCGGGCGCTGGCCGCGGGGCGTGGAGATATTCGTCAGGTTGTGGAGCAAGCCCTGGATAGAGAGGTTGTCCGTGTCGGCGAAATTCGCTCCGGCCTGCAATCGCTCCTCGCTGGTGTGCAGCCCGGCGAGAATCACGCGATCGACCCACTCGTGCGAGTAGTCGAACGCCCGCGTCGGGCCATACACCAGAACGGGTACGAGCACCATGATCGCCAGCGCGGCGGCGACCGACCCAATCACCGCGCGCGAGCCGCGGCGCAGCAACAGGTCAAACAGCAGCACGCCGGGGATGATCTTGATGCACGCCGCCGCGCCGATGGCGAGCCCGCCGCGGAATCGCTGGCCGCGGCTGAGCGCATACACGCCCGCGCAGATGCACGCGAGCACGACGGTGTTGATCTGGCCGCGCGAGAGCGTGGAGAGCAGATCCGGCAGGATCATAAACAGCGGCCAGATTCGCACCGCCCACCAACCGCCGGACGCGGGTGTGATCGTGCGAACACGCGAGTCCGGGGAACCACGGATGAGCGCTCGCGCGAGCAACTCGATGCTCATCGCGGCACAGAGGACGCTGAACACGTACCACAACATGATCGCAACGGGATACGGTGCAAACGGCCCGCTGATCGGCGGCGCCACCGCGTCCATCCCACCCGGCTTGCCGGCAAACGGAGGCGTCGCGGCCGTCGGCGGATCAGCCAGCGGCGCGAACGCCGCGGCCACGCCCGGTGGATACAGAAAGTACCAGGCGTTGTCATCCGGCACCGCGTATGGATCGAGCCCCGCACGCACGGCATATCCCGCGCGGAAGAACACGCCCGCGTCCGTCCGCCGCCGTTCCGAATACGCGGATCGCTTCAGCACCAGCGCCCCGAAGCCAACCGCGACCAGCACGAGCGCGATCGCCACCCACGGCTCCCACGTCGGGCGAACACCGACGCCAGGATAGCCAGCACCGATGCGGCGATCCCGCTCGGTCGCCACGGCGTCATCCGGAAGTGAGGATGGGTCAGTGGAATTCACAGAATCGAGTGTAATCCCAAAATTCCAAGTGAGACTTCGAGAACCGCCCGGCCGATACAATCCCTGATCGCGGTGATTGGGCGTCGTCCGAAGAGTTTGGGTCAAATCCACCCCGGTTTGACCGGGGGAGATGTTCGGTCAAACATTCGTTGTTCCAGACTCAGCCGCGACTGGCATTGGCCGCGCGGCCCAGAGTGTTCGGAGAGGTGGCAGAGCGGTTGAACGCGCTGGTCTCGAAAACCAGTACACGGCTTGCCGTGTCGGGGGTTCGAATCCCCCCCTCTCCGCCTACGACAAGCCCCTGCATCTTGCGGGGGCTTGTTTTCTAGGGGTTCCGTGCAAGGCCACGGTGGCCGAATACTCCGACTGCCCTAAAACTGCCCTAAGCCTGGGCACACCACACCGCCAAACAGTTTCGTGACTTTTCTTCCAATGGGAGCTCACGGCCGCCGGATCGGGGTTCCCGGTACCGGCGCTTTCTTGGCGGCCTCCCAGGCGTCCGCGACGGC